>NZ_CP156079.1:3789544-4095550 GCF_040892545.1 Paracidovorax avenae
CAGGCGGATGTCCTGGATCAGCGGCTGGTCCTTGTCGGCACGTCGTCCGGGCGACGGGGCGGCCTGCGGCTCGGACACGGGATCGGTCTTGCGGGAAGGCGTCGCATTCATGCGGAAAAGTCTCCTGGAGGCGCCCCGGCGGAAGGACGGGTGCTGCGGCGCAGCATGCTAGCATCCCCGCCAGGTCCGCCGAGCCTTCCGCCCGCCCGGCCTGGAACACCCCCGATGCATCCCTCCTCCCCGCCCACGACCTCCGCCGCCTCCGGCCTTCCCCCCATCGTCATCGCCACGCGTGAAAGCCGCCTCGCGCTGTGGCAGGCCGAGCATGTGCAGGCCCTGCTGCGCGCGCGCGGCCACGCCGTCGAACTGCTCGGCATGACCACCCAGGGCGACCAGATCCTCGACCGCACCCTGTCCAAGGTGGGCGGCAAGGGCCTCTTCGTGAAGGAACTGGAAGTCGCCCTGGAAGAAGGCCGCGCCCACGTCGCCGTGCATTCGCTCAAGGACGTGCCCATGGAGCTGCCCGAAGGCTTCGAGCTGGCCTGCGTGATGGAACGCGAGGATCCGCGCGACGCCTTCGTCTCGCCCCGCCATGCCTGCCTCGCCGACCTGCCCGAGGGCGCCGTGGTCGGCACTTCCAGCCTGCGCCGCCAGGTGCTGTTGCAGGCGCTGCGCCCCGACCTCGTCATCCAGCCGCTGCGCGGCAACCTCGACACCCGCCTGCGCAAGCTCGACGAAGGCCAGTACGACGCCATCGTGCTGGCGGCCGCGGGCCTCAAGCGCCTGGGGCTGGAAGGCCGCATCCGCGCCCTGTTCGAGCCCGACGACATGCTGCCGGCCGCCGGCCAGGGCGCGCTGGGCCTGGAGATACGCTCCGAACGCCATGACCTGCTGCAGGCGGTGGCGCCGCTCGCCCACCAGGCCACCTGGCTGTGCGTGGCCGCCGAACGCGCCGTGAGCCGCGCCCTGGGCGGCAGCTGCTCCGTGCCGCTGGCGGCCCACGGCCGGTGGACGGACGCCGGCACGCTCCGCCTGGACGGTGCCTGGGGCGATCCCGAGGGCATCCGCCCCCTGGTGCGCGTGCAGATATCCGCGCCGGTCGCCTCCCTGCCCGAAGCCGAAGCGCTCGGCTCCGCCGTCGCGGCGCGGCTGCGCGCGGACGGCGCGCAGATCCCGGCCTGACCGCCGCGCCCGCCCACAGAGCCCCATCCACCCCGTGCACCGCGCCCCCCCGCCTCCGGCCCCGCGCCGCGCCATCGTCACCCGCCCGGAGCGCGACGCCACGCAATGGGTCGTGCACCTGCATGCGCGCGGCATCGACGCCGTGGCCCTGCCCCTCATCGCCATCCGCGGGTGCGCCCATCCCGAGGCCCGCGCGGCACTGCAGGCAGCCCGCGAGGCGTGGCCCCGCTGGCGCGCGGTCATGTTCGTGAGCAGCAACGCGGCCCACTATTTCTTCGATCCGCCAGGAACGGGCGCCGCGCTGTTCGCCGGCGATCCGGCCGCGCTGCCGCGGATCTGGGCGCCGGGCCCCGGCACCGCCCAGGCGCTGCGGCAGGCCGGCGTGCCCGCGGAGTCCATCGACCGGCCCGCGCCCGGCGCCGCGCAGTTCGACTCCGAATCCCTGTGGGCCCAGGTAGCGCCGCAGGTGCGGCACGGCGACCGCATCCTCATCGTGCGCGGCGCGCAGGCCGACGGCGACGGCGCGGACACCGTCGCGGGCACGGGCCGCGAATGGCTCGCGCAGCAGATCGCCGCGGCCGGCGGGCAGGCCGAATTCGTCGCGGCCTACGAACGCGGCGCCCCCGACTTCAGCGCAGAGCAACTGGCCCTCGCCCGCGCCGCGGCCACGGACGGCTCGCTCTGGCTCTTCAGCAGTTCCGAGGCGGTGGCGCACCTGGATGCAGCGCTGCCCGGACAGGACTGGTCCGGTGCGCGCGCGCTCGCCACCCATCCCCGCATCGCGCAGGCCGCGCAGGACGCCGGCTTCGGAGCCGTGCGCCAGTGCCGCCCGGCCCTGAACGACGTGGTCGCATCGATAGAATCCCACCCATGAGTTCCGAGCCCCACCACGCACCTTCCGCGCCTCCCGCAACGCCGGCGCCCCAGGCTTCCGGCGTGCAGCGCGCCGTGCTGACGCTGCTCGGCGTCGTGGCCGTCGCCGGCCTCGCGACCAGCGTCATGCTGTGGCAGCGCCTCGGCAGTATCCAGGAACAGCTCGCACGCCAGTCGGCCGATGCGGGCGCGCAGTCCATCGAGGCCCGCACCCTCGCCAACCAGGCGCTGGACATGGCGCGCGACGTCTCGGCGCGCATCGCGGTGAACGAAACCCGCGTGAGCGAAGTCGCCCTGCAGCGCAGCCAGCTCGAGGAACTCATGCAGAGCCTCTCGCGTTCGCGCGACGAGAACCTCGTGGTGGACATCGAATCCGCGCTGCGCCTCGCGCAGCAGCAGGCCCAGCTCACCGGCAGCCTGGAGCCCGTCATGGCCGCGCTCAAGAGCGCCAGCCAGCGCATCGAGCGGGCCGCGCAGCCGCGCCTGGCCCCCGTGGCGCGCGCCATCGGCCGCGACCTCGACCGCGTGGGCTCGGCACAGGTCACCGACACGGCCGGCCTGCTGGCCCGCCTGGACGACCTCATGCGCCAGGTGGACGAACTGCCCCTGCAGAACGCCGTCGCGCAGGCCGCGGCCACGCGGCGCATGAATGCCGCCGCCCGCCCGTCCGAGGGCCCGGCCGCGCCCGGTGCCGACGGCCCCCTGCCCTGGTGGCAAGCCACGCTGCAGCGCGGCTGGGAAGTCGTGCGCGACGAGGCCCGCCAGCTGCTGCGCGTCACCCGCATCGACCGTCCGGAGGCCATCCTCATCGCCCCCGACCAGGCCTTCTTCCTGCGCGAGAACCTCAAGCTCCAGCTGATGAACGCCCGGCTCGCGCTGCTCGCGCGCCAGTACGAATCGGCACGCGCCGACCTCTCCGCCGCGAACAACGCCCTGGGCCGGTACTTCGATCCCGCATCGCGCCGCACGCAGACGGCCGCCACGGTGCTGCAGCAGGCACAGGTCCACCTCAAGGGCGCGGCCCTGCCCACGCTGGACGAAACCTTCGCCGCGCTGGCCACCGCCGCCGCCGGCCGCTGAACCGCGCAGGAGACCACCGACCCATGCGCGCAGCACTCTGGTTCCTGGTACTTTTCGGCACGGCCGTGGCGGCCGCCCTGTTCGCGGGCAACAACCAGGGCACCGTGACCCTGTTCTGGCCACCCTACCGCGTGGACCTGTCGCTCAACTTCGTGCTGCTGCTGTTCTTCGGCGGCTTCGCGATCCTCTATGCCGCGCTGCGTGCCCTGTCGGCCCTGCTCGAGCTGCCGGGCCAGGCACGGCGCTGGCGCGTGCAGCAGAAGGAGCGCTCCATGCACGCTGCCCTGCTCGACGCGCTCTCGCAGCTGCTGGCCGGGCGCTTCCTGCGCTCGCGCAAGGCCGCCATGGCCGCCCTCGCCCAGGAAAACGCCCTGGAAGCCGCCGGAGAAACCGTGCCGCACGGGCGCCAGCTGCGCACGCTGGCCCACCTCGTCGCCGCCGAAAGCTCCCACGCCCTGCAGGACCGCGCCACCCGCGAGGCCCACCTGCGCAACGCCCTGGACAACATTCCGGCCCGCGCGCCCGTGAGCGAACTGGAACTGCGCGAAGGCGCCCAGCTGCGCGCCGCCCGCTGGTCGCTCGACGAACGCGACGCGGCCACCGCCCTGGAGCACCTCGCCGCCCTGCCCCAGGGTGCGGCCCGGCGCACGCTGGCCCTGCGGGCGCGCCTCAAGGCCACGCGCCTCTCGCACCAGACCCAGGAGGCACTGGAGACCGCCCGCCTGCTCGGCAAGCACCGCGCCTTCTCTCCCGCCGCGGCGCAGAGCATCGTGCGCGGGCTCGCCATCGAACTGCTCAACGGCGCGCACGACCCCGCCCAGCTGCAGCACACCTGGATGTCGTTCGAGCCGGCAGAGCGCGCCATGCCCGAACTGGCGATCCATGCCGCGCAGCGCCTCACCGAACTCGGTGGCGACCACGGCCAGGTCCGCACCTGGCTGCTGCCCGCGTGGGAGCGCATGGTGGACGCCGCCAACCCGCTGCCCGACGCCCACGCACTCAAGCTCGTGCGCGTGCTGGAAAGCAACCTCGACGCGCTCGACGCCGCCTGGCTGGCGCGCATCGAATCCGCCCAGCAGGCCAATCCGCGCGACGCGCGCCTGCAGTACCTGTCCGGCATGGCCTGCCTGCGCCGCCAGCTCTGGGGCAAGGCCCAGCAGCTGTTCACCCAGGCCGCCCAGCAGCTCGACGAAGGTCCGCTGCGCTGCCGTGCCTGGCGCCACCTCGCGGAGCTCGCGGAACAGCGCGGCGACACGGAAGCGGCCGCCACGGCCTGGAAGCACGCCGCGCTGGCCTCCTGAGCCGCCTCGCCCTGCTCAGCCCGGCAGCTCCAGCGGTCCATCGAGGTTCCAGCCCCCATCCTCCCAGGTCCAGGCCACCTGCGGCACCAGCGCCTGCAGGAAATGCCGGTCATGCGACACCACCACCATCGCCCCGGTGAACGACGACAGCGCCTCCTGCAGCGCCTCTACCGCGCGGGCATCCAGATGATTGGAAGGCTCGTCCAACAGCAGCAGCTGCGCAGGCGCGCCACCCCAGAGGGCACAGGCCAGCGCCGCCCGCACCCGCTCGCCTCCGCTGAGGCGGCCGGACGGGCGCAGCACGCGGTCCGCATCCAGGCCGAGCTGCGCCAGGCGCGTACGCAGTTCCGCCGTGGGCAGCGGCGACTCCGCCAGCGCGAGCACCTCCATCACGCTGCGCTCCGGCGGCAGCAACGCCCGGGCATCCTGGTCCAGCCAGACCGGACGCACCGGGCAGACAACGCGGCCGGCCGCGGGCGCCAGGTGCCCCGCCAGCATGCGCAGCAGGGTGCTCTTGCCGCAGCCATTGGGCCCGGTCACGGCGATGCGCACCGGGCCGCTCCAGAGCCCGTCGAGCGGCGTCTTCGGTCCGAAAGGTGGCACCACACCCTCCAGCCGCAGCACCGGCTTGCCTGCCGGAACGGCGCTGGCAGGCAGCGGCAGCGCCACGGCCGCCTCCGGCCCCACCCTGGCGAACGCATCGCGCACGGTCTCCTCGATCCGGTCACGCACCTGCTGCCGGCGCACGCCCTCCCGTCCCGCGTGCGCTTCGGCCTGGTCCTTCATGCGGTCCAGCACCAGGGGCGACTGGTTCGCGTCCCGGCGTGATGCACTCCCGCGCGCGGTGCGCCGGGCCTGGGCCTGCTGCTGGCGGCGCAGTTCGCGCAACGCCCCATCGCGCTGCGCACGCGCCTGCCGCAGCGCCTCGTGCGCGGCCCGGGTTTCGGCAGCCTTCTGGGCCGCATACGCGCTCCAGCCGCCACCATACAGCCGCAGGCCGCGCGGCGACAGTTCAGCGATGCGGTCCGCTCCCTCCAGCAGCGCCCGGTCATGGCTCGCGACCAGCACGGCGTGCGGGCCGCCACGCCCGCCATCCAGCGCCTGCTGCAGCCAGCGCCGTGCTTCGCCATCCAGGTGGTTGGTGGGCTCGTCCAGCAGCAGCACATCGGCCTGCGAAAAAAAGGCCCCGGCCAGGGCCACTCGCACACGCTCTCCTCCGCTGAGGCGGCTCGCATCGGCATCGCCCCGCAGGTGGCCGAGCCCGGCCCCCTCCAGCGCCTGCCGCCAGCGCGCAGGCCAGTCCCAGCGGCCGTCCGCCAGAAGCAGGTCCTCGGCACTGCCCAGGCCGCACTCCAGCCTCTGCAATGCCTCCAGTTCGCGGTCGAGGCCCGCCAGCGCGTCCAGGGTCGCGCCCGGCGGATGCTGGCCCACGGCCCGCAACGTCCCCGTGCACAGCACATTGCCGGAAGACGGCAGCAACGCGCCGGCCGCGATCGACAGCAGCACGCTCTTGCCCACGCCGTTGTCGCCCACCAGGCCGGTGATGCCGGGCGGCAGGCTCAACGTCGGCGGCTCCCCCCACAGCGGTTCGCCGCCGGGAGGACACCACTACACCTGGCGCAGCTGCAGCCGGGAAGCCGCCCCCTCGGCGCCATGGGAGGACAACGCGTGATCGGAAAAGGAAGAAGCAGCGCGCGGTGCGCCGCGGGAAGAAAGCGGACGGATGTCCGCGTTGAAGGTCGCCATGCCGGGCCACTCCAAGCCATCGTGATCGGCCACCCCGCAACAAAAAGGGTGGAACGGATGGGAGGGGGCTCACAGGCGCATCGGCGGATACCTCGAAGAAAAAGTGGGGGGACGACAGACGGCCAGGAAAGGCCTCGGTGCCGACTATACGTCCGCTCCAGGGGCTTCCGCAAGTTGCTCTATATGAAATTGATTACGGATAGTACAATCACCCCATCCATCCCCAGGAGACAACCATGAGCGCACTGCCCCGCCCCGACCTGGCCACCCTGCCCGCACCCGCCGCCGTGCAGCAACTGCACCACTACGCCTACCGCGCACGCGACGCCGAAGAAACGCGGCACTTCTACGAAGACATCCTCGGCCTGCCGCTCTACCACATCATCCAGAGCGACTACGTGCCCAGCACCGGCGAATACTGCCCCTACACGCACTTCTTCTTCCGCCTGCGGGACGGCTCCTTCATCGCCTTCTTCGATCTGGGCGACGACGTGAAGCCCGAACCCTCGCCCAACACCCCGCAGTGGGTCAACCACATCGCCTTCCGCGTCGATACGGTCGAGGAACTCGAGAACACCAAGGCCCGCCTGCAGGCGCACGGCATCGAGGTGCTCGGCGTGACCGACCACCACATCTTCAAGAGCATCTATTTCTTCGACCCCAACGGCATCCGGCTCGAACTGGCCGCCCAGCTGGCCGACGAGGAGCACATGGCCAAGGACAGCCAGGTGGCCCACCAGCGCCTCGCCGAATGGACGGCCCGCAAGGAGCAATGGCGCCGCGAGCGCGCCGAAGGCAGGTCGGCCGCCCCGCTCAAGCCCCAGGCCAACGACCGGCCGGAGTACGTGCCGGGGACTTCCGACTGAGACAGGTAACCAGGCTGGCCGACCTGCCTGGCGCAGGTCCGGAAGCGGCAGCCGGGCTCAGCCCCCGGCCTGGTGCATGCGCATCACCTGGTGGCGCTGCCAATAGGCATTCACCACGGCCTTGAACCGGTCCTTCTCCGACCGCATGCCTGCCAGCGCGATCCTGGTGGTGCGGTGCCGCAGCATTTGCTTTTCCGGATGGGTGACCACCAGCGCGTTCGTGAACGCGCTCTCGCTGAACTGCAGCGCCTTCACGGCGTCCCAGGGCACGTGCTGGTCACCCCGAGTGGCCCGGATGCCGTCGATGCCCACCTCCACCGCATGGCCACCCTTGACCTCGAACGACTGCGGGGGAAAGTACTGCAGCACGATTGCCCGCTCAGCGTCATTCGCGGGCTCGTAACGGTAGGCCAAGCTGCGCTCGTGGTTCTCCGCGAAAGCCGCCTCGTATTCCGACCACAGCCGCGACTCGATCGCCCCGGCCGTGAGGATGTCCTGCGCCCAGGTGGATGCCGGCGCGCGGCGCACGATGGCACCATAGTCGGCTTCGGCCAGCGACACACCCACGCGCCCGATGCGCTCGGGCATGGGCGGGTGCGAATCGAAGGGATGCGGCACGTGGGCCGAGCGCATGGCTTCGGCGAAACCGGGCGACTCCGCATAGGGCCCGAGCCCCTGCGCGATGAAGCCCGCGATGCCCAGCGCCTGGCCGTGGCGCTGGTCCCGGCCGAACAGGTCTTCCTCGATGCGGTGCCGGTACTGCGCGTAGGCGGCGATCTTCACGAGCGACCGGGCGATGCCCTCGGGCGACACCGCCTCCGCGGCCGTGCGGTCGGCCCGGAATTCGCGCTCGCGGCTGTCCCGCGCGAGGGCGATCTCGAAGATGGTGCGGTAGAGCGTGAGCAGCGGCGACGCCAGCGCCGACAGGCCACCCTCGCGCACCGCATGCAGGTAGTGGTCGAACTGCACCAGCTTCGGGCCCAGGCGGGCGCTGCTGCGCGTATCGCCGCCGCCCAGGTGGGCCAGTTCGTGCGCCAGCACCGCGTCGGCCTCGTGCTGGTCCAGCACCCGCAGCAGCGGGAGGCTGACGAACAGCGTGCGGCCCGTGAGTTCGCGCCCCTGCACGGTCAGCGGCGCCTCGGTGACGAAGAAATTGGCATCGATGCCGCCCACGATATGGCGCGGAGGCTCCGTGCCCAGGCGTGCGGCCAGGGCGCGCACCCGCTGCCAGAGCTGCGGTGCGTCGGCTTCCGCGATGGTCTCGCCCGTCACCGCGTTGTCCCGTGGCAGCCTGCGGAAGATCGCCGCCACGGCCAGGACCACGGCCACGGCCATGCCCAGCGCCACCACCAGGATGAGCTTGGGCGAGTACCGGTGGAAGAAGAACGCCGGCACCCAGAACGCGAGCCACGTCAGCATGGCTCCCTGCACGACCAGCGAGATCGCGCTCGCCCAGGTGGTGATCCGCCATCCCGCCACGAAGCTCGCGTACTGCAGCGGCCGGTTCACGAACGCCAGCGCCCCCAGCCCGAGCACCGAGAGCAGCAGCGCGGCGCCGCCCAGGAGCGTCGCGGCCGACAGCCGGTGGGCCAGGTCGAACTGCCACGCGGGCGAGAAACGGCCGCACAGGCGCTCGCGCACCGCGGCGACGCGTGGATGCGTGTCCTGGCAGGCGCCGGACGGTGGATGGCTGCGGAAGAACGCGCGCTGGGCCTCTTTCTCGGCCGCGGGCATCGACGGCTCGGCATCGATGCGGCGCTCGATGTCCGCCAGGAAGCGGGCATCTTCCGTGCCCTGCACGTGCCGCGCGAACAGCATCGTCGCGGCGGGGACCAGAAAAAGGGAAACCAGGGTGAGCAAGGCCACTCTCAGGAGGCCCTTGCGGAATTCGGAAGATGCGTTCATCGGCACTGCGCCTTGTTGGAATGGTTTTTCATCACCGGCGCGGCCTGCCCCCTCCGGGCGGCCCGCGGTGGCGGAGCCGCGAATTATTCGCAGCCGGCGCAGCGCGGTCCACCACCGGTACGTAACAAAACGAGACACCGCCTGCGGCATGCCCCCCGGAGCCGCGCCCGTAGAATCCCCCGTTCAGCCCATTTCCCACGCGACAGCGCCTCTTTGCGGAGGCGCCGCACCTGCCCGTTTCCACGCCCATGAGCTCGCCCCTGCACCAGCCCGGCCTTGAAAGCCTGTCCAAGTCCTTCGAACCCTCCGCCCTGGAAGCCCACTGGGGCCCCGAGTGGGAGCGCCGGGGCTACGGCGCGGCGGGCTACCGCGGCACCGGCGCGCCGGATGCCGGCGCCGCCGCGCGCGGCGAGAACTTCGCCATCCAGCTGCCGCCGCCCAACGTGACCGGCACGCTGCACATGGGCCATGCGTTCAACCAGACCATCATGGACAGCCTCACGCGCTACCACCGCATGCTGGGCCACAACACGCTGTGGGTGCCGGGCACGGACCATGCCGGCATCGCCACGCAGATCGTGGTGGAGCGCCAGCTGCAGGAGCAAGGCGTGAGCCGCCACGACCTGGGCCGCGAGAACTTCGTGGAGAAGGTCTGGGAATGGAAGGAAAAGAGCGGCAACACCATCACCACGCAGATGCGCCGCATGGGCGACAGCGTGGACTGGAGCCGCGAGTACTTCACCATGGACGACAAGCTCTCCAAGGTGGTGACCGACACCTTCGTGAAGCTCTACCAGCAGGGCCTGATCTACCGCGGCAAGCGCCTGGTCAACTGGGACCCGAAGCTGCAGTCCGCCGTGTCGGACCTGGAAGTGGAAAACGAGGAGAAGGACGGCTCGCTCTGGCACATCGCCTACCCGCTCACCGACGGCAGCGGCAGCCTGACGGTGGCCACCACCCGCCCCGAGACCATGCTGGGCGACGTGGCGCTGATGGTCCACCCCGAGGACGAGCGCTACGCCGCCCTCGTGGGCAAGACCGTGACCCTGCCCCTGGTGGGCCGCGAGATCCCCATCATCGCCGACGCCTACGTCGATAAGGAATTCGGCACCGGCGTGGTCAAGGTCACGCCTGCGCACGACCCCAACGACTACCAGGTGGGCCAGCGCCACGGCCTGCCCATGATCGTGGTGCTGACCCTGCAGGCCACGATCAACGAGAACTCCCCCGAAAAGTACCGTGGCATGGACCGCTTCGTGGCCCGCAAGGCCATCGTGGCCGACCTGGAAGCCGCAGGCGCGCTGGTCGAGACCAAGAAGCACAAGCTGATGGTGCCCATCTGCGTGCGTACCGGCCAGGTGGTGGAGCCGATGCTGACCGACCAGTGGTTCGTCTCCATGAGCGAGGTCGGCAAGGGCGACGCCACCGGCAAGTCCATCGCGCAGAAGGCCATCGATGCCGTGGCCTCGGGCCAGGTGCAGTTCGTGCCCGAGAACTGGGTCAACACCTACAACCAGTGGATGAACAACATCCAGGACTGGTGCATCAGCCGCCAGCTCTGGTGGGGCCACCAGATCCCGGCCTGGTACGACGAGGCCGGCAACGTGTACGTGGCCCGCAACGAGGCCGAAGCCCAGGCCCAGGCCGGCGCTGGCGCCAAGCTCACGCGCGATGCCGACGTGCTGGACACCTGGTATTCGTCGGCCCTGGTGCCGTTCTCTTCGCTCGGCTGGCCCGAAGCGCTGGATGACACATCGCCCACCAAGGACTACGACCTCTACCTGCCCTCCTCCGTGCTGGTCACGGGCTACGACATCATCTTCTTCTGGGTCGCCCGGATGATCATGATGAGCACGCACTTCACCGGCCGCGTGCCGTTCAGGCACGTGTACATGCACGGCCTTGTGCGCGACGCGCAGGGCAAGAAGATGAGCAAGTCCGAGGGCAACGTGCTCGACCCGGTCGATCTCATCGACGGCATCGCGCTGGAACCCCTGCTGGACAAGCGCACCACCGGCCTGCGCCGCCCCGAGACCGCGCCCCAGGTGCGCAAGAACACGCAGAAGGAATTCCCCGAGGGCATTCCCGCCTACGGCGCCGATGCGCTGCGCTTCACCTTCGCGGCGCTCGCCAGCCTGGGCCGCAACATCAACTTCGACAGCAAGCGCTGCGAGGGCTACCGCAATTTCTGCAACAAGCTCTGGAACGCCAGCCGCTTCGTGCTCATGAACTGCGAAGGCCACGACTGCGGCCTCTCGGACCACACCCAGGCCGACTGCGACGGCGGCTACCTCCAGTTCAGCCAGCCCGACCGATGGATCGTCTCCGCCCTGCAGAAGGTGGAGGCGGAAGTCGCCAGGGGCTTCGAGGACTACCGCCTCGACCACGTCGCCCAGGCCATCTACGAATTCGTCTGGAACGAGTTCTGCGACTGGTACCTGGAAATCGCCAAGGTGCAGATCCAGACCGGCGGCGAAGCGCAGCAGCGCGCCACGCGCCGCACGCTGATCCGCACGCTGGAAACCATCCTGCGCCTCGCGCACCCGCTGATCCCGTTCATCACCGAAGAGCTCTGGCAGAAGGTCGCCCCGGTGGCCGGCCGCGAGGGCGCGTCGGTCAGCGTCGCCCCCTATCCGCAGGCCCAGCCCGAACGCATCGACGAGGCCGCCATCGCCCATGTCGGCCGCCTCAAGGCCCTGGTCGATGCCTGCCGCACGCTGCGCGGCGAAATGAACGTCTCCCCCGCCACCCGGCTGCCGCTCTACGCCGTCGGCGACGCCGACTTCATGCGCGCGGCCGCGCCGGCCCTGCAGGCCCTGGCCAAGCTCAGCGAAGTCAAGGTGTTCGACGACGAAGCCACCTGGGCCGCCGCCGCGCAGGCCGCGCCCGTGGCCGTGGTCGGCGAGGCCCGCCTGTGCCTGCACATGGAAATCGACGTGGCCGCCGAGAAGGCCCGCCTCGCCAAGGAGATCGGCCGCATCGAGGGCGAGATCGCCAAGGCGCGCGGCAAGCTCGCGAACGAGGCTTTCGTCGCCAAGGCGCCGCCGGCCGTCATCGAGCAGGAGCAGAAGCGCGTCGCGGACTTCGGCGCCACGCTCGAGCGCCTGCGCGACCAGTTGGCGCGGCTGGGGTGAACCACCCCCGGGGGTGTAACCAGGTGCAGTTTCAGTTGAAGGCCTACGGTGGTGCCCCCACCCTCCTTCGACAATGATCCAACTCAGAACCGAGGAATCTTCAATGAGCGACAACTCCGCGATCCGCAAAGCCGTCTTCCCCGTGGCCGGCCTGGGCACCCGCTTCCTGCCCGCCACGAAGGCATCCCCCAAGGAGATGCTGCCGGTGGTGGACAAGCCGCTGATCCAGTACGCCGTCGAAGAGGCCTACGCGGCCGGCATCCGCCACATGATCTTCGTCACCGGCCGCAGCAAGCGCGCCATCGAGGACCATTTCGACACTGCCTACGAACTGGAAAACGAACTGGAAGCCGCCGGCAAGAACGACCTGCTGCAGCTCGTGCGCTCGGTCGCGCCCAACGACATGGACTGCGCCTTCGTGCGCCAGCCGCGCTCCCTGGGCCTCGGCCATGCCGTGCTCTGCGCCGAGCCGCTCGTGGGCCGCGAACCCTTCGCCGTGCTGCTCGCCGACGACCTCATGGTGGGCCCCCCCGGCGGGCAACCCGTCATGGCCCAGATGGCAGCCGCCTTCCGCAAGCAGGGCCGCTCGCTGCTGGCCGTGCAGGAAGTGCCGCAGGACCAGGTGCGCCGCTACGGCATCGTGGCCGGCGAACCTGCCGGCGGCCCGCTGATCCGCATCGAGCGCATCGTCGAGAAGCCGGCGCCCGAAGACGCCCCCTCGCGCATGGGCGTGGCCGGCCGCTACATCCTCACGCCGGGCGTGTTCGACGAGATCCGCAACCAGCCCCAGGGCGTGGGCGGCGAGATCCAGCTCACCGACGCCATCGCCCGCCTCATGGCCCGCGAAGCCGTCTATGCCTTCCGCTACGAAGGCAAGCGCTACGACTGCGGCAGCAAGGAAGGCTTCCTGGAAGCCACCGTGGAACTGGCCCTGCAGCATCCCCAGGTGGGCGCCGCCTTCCGCGAATACCTCAAGACCGTGGAAATCTGATCTGCATATTCGTCAGGCAATCGCTGCCATCGAAAGAAAAAAGGCGCTCCCCGGGAGCGCCTTTTCGCTGGCCTCGCCCCGTCCGCGGAGCATGGCAGCATGCCTGTACGGCCCGGGGGCCTAGCGCCGCCGCAGCACGTGGGTGTATTCCTCGCCCGCCGTGCTCTGGTCCAGCAGTTCGTTGCCGGTCTGCTTCGCGAACGCCTGGAAGTCGCGCAGCGAACCGTTGTCGGTGGACACCACCTTCAGCACCTCGCCGCTGGCCATCGAGGCGAGCGCCTTCTTGGCCTTCAGGATGGGCAGCGGGCAGTTGAGCCCGCGGGTGTCGATTTCCTTGTGGATGTGCATCGTCGTCGGCTTCCTGGCGAAGAGAGAAAGAATTCTAGAGCGGCGCGGGCCGTGCCAGCCCTGCTGCCGCGTCTGCAGTGGGGCCCGCCTGCACCGGGGCAACGGGTGCGGGCGCCTCGCTGCGCTGGCCCGGCCACTCCATGAACGTGGGTTCGATGCCGCGGCCGCGCAGCCAGTCGGCCAGCGCCTGCCCCGTGCCGGCGGGCCAGCACCGCAGGTTTTCCGGCGCGATCAGCCGGTAGTCCACCAGTTCGGGCGAAAGCTGCACCGTGCCGTGCGCCACCGCATGGTAGGCCACGATGACCTGGTTCATGCGCTGGAAGTCGTACACCCCGATCAGCGACAGCGCGCTCACGTCGAGGTTCGTCTCTTCCTTCACCTCGCGCGCGATGCCTTCCTGCGGCGTCTCGCCCGCCTCCATGAAGCCCGTGATGAGCGCGAAGGCCTTGTGCTCCCACGCTGCGTTGCGCGCCAGCAGCACGCGTCCGTCCAGCTCGACGACCGCGGCCAGCACGGGCGTGGGATTGTTCCAGTGCGTCCAGCCGCAGGCCGGGCAACGCAGGCGCTGCCGCTCCCCGCCGTCTTCCAGGGCCGTGACCCAGGCCAGCGGCGTGGCGCACTGGGTGCAGAAATGCGGTTCGGAATGCATCGTGCCGCTGCCAGCCACGCCGCTCAGGCGGGAAACACCCCGGTGGACAGGTAGCGGTCGCCCCGGTCGCACACGACGAAGACGATGGTAGCATCCCGCTCGCGCCGAGCGATCTCCTGCGCGGCCCAGCAGGCGCCCGCGGCGGAGATGCCCGCGAAGATGCCCTCTTCCCGAGCGAGGCGGCGGCACATGTCCTCGGCATCGTCCTGGCCGACATTGATCGTCTCGTCCACCGCGCGCGGATCGTAGATCTTGGGCAGGTATTCCTGCGGCCACTTGCGGATGCCCGGGATGCGTGAGCCTTCCTTGGGCTGCGCACCGATGATCTGGATGGCGGGGTTCTTTTCCTTCAGGAAGCGCGACACGCCGGTGATCGTGCCGGTCGTGCCCATCGCGCTCACGAAATGCGTGATGCGCCCGCCCGTCTGCTCCCACAGTTCGGGCCCGGTGGTCTCGTAGTGGATGCGCGGGTTGTCCGGATTGGCGAACTGGTCGAGCACCACGCCCTTGCCCTGCCGCACCATGGTCTCGGCCAGGTCGCGCGCGTACTCCATGCCGCCGCTCTTGGGCGTCAGGATCAGCTCCGCACCGAAGGCCTTCATCGTCTGCGCCCGCTCCACCGACAGGTCTTCCGGCATCACCAGCACCATCCGGTAGCCCTTGATCGCCGCCGCCATCGCCAGTGCGATACCGGTATTGCCCGAAGTCGCCTCGATGAGCGTGTCACCCGGCTTGATCTCCCCGCGCTCCTCGGCACGCCGGATCATCGACAGCGCGGGCCGGTCCTTCACGGAACCTGCCGGGTTGTTGCCCTCCAGCTTGCCCAGCACGACCGTGCCGCGCTCGGCGTTCTCCCGCGCGCCGATGCGCTGCAGGGCGACCAGCGGCGTGCGGCCGATCGCGTCTTCGATGGTGGGATACGTGGGGGAAGGGGTGGTAGCCATAGCCCCCTACTGTGCCATAATCCCGGGCTTCCTTCTTCGCGTCGCCCGGGTGGTGAAATTGGTAGACGCAGGGGACTCAAAATCCCCCGCCGCAAGGCGTGCCGGTTCGATTCCGGCCCCGGGCACCATGGCTGCAACGCCATGGTTTAGGAATAATTTCCTCATCGTTTCCTCGGCCGGTTCCGCAAGGACGCCCAGAGAAGCGCATGGTTTCCGCCCTGTCTGGCAAGAATCCCCATAGGCGCAAGAGCGACGCGACGGTCCACTATCCAATAGCGGAAGCAGCGGGATGCCAAGTTCCCCGCGCCATCAGTACCTGGACACGCTTCCGATATTCAACAGGTCCTGGCGCACGATCAGCGCGGCCGAGGTGACTGCGGTTGTTGCACCAATGGCAGGCCTCCCGCAATATTGACAGGGTGATCAGGCCCGGCATCAATGCATCATTGCCACCGTTTTCACAACGAGGCAACCTCATGCATTTGTTTTGCTTACGGGGCTTTACTCCGACCGCCGCTTGCCTCCTCGGCTTGGCGGGATGCGCCACATCGCCGTACATGTCACCGACCAGCGGCCCCACGGCAACGATCCAAGTTGCCTCTGTACACGGCGCAGACATAGGCACCCGCAGCGCCACGGGCGCCTGCGAACGCCAAAGCTTCCGAGCAGACCGTGGAGAACGACATGCGAATCTGGCCCTGATACCGGCGTCCCGGCCTGTTTGGCTGGGCATGGGGAGCACTAATGGTGCATGGGCCTGTACTGCGTCCTTCAGTTTTATGCCCGAGCCGGGAGGGCACTACAGTGCCGCTTTCGCGATCACTCCGATAGGCGACAGCCGCTGTGTGCTCTCGGTGACGCAACGGCTGCCATCCGGGGAGGAGGTGCGCGTCAAAACCAGGAAGACCAGCTGGAATAGCTTCTGCCAAGGCGCAGACCAGGGACCTTGAGCATGTGACCGTTGGCGCTCCATGGCATCGACATGCTGCTGTAGAACGCAAACAGGACTATGCGATGTGCGCCACCCGCGCAGCAGCCAGGCGCCACAAGATCACTGGATTGAAGCAGCGCTCACCGCGACCACTTCCGCTCGGCCTTCGGCTCCACCGTGATGTCCACGTGCTTCTGCACTTCGGGCCGGCCGGTACGGGGATTGGTGTCCACCACATCCTCCAGCGTGATCTTGCTCACCTCGGCCTGGGTGTCTGCCTCCAGATCCTCCAGCACCTCGCCCACCCGCTTCTCTGCGGCATCCACCTGTTGCTGCGTGGCGGGAGACGGGGTGGTGCGGGACAGCATGGCGGAGTTCCTTGGAGGAGTGGCGGAAGGGATCGAGGCCGTCAGGGCTGGGCCCGTGCAATGGCCAGACAGCCCGGCAGCCCCGCGCAATGGGGAGGCATATCGGCCGGCTCCGGCGGAGGCGCCGGAACATCGGGCTCGACGGGCTGGTCGCCCTTGTCGGCGGGGGAACGGTGCGGGGAAGGCATGGGGAGCGGGAATGAGGGAGAGCGGCGGCGCAGGGGCCTGGCTCAGAAGCCGCTCATGACGGATGCGGCGAAGTAGGCAATACCCAGGCTGGAAAAAAGCACGAATCCGGCCACGACAGTCAGCATTTCTTTCATGTTCGTCCTTCAATGGGGAACATTGCCCGGCCGGGGTCGATGCGCAACGCATCGAAAATGGCGCCACGGCCGGCGCGGAATTCCTGGAAAACAGCCGGGGGCCACGCCGCCCGGACCACCTTCACGAGAGCCCGCCGCGGGACGATCCGTCACCGGGCCTGGCCACTTGTTTTCAATCCTCGGGCACCTGCCGGAGGAGGGGAACAATTCCCGTCTCCTGCAGGCGCAGCCGCTACTGTATGAAATCCCCGAATTCCGCGGTGTAGGACGAATGCCGGACCGGTGTCGGACGGTCGGGCGGCGGAAAATAAAAAGCCGGGGCGCAACCCCGGCCTGGCGCGCGGCGGCGGGTCAGCCTTCCTGGCGGCGGATGACGGCGCGGCCGCTGTCCGTGATGACCAGGTCGCCGGTGGCGTTCTTCGCGATGTAGCCACGCTCGTAGAGGCGGCCCGACAGGTGGTGGCGCAGGGCCTCCGGCACGCTGATGGCGCGGCCGATTTCCAGTTGCTTGAGGGCCTCGAGTTCATCGACCGTGGGATCGAAGTGGGGGGCGTGGTAGGTGCCGCTCGTGTGGTTTTGCATGTGCCGGTACTCCTTGTTGTGACGATAGGCAGGGAAACAGAGCCTGCAAGCGCCTGCTCTACAGCAGGTAGGCACAGCCTAGCCCGGGGTGGCGGCCGATGCAACCGGACAGGGCGCCGTCACGGTCAAGACGCGGCCATGTCCTGCAGCCAGGCAGCGAAGGCCGCGACGACCGGCGGCTGGGACTGCGCGGGGGTGACGAAGTAGTAGCCCCGCCCTCCCCGCGGGGGAAAGTCGCAGGCCGGCACCAGTTCGCCCCGTGCGCGCTCGGGCTCGATCAGCATCAGCGGCACCAGCGCCACGCCCAGGCCGTGGGCGGCCGCCACGGCGGACATGGAAAAGAGTTCGTAGCGCGGGCCGTCCAGGGCATGCTGGGGGGCATGCACCCCCATGGACTCGAACCACTGGCGCCAGGCCAGCGGCCGCGTCGTCTGCTGCAGCAGCGGCAGTTCAGCCAGCGCTTCCGGCGGCAGGGGCCGGCCCTCCGGCAGCAGCGCGGGGCTGCAGACCGGCGCCACGTCCTCCTGCATCAACCGCAGGGCCTGGGTGCCGGGCCAATTGGCCACCTGCTCCGGCGTGCCGGCGTAGAGGGCCGCATCGAAGCCCGCGTCCGCGAAAAGGAAGGGCCGCACCTGGGTCTCGATGTGGACGACGATGTCGGGATGCCGCTCGGCCAGACGGGGCAGGCGGGGCACCAGCCAGCGGGTGGCGAATGTGGGCACGGCGGCGAGGCGGATGGAGCCGCCCTGCCCCTGGTGGGCCATGACGTCGAGCGTGTCGCGCTCCAGCCCTTCGAGCCAGCGCCCGACCTGGGCGGCGTAGTGCGTGCCGGCAGGCGTCAGGGCCACGCCGTGGCGGGTGCGGCGGAACAGGGCCACGCCCAGGAATTCCTCCAGCGCCATGATCTGCCGCGACACGGCGCTTTGCGTAAGGAACAGTTCCTGGGCGGCGCGGGTGTAGCTTTCGTGGCGGGCGGCGGCTTCGAAGCAGGCCAGGGCCTGGGTGGACGGCAGGGTGCGGCGCATGGGGGGGATGCTACACAGGTATTCCAGAACCTCATTTCTGGATGCAACTTCATCGCTTGCCGATGCCCTTCCGCAAGGCATAGCATCCACGCATCCCGAGTGACATGCCGAAGCGGCAAATCACATCTTCCGCCCGATTTTCAGGAGACACACCATGGCCTGCCCTGCCGCCTTCCACTGGGAAGACCCCTTCCTGCTCGACCAGCAGCTCAGCGACGACGAGCGCATGGTGCGCGATGCCGCTGCGGCCTACTGCCGCGACCGGCTGGCGACCCGCGTGCTGGAACAGTTCCGCCACGAGAAGACCGATACGGCCATCTTCCGCGAGATGGGCGAACTGGGCCTGCTGGGCCCCACCATTCCAGAGCAGTACGGCGGCCCGGGGCTGAACTACGTGGCCTACGGCCTGATCGCCCGCGAGATCGAGCGCATCGATTCGGGCTACCGCTCCATGGCCAGCGTGCAGAGTTCGCTGGTCATGGTGCCGATCTTCGAGTTCGGCACCGAGGCGCAGAAGCAGAAGTACCTGCCGAAGCTGGCGAGCGGCGAGTGGATCGGCTGCTTCGGCCTGACCGAGCCCGACCACGGCTCCGACCCCGGCAGCATGGCCACGCGCGCCTACAAGACCGCGGGCGGCTACAAGCTCAAGGGCAGCAAGATGTGGATCACCAACAGCCCCATCGCCGACGTGTTCGTCGTGTGGGCCAAGGAGGTGAGCGAGGCCGGCGCCGTGGGCCCGATCCGCGGATTCGTGCTGGAAAAGGGCATGCAGGGCCTCACGGCGCCGGCCATCCACGGCAAGGTGGGCCTGCGTGCCTCCATCACCGGCGAGATCGTGATGGACGACGTGTTCGTGCCCGAGGAGAACGCGTTCCCCGAGGTGCAGGGCCTGAAGGGCCCGTTCACCTGCCTGAACAGCGCGCGCTACGGCATCGCCTGGGGCGCGCTGGGCGCGGCCGAGTTCTGCTGGCACACGGCACGCCAGTACACGCTGGACCGCAAGCAGTTCGGCCGGCCGCTCGCCGCCAACCAGCTCATCCAGAAGAAACTGGCCGACATGCAGACCGAGATCGCCATAGGCCTGCAGGCCTGCCTGCGCCTGGGCCGCATGAAGGACGAGGGCACGGCCGCCGTGGAGGCCACCTCCATCATCAAGCGCAACAGCTGCGGCAAGGCGCTGGACATCGCCCGCATGGCGCGCGACATGATGGGCGGCAACGGCATCAGCGACGAGTTCGGCGTGGCGCGCCACCTGGTGAACCTGGAGGTGGTCAACACCTACGAGGGCACCCACGACGTGCATGCGCTCATCCTGGGCCGCGCCCAGACGGGCATCGCCGCGTTCGCGAACTGACGGCGCCATGGACGCGGCTCTCCCGCCCTCTCCCTCGCCCTCCCATCCAGCCTCTGCCGCGCCCGGCGCGCTCGCCGGCATCCGGGTGCTCGACCTCTCGCGCGTGCTGGCCGGGCCGTGGTGCACCCAGGTGCTGGCCGACCTGGGCGCCGACGTGGTCAAGGTCGAGCGCCCCGGCCTGGGCGACGACACCCGCCAGTGGGGCCCTCCGTTCCTGAAGGATGCCGAGGGCCGCGAGACGGACCAGGCGGCCTACTTCACGGCCTGCAACCGCAACAAGCGCTCCATCACCATCGACATGGCCCACCCGGGAGGCCAGGCGCTGATCCGGGACATGGCGCTCCGGGCGGACGTGGTGGTGGAGAACTTCAAGGTGGGCGGACTGAAGCAGTATGGCCTGGACCACGAGAGCCTGCGGGCCCTGAACCCGCGGCTCATCTACTGCTCGGTGACGGGCTTCGGGCAGGACGGCCCCTATGCGGCGCGGGCCGGCTACGACCTGATGGTGCAGGCCATGACCGGGCTCATGGACATCACCGGCCGGGCGGACGGCGAACCGGGCGGCGGACCGCTGCGGGTGGGCGTGGCGGTGATCGACCTGTTCACGGGCCTGTATGCCAGCAACGCCATCCTGGCAGCGCTGCATGCCCGGGACAACGCCGCCACGGGCACCGGCCAGGGCCAGCACATCGACATGGCGCTGCTGGACGTGGGCATGGCCGTGCTGGCCAACCAGGCCGCGGGTTTCCTGGCCACCGGGGAATCGCCGCGGCGCCAGGGCAACAGCCACCCGAGCCTGGTGCCCTACCAGGACTTTCCCACGGCCGACGGCGCCATGCTGCTGGCCATCGGCAACGACGGCCAGTTCGCGCGCTTCTGCACGGCCGCCGGACAGGCTGCATGGGCATCGGATCCACGATTCAGCACCAATACGCTGCGCGTGCGGCACCGAGCGGAACTGGTGCCGCTCGTGGAGGCCGTGACCCGCACGCGCACCACCGCGCAGTGGGTCGCGTTGCTGGAGGACAAGGCCGTGCCCTGCGGGCCGATCAACAGCATTGCGCAGGCCTTCGACGATCCCCAGGTACGCGCACGGGGCCTGGCAGTGGAACTGCCGCGCCGGCCCGACGGCAGTGCGGGTGCCGACGGCATCGCCACCGTGCGCGGCGTGGCCAGCCCGATGCGGCTGTCGGCCACGCCGCCGGTGCTGCGCAATGCGCCGCCCGCCCTGGGGCAGCACACCGAAGAGATCCTGGAGGACCTGGGGCTGGACGCGGCGGCCGTGGCACGGTTGCGCCTGGCGGGGGTGGTGTAACCTGGGCGGGTGGCGTCGGCCTGGGCACCCGGTGGATCGGGGCCCGCGCCGACAGACAGCGCGGGGGCAGGTCAACCAAAATGCAGGCTGACGCGTCATTTTGCTGTCATCCTTCGCCCGGCCGGCGGTCTGCCGGCCAGGCGCCCTTTCACCGCGGACCGGCCCGCCCCCGGGCTCCGGAGCCGCACCTCCAGCGAGAGCCCATGCGCCTGCCCGCCCTCCTCCTCAAATCCCTGGCCGCCACCGCCGTGTGCGCCATGGCTGCGGGTTGCGCCGTGCCGGGCGAGCCGTACTACGACTACGGCTACGCCTCCGGCCCGACCTACGGCAACACCTATCCCGCCAGCCCGTCCTACCCCTACGGCGGTGCGGTCACGGTGTACGAACAACCCACCTACGTGGTGCCCCGGCCCGGCTATCCCGTGGTCGTGCCGGCTCCCGGCTATGCCGTGCGGCCCAATCCCTGGGACGACGGCTGGCGCGATCGCCGGGACCGAGACGACCGGGACCGCGCATGGCGTGAGCGGCGCGACCGCGAGGCCTGGGAGGCACGCGAGCGTGAACGGCAGCGTGAACGCGACCGGGACCGGGACCGCGCCCAGCCGCCGGGACCATCGCTGAGCGGCACCCTGCAGCAGGAATCCCGTCGCAAGGCGGACGAGCAGCGCTGGCGGGACGAAATGCGCTCCCAGGGCCGCCTGCCTCCGCAGGAGGGCCCCGGTCGCCTCTTCCAGAGGCCCTGAACCTGCCGTATGAAAGGCTCCCTTCCATGACCGGGTTGACCTCCCATGCGCGCGCCTTGAGGGGCCCGCAGGCGGAGCTTCTGCGCAGCGCCGCCTGCGTGGCCGTGCTGTGCCTGGCGGGCACGTTCGCCCAAGCCCAGGTCGTGCGCTGCACGGACCCCTCGACCGGCCAGGTGACCTATACGGACGGACGCTGCGACCGGGGAGCATCGGTGCGGGAGGTCGAACCCCGC
The DNA here is from genome assembly GCF_040892545.1 of Paracidovorax avenae. Classification (NCBI taxonomy): domain Bacteria; kingdom Pseudomonadati; phylum Pseudomonadota; class Betaproteobacteria; order Burkholderiales; family Comamonadaceae; genus Paracidovorax; species Paracidovorax avenae. The sequence continues at coordinate 3,811,438 of NZ_CP156079.1, forward strand.
AGGACCCGGGAAGAGATCGCGCAGGAACGCGAGCAGGCGCGCGAGGCGCTGGAAGCGAAGCGCCAGCGCCAGCAGGCCGAAGCGCTGGCAGAGCAGCAGCAGGCCCGGCGGGAAGCCCAGGAGTCACGTGCCCGGGGCCGGGAAATCTCCACCGATCCGGCGCGTTCGCCGGAGTGCGCGCGGTCCCGCCGGCAGCTCGACCGCGTGGCCGCCGAGAGCGGCCAGGGCAGCTACGAGGCCCAGGCCCGCCTGGCAGCGGCGCAACGGCAGATGGAACTGGACTGCCTGGGCTCCGCGGGCTATGCGCAGGTGGAGCGCTCGCGCGGCGGAGGTACCACCTACGGGACGCAGGACGTCTATGTGCCGCCCGTGGTGGTGGTGCCGCGGCATCCCGTGGTGGTGCAGCCGGCCGTGCCGGTGCCCAGGCCTCCGGGCACGCAGTGCAACGTGTTCCGGTGCTATGACGGCAACGGGAACATCTATCCGCGGTGACAGCCTGCGAGGCCCCTCAGAGGCTGCGCAACCCTTCGGCCACCGTCGGATAACGCAGCCGCACGCGCAACTCCTGCGCGAGCCGGGTGGCATCGAGCCGGCGCGATTCGCCCATGAAGCTCAGCAGCATGGGCGATAGCTCTTCGCGGGCCTGCTCCCGCGTGATCCTGCGCGGGCGGGGCAGCCCGTACAGGTCGGCGGCGAGGTCGAAGTAGTCGCCCATCTTCAGGCCGCTCGCGTCGCTCACGTGGTAGATGCGCTGCGCCCGCCCCCGCCAGAGGGCGGCGATGCAGGCGCGCGCGAGGTCGTCGGCGTGGATGTGGTTGGTATGCACATCGTCCCCGGGCACCAGCGCGGGCGTGCCGCGGCGCAGCCGCGCCTCGGGCGTGCCGCCCTCGCGGTCGGGCGCATAGATGCCGGGAATGCGCAGCACGCTCGCACGCACGCCGGCCCGGCCCAGCTGGCGCACGGTACGTTCGGCATCGACGCGCCTGCGGGCGCGCGGCGTGGCCGGCGCGACCGGCCGGGTTTCCGGCACGAGGGCACCGGCGCAGTCGCCATAGACCCCGCTGGTCGAGCCGTACACCAGCGCGCGCGGCAGGCTGCGCAGCCTCAGCACGCGCGCCAGGCCCGCCGTGCGCGGATCAGCCCACCGGGCAGCGCCGACGTCGCGCTCCCCGGGCGGCGGGGCCAGGTGCAGGACGCGCGTGGCCAGTCCCGCGAGGCGGCGCAGCGTGCGCGCATCGTCCAGGGTGCCCGGCAGCGGCACGATGCCGGCCGCGCGCAATGCCGCGACGCGCCCGGGGCTCGAGGTGAGCGCCAGCACGCGTGGGCGCGGCGATCCCTGCGCGGCCCGCAGGGCGCCCACCGCGCGCAGGCCCACGTCGCCGCAGCCGACGACCAGCACACGTTCACGGCGGAAACGCGCTGGCAGCGCGCCGAGGGGGGTCAGGTTTGAGGGCAAAATCCAGATCCGGCAACGAAGAGACACGCAAGGATAACGACCCCATGAACACCGCAGCGACGGCCGCAGCCTCCCACCAGATCACCGTGCAGCCCAGCGGCCGCGCCTTCACCGCCCAGGCCGGCGAAACCCTGCTGGGCGCCGCCATCCGCAGCGGCGTGGGCCTGCCCTACGGCTGCAAGGACGGCGCCTGCGGCTCCTGCAAGTGCCGCAAGCTGAGCGGCTCGGTCGTGCACGGCGAGCACCAGTCCAAGGCCCTGACGCCCGAGGAGGCCGACGCGGGCTTCGTGCTCACCTGCTGCGCGCAGCCGCTCACCGACGTGGTGCTGGAGTCGCGCCAGGTGACCGACGAGAGCGCCTATCCCGTCAAGAAGATGCCGGTGCGCGTTTCCACGCTCACGCGCGCCTCGCACGACGTGATGGTGGTTCGCCTGCAACTGCCCGCGGCCGACACGTTCCGCTACCACGCGGGCCAGTACGTGGAGTTCATCCTCAAGGACGGCGCGCGCCGTGCCTATTCCATGGCCAGTGCGCCGCACACGCAGGAGGGCAACCCGGGCGTCGAGTTGCACATCCGGCACATGCCGGGCGGCCGCTTCACCGACCACGTCTTCGGCGCCATGAAGGAAAAGGAGATTCTTCGCGTGGAGGGGCCTTTCGGCAGCTTCTTCCTGCGCGAGGACAGCGCCAAGCCCATCATCCTGCTCGCATCGGGCACGGGTTTCGCGCCGGTGAAGGCCCTCATCGAGCACCTGCGCTTCAAGGGGATCGACCGGCCGGCCACGCTCTACTGGGGCGGCCGCCGCCCGGCGGACCTGTACATGGACGCCTGGGTGCGCGAACGCCTGGCAGACATGCCCCAGCTGCGCTACGTGCCGGTGGTGTCGAACGCGCTGCCGGAAGACGGATGGACGGGCCGCACGGGCTTCGTGCACCAGGCCGTGATGGACGACCATGCCGACCTGTCGGGCCACCAGGTGTATGCCTGCGGAGCGCCTGTGGTGGTGGAGTCGGCGCGCAAGGCCTACAGCGCAGAATGCGGCCTGCCGCCGGAGGAGTTCTACGCCGACGCCTTCACGTCGGAGGCCGACAAGCACGGCGATACCGTCGCCGCGTAACGGGACCGGCCTCCCTGCCCCGCTGCCGGCGGCGGGCCGTCAGTCAGGCCATCGCCCGGCACAGTTCCGCGCAGCGGCGGCACATGGCCTCGCAGGCCTGGCAGTGCGCCATGTCGTGCCGGCCGCATTCATTGGCACAGGCATCGCACAGGCGGGCGCAGAGCGCGCAGATCTCGTAGGTGTGGGCGCTCTCGCGCGCCATCGCCGCCGCGGCCGTTCGGCAGATGTCCGCGCAGTCCATGTCGAGCGCGATGCAGCGCACCATGTGCCGCGGGTCCGGCTCGCGCAGGCAGGCGGCGGCGCAGTAGTTGCACGCGTCCGCGCAGTCGTTGCAGGCGCTGATGCAATCCGCATAGCGGGAAGGGGGAAGCGTGTCCTGGGAAGTTTGCATGGGGAAGTCCTTGACGAAGGGGGCGGGCTCCGGGCGGAGCGGGCTTTGCCAAGGCGCCGCGGAGACATGGTTTTGTTTATAGAAATCACCGCTCCGTGACGCTGTAGGACATCACAGCGAAGCCTGGCCGATGCGTTGCCATGTTTTTTTTGCACAATGGCGGACATGACGCATCGCAGACATTTCCTCCTTTCGGCGGCCGCGGCCGCAGCGGCCTGTGCTTCGCCCCTGGCACAGGCCCAGGACAGCACCATCCGGCTCATCGTTCCCTACGCCCCCGGAGGTCCGCTGGACGTCACCTCCCGCGTGCTGGCCGAGCGCGTGCGCGATGCGCTGGGCACGGTCATCATCGACAACAAGGCCGGCGCAGGCGGCAACATCGGTGCGGACGCCGTGGCCAAGGCGGCCCCGGACGGCCTGACCATCGGCCTGGCGGCCACCGCCACGCATGCCGTGAACCCGTGGCTCTACACCCGCATGCCCTACGACGCCGCGAAGGATTTCGCGGGCATCACGCAGATGGTGCGCGTGCCCAACGTGCTGGTGATGAACGCGGCCAAGGCCGAGCAGCTCAAGATCCACACCGTGGCCGACCTCATCGCCTACGCCAAGGCCAATCCGGCCAAGCTGAACTACGGCAGCGGCGGCAACGGCAGCGCGGGCCACCTGGCCGGCGAAATGTTCAAGCAGCGCGCGGGCATCTACGCGCTGCACATTCCCTACCGCGGCGCCAGCCCCGCCCAGCTCGCGCTGCTGGCCGGCGAAGTGGATTTCAACATCGACAATCTCGCCGCCGCCGCGCCCAACATCCGTGCCGGCAAGGTGAAGGCGCTGGCCGTGACCTCGCTGCAGGCCTCGCCGATGCTGCCCGGCGTGCCGCCGCTCTCGGATACGTTCAAGGGTTTCTCGATCGACACCTGGTGGGGCCTCGTCGCTCCGGCAGGCACGCCGAAGCCCGTGATCGCCAAGCTCAACAAGGCCTTCGTGGCGGCGCTGAACGCCCCCGAGACCAGGACGCGCTTCACCGCCCTCATGGCCGAGCCGGTGTCCTCCACGCCCGAGCAGTTCGACGCCTTCATGGCATCCGAGCGCGCCAAGTACCAGCAGGTGGTCAAGGCGTCCGGCGCGAAGGTGGACTAAAAAGCGCTCCAGCCGGGGCCGGCGGCCACTTCCACGCGCTGGCCGGCCACGCTTTCGAGTGCGGCCGCCGGCACCCGCAGCGGCGCCACCTCCGCCAGGGGCCGCAGCACGAAGGCCCGCTCGTCCGCACGCGGATGCGGCACCAGCAGGCGCGGCGAAGCGATGCGCGCGCCGCCATAGAACAGCAGGTCGAGATCCAGAGTGCGCGGCGCGTTGCGGTAGGGGCGCTCACGCCCCGCGCCGGCCTCGATGGCCAGGAGCGCATCCAGCAGGGCCGGGGCTGTCAGCCCGGTGGACACCAGCACCACGGCATTCAGGTAGTCCGGGCCCTGTGCGTCCACCGGAGCGCTGGCATACAGGGACGACACCGCCTGCAGCTGCGTGGACGGCAGCCCGGCCAGAGCGGCCACGGCCCCGGACAGCGCGGCCCGGGCATCCCCGAGGTTGGCGCCCAGCCCGATGCCGGCCAGTACCGGCTCCCGGGGCAGGACCATGGCCGTCCCGCGCATCAGGCGTCGGGGGCGCCCTGCGGGGCGCCGTCGCCTCCGCCTGCAGGCTTGCGGCGGCGGCGGCGGCGCTTCTTCACGGCACCGGAATCGCCGGCACCGCCTTCGGCGCCATCGGCGTCGGCGGGCGCCTGCGGCGCGTCATCGGCAGCGGCCGCGCCGTCCTGCGGGACCGGCTTGGGCACGCGGCGCACCACGGGCTGGTTCTTGCGCTGGCGCTGCTTCTGCTCCTCGCGCACCTGGTCGATCATGTCCTCCCGGCGGGCCTCATCGGCCAGCTGGAACTCCTGCCACCAGTCGGCCAGGGCCTCGTCGATCTCGCCCACATCGGCGCGCAGCCGCAGGAAGTCGAAGCCCGCGCGGAAGCGCAGGTGCGTGACCATGCTGAACGGCGTGGTGCCCACGCGCTTTTCGAAGCGCGGCTGCATGACCCAGATCTCGCGCATGTCGGCGGCCAGCTTGCCGCGGCCGGACACATCGCCGATGCGCTGGTCGAACACGTCGTCGATCGCCCCCTGCAGCGCCGGGAACGGATGCTCGCGCTGCGCGAGGCGGCGGTCCCATTGCGTCTTCACGTCCTGCCAGAGCACGCAGGCGAGCAGGAAGCTCGGCGCGACCGGCTTGCCCTCGCCCACGCGGCGGTCGGTGTCGGCCAGCGCGGCGCTCACGAAGGAGGTACCGGCCCGCTCCACCACCACGTCCAGCAGCGGGTAGATGCCGGTGGCGAGGCCCAGCTTCTTGAGCTGCTCGATCGTGGCGATGGCATGGCCCGTCTGGAGCAGCTTGAGCATCTCGTCGAACATGCGGCTCTGCGGCACGTCGGCCAGCAGCGCCTGCGACTCCACCAGGGGCGCCGCGGTCTTGGGCTCGATCGTGAAGCCGACACCTGCGAGCTTGGCCGCGAAGCGCACCGCGCGGATGATGCGTACCGGATCCTCGCGGTAGCGCGTGGCCGGGTCGCCGATCATGCGGATCACCTTCTTGCGCGCGTCCTGGATGCCCTTGTGGTAGTCCACCACCACCTGCGTGGCCGGGTCGTAGTACATCGCGTTGATGGTGAAATCGCGGCGCGTGGCGTCCTCGTCCTGCGGGCCCCAGACGTTGTCGCGCAGCACGCGGCCGCTGGCGTCCACGGCGTGCTGCATGCCCGCCAGCGCGGCCCTGGAGGTCTTCTCGTTGCCGCTGACCTGCTCGGCCGCGGCATTGTCGAGGTAGGCACGGAAGGTGGAGACCTCGATCACCTCGTGCTCGCGGCCGCGGCCGTGCACCACGTGCACGATGCGGAAGCGCTTGCCGATGATGAAGGCCCGGCGGAACAGGCCCTTGACCTGTTCCGGCGTGGCGTTCGTGGCCACGTCGAAGTCCTTGGGCTTGAGGCCCAGCAGCAGGTCCCGCACGGCGCCGCCGACGATGTAGGCCTCGTAGCCGGCCTGCTGCAGCGTGCGCACCACCTCGGTGGCGCGGCGGTCCACGAGTTCCGGGTCGATGCCGTGCACGGAGGCAGGCACGTCCTCGCGCTTGCCGAAGCGGTGTTTTCCACGGCCCGTGCCCGGAGCGGCCTTGCCGAGCAGCTTGTCGATGAACTTCTTGATCATGGTGTTGGCGTAGAAAACAGGTCCAGGATGCGCCAGCCGCGCTGCCGCGCCAGTGCGCGCAGGCGGGGGTCGGGGTTGGTGGCGACGGGATGGTCGACTTTTTCGAGCAGGGGCACGTCGTTCATGGAGTCGCTGTAGAAAGTGCTTTCCACGTCGCTCCAGGTCCAGCCGCGGGCGGACAGCCATTGTTCCATGCGCAGCACCTTGCCTTCGCGCATGGAGGGCACGCCGCGGATGCCGCCGGTGATCCAGCCACCCTCGTCGCGCTCGAGCTCCACGGCCAGCAGCTGCTCCACGCCCAGGGCCCGCGCGATCGGTGCGGTGACGAACTCGTTGGTGGCCGTGATGATGACGACCTCGTCGCCTGCGCCCTGGTGGGCGCGCAGCAGGTCGAGTGCCTGCGGCAGGATGGCCGGGCCGATGACCTCGTCCATGAACCGTGCATGCGCCGCCGCGGCCGCCTCGGGCCCGCGCCGGCGCGCCGCGTCCACCGCGAAGCGCACATAGTCGTGCACATTCAGCGTGCCGGCCACGTAGTGGTCGTAGAACTCCTTGTTGCGGCGCCCGAATTCGGTGCGGTCGGTCCAGCCGATGCGGATGGTGAACTCGCCCCATTCGTAGTCGGAGTCGAGCGGCAGCAGCGTGTGGTCTAGGTCGAAGAGCGCGAGCCGTGGGCGGGAGGCCGGAAGGTCGGAGGTCATGCGGATGTGCGTGCGGTTCGGGAAAGGCGGTTCGGCAGCGGCAACCCCGCTATTCGGACTCCAGCATGGTCTTGAGCAGGGGAATCGTGATGGCCCGCTGCGTGCGCAGCGCGAAGCTGTCGAGCTGGTCGAGCAGTTGCATGAGGCTGCCCAGGTCGCGCGAGAAGCGGCCCAGCATGTAGTTCATGACATCGTCGCCCAGGGGGATGCCGCGGGCGTCGGCCTCCTGCCGCAGCACCGCGCGGCGCTCCGTCTCGTCGAGCAGGTGCAGCTGGAATATGTGGCCCCAGCCCAGGCGCGTGCGCAGGTCGTCGCGCAGCGGCAGGTCCGCTGGCGGCAGTTCGCCGGCAGCCAGCACCCAGCGCGGCGCGCCCACGGCGGGGCTGATGGCGTTGATGAACCAGTTGAACGCCGCGGCCTGCTGGGCGGTGGAATACAGGTGCACTTCGTCGAGCAGCACGGCAGACCAGCGCTCGTCGAAGGCCGTGGGCAGCATCACCGACGCGTCGAGCCAGCCCACCGTGCAGCCCTGTTCGCGCAGCGCCTCGCGCACGCCTTCGAGCAGGTGGGTCTTGCCGCTGCCCGACTCACCCCAGAGGTAGGTGGGAACCGGCGAGCGCACCGGCGCCGCGCCCGAGGCCGCGTCCCCCTCCCCCACCGCGATGCGCAGGTGCTGCAATGCCTGGGCGTTGGCTCCGGGAAAGAACCGCGCCAGCGTAGGGCCGGTGGACAGGCCGATGTCGAGCGCGAGCTGCTTCATGGAAGCCCTTGCGTACCGCCGGACTCGGACACCGGAGCGCGGCGATCCGGCGGCACGGGTGCGTGCACGGCGGTGGCGCGGAACGGGGAAAGCGGCAGCGGCATGGATGGAAAACGGACGAGGATCAGGGGCGGCAGGGGTGCATGGCCGGCGGCCGTGCACACGCCGCAGGCCGTCCCGGCGACGCGCGCCGGGGAAAGCGGCGAGGCCCGGGCAGCCCAGGCAACCCGCGATTTTAGTCTGCTGAAGGGGCTGGCGCCGCCACACTCCGGCCATCCGCGGCGTGCACGGCCGAGGGGGCATTGGGCCGCGATGCCTGCGCGGCCTTAGAATCCGCGCGATCCGGCCCGCCCCGCGGCCCCCGCACCACACCATCGAGCCCATGAGTTCCTCCGCTTCCTCCACCCCCATTTCGTACAAAGACGCCGGCGTCGACATCGACGCGGGCGACGCGCTGGTCGAGCGCATCAAGCCGCTGGCGAAGAAGACGATGCGCGAAGGCGTGCTGGCCGGGATCGGCGGCTTCGGCGCACTCTTCGAGGTGCCCAAGCGCTACAAGGAGCCGGTACTGGTCTCCGGCACCGACGGCGTGGGCACCAAGCTCAAGCTGGCCTTCGAGTGGAACATGCATGACACGGTCGGCATCGACCTCGTGGCCATGAGCGTGAACGACGTGCTGGTGCAGGGCGCCGAGCCGCTCTTCTTCCTGGATTACTTCGCCTGCGGCAAGCTCCATGTGGACACCGCCGCTGCCGTGGTGGGCGGCATCGCCCGCGGCTGCGAGCTGTCGGGCTGCGCGCTGATCGGCGGCGAGACCGCCGAGATGCCCGGCATGTACCCCGACGGCGAATACGACCTCGCAGGCTTCGCGGTGGGCGCGGTCGAGAAGTCGAAGATCCTCACCGGCCGCGAAGTGGCCGCGGGCGACGTGGTGCTGGGCCTGGCCTCCGCCGGCGTGCACTCCAACGGCTTCAGCCTGGTGCGCAAGTGCATCGAGCGCGCCGGAGACTCCGCTCCCGCCACGCTGGACGGCAAGCCCTTCAGGCAGGCCATCATGGAACCCACGCGCCTGTACGTGAAGAACGTGCTCGCCGCGCTGGCACAGCACCCCGCCGACGCCGGCGGCATCAAGGCCCTGGCCCACATCACGGGCGGCGGCCTGCTGGAGAACATCCCGCGCGTGCTGCCCGAGGGCCTCGCCGCCCATCTCAAGGCCGGCAGCTGGCCGCAGACCGAACTCTTCGCCTGGCTGCAGAAGACGGCCGGCATCGACGACATCGAGATGAACCGCACCTTCAACAACGGCATCGGCATGGTGGTGGTGGTGTCCGCCGCGCAGGCCGAAGCCGTTGCCGCCACGCTGCGCGCGCAGGGAGAATCCGTGCACACCATCGGCGTGATCGCCGAGCGCGGCACGGGCGCACCGGTCGTGGTGGCCTGATCCGCCAGCACGCTTTACGACGCGCTAGCGCCACCCCATGGAGCCGCTTCCGACGGCCGACCTGCCCCCCGCAGCGCCGACGCGCGGCGTGCGTACGGCCAGCTACCTGCTGATGGGCGGCGCCCTGCTGCTCGTGATGTGGCAGGGCCTGCTGCCCGGCCTGATCTGCGCGTGCCTCGGCTTCCTGCTCACCCGCTGGCTCGCGCCGCGGCTGGCGGGCGTGCTGCCGCGCAGCTGGCAGGCCGGTGGCCGCGCCATGCGCACGGGCCAGGTGTCGGCCGCCACGCTGGTAGGCATCGCGCCGCTGGCGCTGCTGGCGCTCGCGGCCACGCATTCGCGCACCTACGTGGTGGAAGCGCCGCAGCAGTACCGCGAACTGCTCGATTTCCTGGCCCGGACGGTGCTGGAACTGCGGCTCAAGCTGCCGCCGGACATCGGCGCGCACCTGCCCGAGGGCGCGGCGGAGATCCAGCGCACCATCGCCGGCTACCTGGGCGCCAAGGCCGGGGCGCTGGCCATGGCCGGCCGGGCATGGCTCGGCGGGCTGCTGCATGCCTACGTGGGCCTGCTCATCGGCGCGCTGGCCGCCGTGCGGGCGACCGGCGGGCTGCGCGGGCCGCTGGCCGTGGCGCTGGCCGATCGCATCACCTACCTGGGCGAGGCGTTCCGCCAGATCGTGGCGGCGCAGTTCTGGATCGCCACGTTCAACACCCTGCTCACCGCGCTGTTCCTGCTGGCCATCCTGCCGCTGTGGGACCTGCGCCTGCCCTACACCCCGGCCCTCATCACGCTGACCTTCCTCGCGGGGCTGGTGCCGATCGTGGGCAACCTGCTGTGCAACGCGGTCATCACCATCGTGGGCCTGTCGGTTTCGCCGACCGCCGCCATCGCGTGCCTGGCCTTCTTGGTGCTGATCCACAAGGCCGAATACGTCATCAATGCCAAGGTGGTGGGCCAGCGCACGCACATGGGGGTGTGGGAACTGCTTTCGGTGATGTTCGTGGCCGAGGCGGTGTTCGGCCCCGCGGGCCTGGTGGCGGCCCCGCTCTTCTACGCCTACCTGAAGAAAGAGCTGGAAGCCGTGCGGCTGGTGTGACGGCCGCATCCACGGCACTTGTCCGGAATTGATCGATGCAGGTCCGCCCACGGCCGGACTTTCCTTCGCCCCGGCGGCAACATCAAGGCAATCCAACCACCCACCCGCCCAAGGGAGATTGCCATGAAAACCTGTCTGTTAGTGATCGACGTGCAGGAGTCGTTCCGCCACCGCCCCTTTTTCTCGGAAAGCGGCCTGCCCGCCTACCTCGCGGCGCAGAACGCGCTCGTCGAGGGCTGCGAGGCCCGCGGCATTCCCGTCGTGCGGATACTGCACAGCGACGGCCCCGAAGAGGCATCGAACCCCTTCGCGCTCGCATCCGGGCATGTACGCCCCCTGGCCGGTCTGGCCGGGTTCACGCCCGCGGCGGAATTCACCAAGCACCGCCACAGCGCACTGGTGGGCACCGGCCTGGATGTCTGGCTCACGCGCCAGGGCATCGGCCGGCTGATCGTGAGCGGCATCCGCACCGAGCAATGCTGCGAGACCACCACCCGCCACGCCAGCGACCTGGGCTGGGAAGTGGACTATGTGGGCGAGGCCACGCTGACCTGGGACATGCGCCATCCCGACGGCCGGCTGCTGACGGCAGCGGACATCCGCACCCGCACGGAGACGGTGCTCACGGGCCGCTTCGCCACCCTGTGCACGGTCGACGAGGCGCTGTCCCGCGCCACCGCGGCCGCGGCAACGGCGCAGGCCCTGGAGGCCGCATGAGCGCCACGGCCTTCCGCGTGGACATCCTGGCGTTCGACGACGTGGAGGCGCTGGACCTGGCCGGCCCCTACGAAGTCTTCACCACCGCCGCACGCATGCAGGCGCGCCAGCAACCCGGCACACCACCGCTGTTCGACGTGCGCTGCGTGGCCCGCCCGGCCGCAGGCGGAGCCGTCGTGCGGGCGCGCGCAGGGCTGCGCATCGTGCCGGACGGCGATTTCAGCGGCGCGGCCCTGCCGGATGTGCTGATCGTGCCGGGCGGCGTGGTGGACGGCGCGATGGGCTGCCCCGACACCCTGGCCTGGATCGCGCGCGCCGCCGCGGCCGCCCGGGTGACGGCCTCGGTCTGCACGGGCGCCTTCCTGCTCGCGGCCGCGGGTGTGGTGCGCGAGGGTGCGGTCACCACGCACTGGGAGGATGTGGACGACCTGCGCAGGCAGTTCCCGAAGCTCGACGTGCGCACGGGCGTGCGCTGGGTTCAGCACGGCGATGCGGGCCGGCTGTTCACCTCGGCGGGCATCAGCGCCGGCATCGACCTGTCGCTGCACCTCGTGGAACGCCTTGCGGGGCGCGCGCTCGCCGAACGCACGGCCCGCCAGATGGACACACCCTGGCATCCCGAACCGCAAGGGGTACCGCACGCATGAACGGCGACCGGCCCGGCCCGATCCACGTCGTCTTCGCCTTGCTGCCCCACAGCCTGGTGCTGGACTGGGCCGGGCCCGCGGAAGCGCTGCGCATCGCCAACCAGTGCCTGCGCGCACAGGGGCTGCCCGAGCGCTTCGTGCTGCGCTTCGCGAGCCCCACGCCGCAGTCGGTCACATCGGTCGGCGCAGTGCTCAGCGGGCTGGAGCCCCTGCCCACGGCATGGCCTGCCGCCGCCTGGGTGGTGCTGATCGGCCTGCCCGGCGCGGCGATCGACGTGGCGACCGCAGAGGCCCGCGCGCTGCTGCACTGGCTGCGCGGCCTGCGGCCGGAACGCGGGCGGCTCGAGCTGCTGACCATCTGCGCGGGCTCGGTGCTCGCGGCCCATGCCGGGCTGCTCGCGGGCCGGCGCGCCACCACGCACCACCAGCACCTCGCTGAGCTGCAGCAGGTGGAACCGCGCTGCGACGTGGTGGCCAACCGGGTCTTCGTGCCGGACGCCCCGCTCTACAGCAGTGCGGGCGTCACCACCGGCATCGATCTCGTGCTGCACCGCATCGCGGACGAATGCGGCCCGGCCATCGCCGCGCAGGTGGCGCAGACCATGGTGGTAGCGCTGCGGCGCGGCCCCCACGACCCGGAGTTCTCGCCATTTCTCGCCCATCGCGACCACCTGCACCCGGCGCTCCACCGTGTGCAGGACGCGGTGTCGCAGCATCCGGCCGGCGACTGGAGCGTTCCGGCCATGGCCGAGGTCGCGCATGCCTCGCCCCGCCATCTCACCCGCCTGTTCATCGACCACGCGGGCATCGCCCCGCTGGCCTGGCTGCGGACCATCCGGCTGGCCACGGCCGAGGCGGCATTGAACACCGGCCACACAGTGACGCAGGCGGCGGCCCTGGCCGGCTTCAGTTCGGACACCCAGTTGCGGCGGGCATGGCACCGGTTCGGGCGCGGCGGCACGCCGTCCGGGGCGGCGCGCGCCTGATCCGCAGGCATCGCGGCAGCGCCGTCAGTCGTCGAAGAGCCGCCCCGTCTCCGGCATGCGGGCCGCCGCCTCGGCCTCGCGCGCCTCCTCTTCCGTGAGCAGGTTGCCCACGCGCACGCCGAGCAGCCGCAGTCGCTTGTCCAGCGGCACGCGCTTGAGGCATTCGCCCGCCGCGCGCCGGATGGCAGCGGCGTCCCGCGTGTGGGCGGCGATGGTCTGGTCGCGCGTGGCGATCTTGAAGTCGTCATAGCGCAGCTTGATGCCGATGGTCTTGCCCACGTAGCCCTTGCGGCGCAGGTCCTCGGCCACGCGCTCGCACAGGTCGGTAAAGATGCGGCCGAGTTCCGCGCGGTCGCGCACGGCATGCAGGTCGCGGTCGAAGGTGGTCTCGCGGCTCATGGAGACAGGCTCGCTCTCGGTCACCACGGCCCGGTCGTCGCGCCCCCAGGCGGCCTCGTGCAGCCAGGCGCCATAGGCCTTGCCGAAAGTCTGCACCAGCCAGTCGCGCGGCCGGGCCGCGAGGTCGCCGATGGTGTGGATGCCGTACGACTGCAGCTTCGCATCCGCCTTCGGGCCGATGCCGTTGATCTTGCGGCAGGCCAGCGGCCAGATGGCATCCTGCAGGTCGCCCTCGTGCACGATCGAGATGCCGTTGGGCTTGTTGAATTCGCTCGCCATCTTGGCGATGAGCTTGTTGGGCGCGACACCGATCGAGCAGGTCAGGCCCGTGGCGTCGAAGATGCTTTTCTGGATGAGCCGCGCGAGCACCCGCCCGCCTTCGCGCTGGCCGCCGGGCACCGCGGTGAAGTCGATGTACACCTCGTCCACGCCGCGGTCTTCCATGACGGGGGCGATGGAGAGGATCACGTCCTTGAACATGCGCGAGAAGCGCCGGTAGGACGCGAAATCCACCGGCAGCAGAATGGCCTGCGGGCACAGCCGCGCCGCCTTCATCAGGCCCATGGCCGAGCCCACGCCGAACTGCCGGGCCGGGTAGGTCGCGGTGGTGATCACGCCGCGGCCCACGTAGTCGCGCAGCAGCGGGAAGGCCTCCACGGGGATTTCGGATTCACGCCCGGCATAGGCCCGGGCGAGCGCGTCGTCCTCGCTGCGGCGGCCACCGCCGATGACGGCCGGCAGGCCCTTGAGCTGCGGATAGCGCAGCAGCTCGACCGAGGCGTAGAAGGCATCCATGTCCAGGTGCGCGATGCGGCGCGGCAGGGGCGCCGCGCTGCTGGCAGGGGCCGCGGCCTGCGGCTGCGCTGACGTGTCAGGGGATGCGCTCACGGGATGCATTGTGCCGCGCGCGCCCGGCGCCTGCAGCGCACCGCGGCGTGCCCCGCCGCGGCCCGGGCATTCGTTCAGCGGACGGTGATGATGTCGCGGTGCATGGGGGCCAGGAGCGCCAGCAGCCGGCTCTGCTGCGCGAAGGCAATGCCCTCGGCATCCATGGCGTCCTGCAGCAGTTCCACCAGCACGTTGAAATCGCTCCGGCGGATGCGCAGGTCGGCATGGGCGTCCTTCATGCTCACGCCTTCGTATTCGCAGGGGCCGCCGGCCACCACGCACAGCTGCGCGGCAATGCTGTCCTTGAGCGCCCGCGGGCGAACCCCCTTGAAGATCGGGCCGATCTGCGGATGCACGATGGCGGCATCGATGAGCCGGTCCACCACGCGGGCGATGCGCTCGCGCCCGCCCAGCGCTTCGTAGAGGCCGGCGGGCGCCGGCAGCACCGAGGTATCGACCGGCTGGCGCGGGACCGGTGGCGGAATGAGGGGGGCCTGGGTGGGCGGCGCGTCCTGCGCATGGGCCGGCACCAAGGCGCCCGGCAGGCCGCCGCAGGCGAGAAAGGCCGCACCGGCGGCCACGGCGTACCGGAGGAAGGTCATGGGGTGGCTCCTGCCGCGCATCTCAGTAGGCCGCCTGCAGCGACAGGTAGGCCCCGCGCTGGCGCCGGTAGGCGGTCACGCCGGGCACGACGCGGCCCAGATCGACATAGGCCAGCGTGACGGAGAGATGCTTGCTGGGCACCCAGACCACGAAGATGTCGCGCCAGTCATCCTCGCGCAGCGCATCGCCGAGCCCCGCGGCGTGGCCCAGCGCCCGCAGGTTGTCGGGCTTGAAGCGCCATTCCGCGCCCACCGCCAGGTCGCGGCGCAGCAGATACGCCACGGAGAACTCCGGCTGCAGCGAGCGCCCCGACCTGGCCGGCCCGCGGCCACCGAAACCCAGCAGGCCGTTCTGGTTGGCGTTGGTGGAGCGCAGCGTGGCGTGCACCAGCAGGTTGCGGTCGAGCAGCAGCTTGGTGGCGCTCACATAGACATCCGTGCCCTCGGTGTCCGCGCCGAGGAACTGGATCACGCTGCCCGCGGACGCCGGGTGCAGCCGCTTGTGCTCCACTCCCACGGAAATCTGCGGCATGGGCGAATCGGTGTCGAGGATGGCGTCGCCGGCCAGGCGCACCTTGGCACCGATGATGTCCATCTTGAGGTGCAGGTCGGGCTCCACGCCGAACGGCGCGACCGCATTGAGCGCGGAGGCGGGCGCCGCGCCGAAATCCTGGCGCGCCACGGACAGCTCCACCCGGTCGTACAGGCCGAGCGCGAGGCCCGAGCTGGTCAGGCCGTAGTCCCGCGTGCGCAACCGCGTGGCGAAGGCGCTCACGCCGATCTCGCCTTCCGTCGCGTTGGTGCCGATCACGGCCCAGGGCGTGAGCCCTCCGCCTGCGGCGCCGGAGATGGAACTCACGCCGCCTGTGAGCGGCAGCTTGCCTGTGTCCGCACCGCCGGGGGCGGACAGCGCCATGCCGAGCATGGCCAGCACGGGCGCGCGGAATGTCCGCATCGCAAGCCTGCGACGAAACCTCATGGGACCCACCTCCTGGAGCCGCAGTATGCCAGCGCCTCCCTCGGCGCGGTACCCCCGGATCCTCCCGTCCCATTACTACGGGAAATCCCGAAGTAGCGAATCCATCCGCGCGGGCCGAACGTACAGGCGGCAGCTTTCCAAAAACCAGAACTCCAGTCCGGGAAAGCCGTCCGGTCCGCAGGATCTTCCAGTGCGCGCATCCCGCCGCGCCCCTGCCCTTTCCCATCACCACCAAGGAGTGTTCCCATGCGAATCCATCTTCCCCTCGCGATCGTCGCCACCCTGGGCCTGGCGGCCTGCAGCCACATGGGAGGCTCCCCCATGGCAACGTTCTCCCAGGCGTCCCTGCCCGCGGCGGTGCAGGTGCCCGCCGGCCACAAGGTCGCCCTGGAAACCGTGGGCAAGGGAGAAATCACGTACGAATGCCGCGCCAAAAAGGACATGCCGGGCGACTTCGAATGGGCGTTCGTCGGCCCGGACGCGAAGCTCTGGGACCGCAAGGGCGCGACGGTGGGACGCTACTGGGGCCCGCCCGCCACCTGGGAAAGCAGCGACGGCTCCAAGGTGACCGCCACGCAGGTGGCCGTGGCGCCCGCCGGCACCGGCAACATCCCGCTGCAACTGGTCAAGGCGAACCCCGCCACGGGCATGGGGGCGATGCAGGGCGTGGCCTACATCCAGCGCGTGGCGACCCAGGGCGGCGTGGCGCCGGCCATGCCCTGCGCGGCGGGCAACGCCGGGCAGAAGCAGATCGTGAAGTATCAGGCCGACTACATCTTCTGGCGCGCCGCCTGAGGCGCCCCGGCCCGGAGCGGCCGGATGAAGAAAGGCCCCGGGCATCGCGGCACCGGGGCCTTTTGCTGCGCGACGATCAGGCCCCGGCGTTCAGCCGGAACATGGCCACGGTATCGACCAGTTGCTGGGCCTGCGACTTGAGGCTGCTCGCGGCCGCGGCACTTTCCTCCACCAGCGCCGCGTTCTGCTGGGTGGCGTTGTCCATCTGGCTCACGGCCTCGCCCACCTGGGCCACGCCCTCGCTCTGCTCCACGGTGGCGGAAGTGATCTCTCCCACGATGTCGCTCACCTTGCGGATCGAATCCACGATCTCGGTCATGGTGGATCCGGCCTGATCCACCAGCGCCGTGCCGCTCTGCACCTGGGCGACGCTGGCCGTGATCAGTTCCTTGATCTCCTTGGCGGCGCTGGCGCTGCGCTGCGCGAGGCTGCGCACCTCGCCCGCGACCACCGCGAAGCCGCGGCCCTGCTCACCCGCACGCGCCGCCTCCACCGCCGCGTTCAGCGCCAGGATGTTGGTCTGGAACGCGATGCCGTCGATCACGCCGATGATGTCGCCGATGCGCGCCGAGCTGGTATGGATGCCGCGCATCGTCTCCACCACCTGCTGGACCACGGTACCGCCCTGCGCGGCCACGCCGGCCGCGCTGCGCGCGAGCTGGTCCGCCTGCCGCGCGTTGTCCGCATTCTGCCGGACGGTGGAGCCCAGCTCTTCCATGGACGCGGCCGTCTCCTCCAGTGAGCTGGCCTGGCTTTCGGTGCGCTGGCTCAGGTCGGTGTTGCCCTGCGCGATCTGCACGCTGGCGCTGGCGACGTTCTCGGCATTGAGCCGCACCGTGCCCACCACCGTGCCGAGCTTGCGGGTCATGGCGGCCAGCGCGTGCAGCAGCCGGGCCACCTCGTCCCGGCCCTGGGGCTCGACCTGCGTGGTCAGGTCGCCGTCCGCCACGGCCTCGGCGATCCGCACGGCCTCGCCGATGGACCGCGTGGTGGCGCGGGTGACCATGGCCATGATCCAGAGCGCCGCCGCCGCCAGCGCCGCCAGCACCACGCCCAGCACCAGCATGTTCTCGCGCATCTGCGCGATCTGGTCGTCCAGCGATTGTTCCAGCACGTCGAACGACGCGGCCACCAGTTCGAACTGGGTGTCGATGATGCGGGTCATGCGCGCGACCCAGTCGGTGGACGGCATGCTCAGCACGTCGGCCTTCACGATGCTGTCGTCGGCCAGCTTGAACCCTTCCTGGGCCGCGGCCAGCGCCGCGTCCCGGGCCTTTTCGACGGAGGGCGGGAGGCTGCCGCCGGCCGCCAGTTCGAGCGCCTTGCGGGCATCGCCGTAGTACTTGCGCACGCGGTCGGAAAGGGACTCGATGCGTGCCCGCTCTTCCGGGGCCACTTCGCCACGGGCCAGCACCAGCGCGCCGCGCGCCCGCATCTGGCCCAGCGACTCCGTCAGCTGCGGCAGCTGCCCGAGGACGGCCTTCTGCAGGTAGTGGGTGCGGATGTCGGTGTCGCGGGCGAGTCCGGAGCTGTTGGCCACGTCGTCGATGAGCCCGAGCACCCGCTCGATGAGCGCCACGTGCAGCCGGTTGCTGTCCGCGCCGCGCAGGGTCTTGCCCGCCACGCCGGAAGCCAGCGTGTTCCAGTCGCCCTGGATGCTGTCGAGCCGCTGGCCCAGGGTGTTGTCGCCCAGCCCCGCGAGGGTCTGCTTCGCGCGGCCGAAGGAAGCCTCGACCTCCGCCTGCTTGGCCTGCCGCGGCGCAGCGGCCGATTCCGTACCGCCGAGCATGGAGGCGGACAGTCCCCGGTGCTGCTGCGTCAGCTGCAGCAGCTTGAGGAGTTCCCGCGCCGGGGCGAGGCCCCTGCGCTCCTGCAGGGCCGTCTGGACATCGGCCAGGGTACTGCGCATCAGCAGGGTGGTGGGCAGCAGGAACATCGCGAAGGCGATGCAGCCGATCAGCACGAACTTGCGTGAGAACTTCAGGTTGCCGATCCAGTGGGTCATGTTTTTGAAACTTTTAGTAATTGGCTGGGCTTTTGCCATAGGCGGCAAAAATAGAACGCAGTTGAGTTGCATTCCCCAAAAAAGTGAAAAAGCGCCCCACAACGGAGCGCTCATGCACCAATTTTAAGCGTTTCTAGAAAAAAAACGCTGTAGGTCAATTACTCAATCCAAAAACATCAAATTCATGAAGATACTTTTTGTTTCATATTAATTATTTCTCTAACTTAGAGAATTTTCATTGGCAACATCAATCCGGCCTGCTCAACCGGGCAGCGTGCCCGGCAGCAGGATCGACCGGTCCACCCGGTGGATGTCGGTATGGCCGCAGAAGGCCATGGTGATGTCCAGTTCCTTGTGGATGATCTGCAGCGCCCGGGTGACGCCGGCCTCGCCGAAGGCGCCGAGCCCATACAGGAAGCTGCGCCCGATCAGCGTTCCACGTGCCCCCAGTGCCCAGGCCTTGAGCACGTCCTGCCCGCCGCGGATGCCGCCGTCCATCCACACCTCGATGTCCCTGCCCACGGCATCGACGATGGGTGGCAGCGCATGGATGGACGATGGGGCTCCGTCGAGCTGCCTTCCGCCGTGGTTGCTGACCACGATGGCGTCCGCGCCCGTCTCCACAGCGAGCCGCGCGTCGTCCGCATCCATGATGCCCTTGAGGATGAGCTTTCCGCCCCAGCGCTTCTTGATCCACTCGATGTCGCGCCAGTTCAGCCGGGGATCGAACTGCTCGGCCGTCCACGACGACAGCGACGAAAGATCGCCCACGCCCTTGGCGTGGCCCACGATGTTGCCGAAACTGCGCCGCTTCGTGCCGAGCATGCCGGCGCACCAGCGCGGCTTGGTCGCCAGGTCGAGCAGGTTGGCCAGCGTGGGCCGCGGCGGCGTGGACAGGCCGTTCTTGATGTCCTTGTGGCGCTGCCCGAGGATCTGCAGGTCCAGCGTGACCTGCAGCGCCGACACGCCTGCCGCCTTGGCGCGGTCGATGAGGCGCTCGACGAAATCGCGGTCGCGCATCACATAGACCTGGAACCAGAAGCCCGGCCCGGCGTGCTCGGCCACGTCCTCGATGGAGCAGATGCTCATCGTGGACAGCGTGAACGGCACGCCGAAAGCCCGCGCTGCGCGTGCGCCCAGGATTTCGCCGTCCGCATGCTGCATGCCGGTCAGGCCCGTGGGCGCGATCGCCACCGGCATGGCCACGTCCTGGCCCACCATTGTCGTGCGGGTGGTGCGGTTCTCCATGTTCACGGCCACGCGCTGCCGCAGCCTGATCTTCTGGAAATCCTCGGAATTGGCGCGGTAGGTGCTCTCGGTGTAGGAGCCGGAATCGGCGTAGTCGTAGAACATGCGCGGCACGCGCCGGCGGGCGACGGTGCGCAGGTCTTCGATGCATGTCATGCGGGAGAGATGGGCCACGGTGGATGCTCCTGGTCATTGTTGTTCTGCCGCGTGGCGGCCGCTGGCCACCGGAATGCGGATGCAGGGGGCATCGTACCGGCGCATGCACCCCGGCGGCGCTGAAGTTTTCTGTGCGGGGTTGAAGCTTTTTCCGCGCATCGCGGGGGCTCGTGCCGCCATGGGCAAGCGTTTCGCGGCAATCAGCAGGCCTTCGCACCGCGGCAGGAGTCCGGCACCGCCCAGCCGTAGATTCAACCCGTGAGAAGCAGGGAGGGATTCCGCCTGGCTTTTTGCGCGCCTTCTTTCCACTCACTCGATGTCATAACGCAATGCAAACCACCCGTCTTCCGAAAAAGCTGCTCTCCGTCGCACTGGCCGCACTGGCGGTCTTCGCTGCCGCGCCGGTATCCCAGGCCCAGGCTGGCGTGCTGGGCCAGGTCAGCTTCATGTTCACGTTCCAGGCCGGCCACCAGCCTTCCCAGCAAGAGGTGTTCAATGCCACCTGGAACACCGCATGGGCCGCCTGCCGCCAGCGGTCCTCGCGCACCCGCTCCCTGAGCCTGATCGGCACCAGCGGAGCCTGGCTGCAGAACCGCCAGGGCCTCACGACGGAAGTCGCCTGGAACTGCCACGACAATCCCTGAGCCCGGGCGGCCCCTACCGCCGCGCCAGCGCCACGCCCGCGATGGCCACGGCGAATCCCACCACCTGCAGGGCCGTGAGCGTCTCGCCGAAGATGGCCCACGCCTGCAGGGCCGAGAGTGGCGGCACCGCGAGCACCAGCGCCGCCGTGCGCGTGGCCTCGCCATGGCGCATCAGCCAGATCAGCAGCGTGGCACCGCCGATCGACAGCACCAGCACCGAATAGGCGAGATAGCCCCAGAGCAGCGGCGAGCCATCCCAGCGCGCCTCGCCCAGGCACAGCGCCATCAGCACCAGCACCGCGATGGAACCCAGGTTCTGCACCGCGCTGGCACTGCGCAGATCGCCGGCGGCCAGGGGCGACTTCTGCACCATGGACCCCACGGTGAGCGCGAGGATGCTGCCCGCCGCAGCCAGCATCACAGGCAGCGGGAGCGCGGCCACACCGGCGCTGGCCGACAGCCGCGGCCACAGCACCATGGCGACCCCGCCGAAACCCAGCGCCAGTCCCACCCAGGTGGACGGCCCCAGCCGGCGGCGCAGCACGGCCACCGCGATGAGGGCCGTGAAAAGCGGCTGCAGCGCCCCGATGAGCGCCATCACCCCGGCCGGCAGGCCGCGCGACATGGCCCACCAGCTCGGCCCCACGTAGAGACCGTTCATGAGTGCCCCCGCGGCGAGATGCAGGGCGATGCGGCGCGGCCCGCGCGGCCATTCGACACGCGCCCACCAGGCCGCGGCGCCGAACAGCACGGCCACGGCCACGAAACGCGCGGCCAGGAACCAGAACGGATCGGCATGCGCGGACACGCCCCGCCCCACCAGGAAGCCCGTGGACCAGATCACGACGAAAAGCAGCGGAGCGATGGCATGCATGCCGGTTCCTTCCTCAAGGGCACGCAGTATCCCTGGAACCGGGGGCGGCCGGGCGCGGCAGTTGCCACGCGCGGGCCACCGCCACAGGGACTCGCGTCAGCGGCGGGGCCCTTTCACCACGCCCGCTCCGCGCACCTCGATGCGGATCTCGTCCACCACCTGCCCTCCGGCATCCACCAGCTCCACCCGGTGGCGTCCGGGCCAGGGCAACCAGGCCCATTCCGCCCCCCGGCCCTGTACCTGGCCATCGATGCGCCAGCGCAGATTTCCCGGCACGCCGCCGCCCGCCGCCGCGAACTGCAGGCGCTGATGGGCGGGAGGGATGTCGGGATCCAGCGCCACGATGGTGCCCGGGGCGGGCGACACGATGCGCGGCTGCGGGGCCTGCAGGCCGTCCGGCACGCCGCCCTCGCCCGCCGCCGGCTCCGGCGCTCCGCGCCCCCGCCGGACGGTACCGGGGCCTGCATCCACGGCGAAGAGCGGCTGCTGCGTGCCGGCGAGGAACCATTCCTGGCGCGCGCTTTCCAGCAAGCGCGTGCCGCCCGGTTCCGGGCCGAAGCGCACGGCGGCGCGGACCAGCCCGGGCGGTGGCTCGGGCGGGCGGCTGCGCACGCCCCGTCCGTGCAGCCAGCCCATGATCTCGGCCCACACGGGCGCCGCGCCGCTGGTGCCGCTCACGTCGTGCATGGGCGCGCCGCCCGCATTGCCCACCCACACGCCCACGGTGTAGCGCTGCGACCAGCCCAGCGCCCAGTTGTCGCGCATGTCCTTGCTGGTGCCGGTCTTCACCGCGCTCCAGAACCGCGTGGCCAGCACGCTGTCGGTGCCGAAGGTGCGCGCGCGCGCATTGCCGTCCGAGAGGATGTCGCCCACGATGAAGGCCGCGCGCGGATCGACCGCAGGCGGTGCTTCCGCCGCTGCGGCCGGGGCCTGCCGAGCGACCGTGCGCCGGGCGGCGGCAGGAGCAGGACGGAACACGACGGGACCGGTCCGCCCGCCGTTGGCGAGCGCGCGGTAGGCATTGGCCAGGTGGAGAAGCGGCATTTCGGCGCTGCCCAGCGCGAGGCTGTAGCCGTAATAGTCGCCCGTCTCCCGCAGCGGCAGGCCCAGCGCCAGCAACTGGCGGAAGAACGCATCCGGGGTGACCATGGCGATGGTCCGCACCGCCGGCACGTTGAGCGAGGCCGCCAGGGCAGTGCGCACGGACACCCAGCCCTTGAACTGCCGGTCGTAGTTCTGCGGTATGTAGAGCCCCGAGGCGGTGGGTATGTAGGCGGGCGAATCCTCGATCAGCGACGCGGCGGTGATGCGGCGCTGCGCGATCGCCTGGGCGTAGAGGAACGGCTTGAGCGTGGACCCCGGCTGGCGCGCGGCCAGCACCCCGTCCACTTCGCCCGCCTGGCTCAGCATGCCGGACGATCCCACCCAGGCCAGCACCTCGCCAGTGGCGTTGTCGAGCACGACCACGGCCCCATCCTCCACGTTGCGGCCGTGCAGTTCGCGCAGGTGCTGGTGCAGCGACTGCACGGCCACGCGCTGCAGCGGCGCGCTGAGGCTGGACACCACGGACGCCGGGGCAGGCCCCGGCATGCGGGCGAGCAGCTGGCGCGCGAAATGCGGCGCCAGGCCTTCGCTGGCCGCGTAGTCCCGGCGCTGCAGTGCGGCCGTGGTGAACAGGTCCAGCGCATCGCAGTCGGCGGCCGGACCAGCAGACCCACCGCCACCCGCAGGGGGCGCGGCCATGGCGCGCAGCACGCCGCAGGCACGCTGCGCCACGAGGGCGGGCCGGGCGTTCGGTGCCCGCACCAGCGCCGCGGCGACCGCCGCTTCGCGGTCGTCCAGCCCATGCGGCGCCTTGCCGAACAGCGTGCGGGACAGTGCGTCGATGCCCACCAGTTCGCCCCGGAACGGCACAAGGTTGAGGTAGGCCTCCAGGATCTGGTCCTTGCGCCAGCGCCGTTCCAGCACCTGCGCGGCCACGGTCTGCCCGAGCTTCTGGGCCACCGACCGGCCGCCGGGCCCCTGGCGCCAGTCGCCGTCCAGCAGGCCGGCGAGCTGCATGGTCAGGGTGGAAGCGCCGCGCGTGCGCTGGTTCCAGAGATTGCCCCAGGCGGCGGCAGAGACGGCACGCCAGTCCACGCCGCTGTGCTCGTAGAAACGCCGGTCCTCGCTGAGCACCAGCGCCTCCCGCAGCGCGGGCGATATGTCGTCCAGCCCCGTCCACTGGCCGCGCCGCACGGTGGCATCGGTCCGCAGCCGCTGCACCACCTCCCCTTCGCGCGAGAGCACCAGGGTTTCGGACGAACGGTAGTCCGCGCGCACCTCGGCGTAGGCCGGCAAGGCTGTCGCGGACAGCGGCGCCCAGAGCGCGAGGCACAGCGGCAGGACAGTCAGTGCTTCAGTGCCGGAACGGCGCGCCCGGTGGCGCAGGAAGGCGAGGGAAGGCATGGGAAAGCCGCCGGGGGAAGCACCACGGCGGCGCGAAGAGGGCTGGAAGACCCCGATTCTGGCGCAGCGGCGGACCACCGCCGCGGGAAGCCGGTCAGAACGACTCCCAGTCGCCTGGCGCGCCCTGGACTGCCATGGCGGGGGCCGCCATGAGGCCTGCCGTGGCGGCTGCGGGTCGCAACGCGGGCGTGCGGGCGGGCGCGCGCACCTTCGCCGGAGACGGCTTGCGGGCAGGCATGGCGGGGCGGGCCGCCGCCGCGACAGGCACCGCGGGCGCCGCCGCCACGGAAGGTGCCACGGCCACCGCCGCCTGCGGGGCATCCGATGCCAGCCGGAACACGCTGACGGCCTGCACGAGGTCCTGCGCCTGGGAACGCAGGCTGGAGGCGGCGGCGGCCATCTCCTCGACCAGTGCAGCGTTCTGCTGCGTGGTCTGGTCCATCTGGGTGACGGCCTCGCCCACCTGTGCGACGCCTGCGCTCTGCTCGCTGCTCGCCGCGCTGATCTCGCCCATGATGTCGGTCACGCGGCGGATGCTGCCCACCACCTCGGTCATGGTGCTGCCGGCCCGGTCGGCCAGTTGCGCGCCGCTTTCCACCCGCTCGACGCTGGCGGTGATGAGTTCCTTGATTTCCTTCGCCGCGCCGGCGCTGCGCTGCGCCAGGCTGCGCACCTCGCCCGCCACCACGGCGAAACCACGGCCCTGCTCGCCGGCACGCGCGGCTTCCACGGCGGCATTCAGGGCCAGGATGTTGGTCTGGAAGGCGATGCCGTCGATGACGTTGATGATGTCGGAGATGCGCCGCGAGCTTTCCGAGATGCCCTTCATGGTGTCCACCACCTGCGACACCACCGTGCCGCCCTGCTCCGCCACGCCGCTCGCGGCCTGGGCCAGCTGGTTGGCCTGGCGTGCGTTGTCCGCGTTCTGCGCCACCGTGGAGCCCAGTTCCTCCATGGAGGCGGCGGTTTCCTCCAACGCGCTGGCCTGGCTTTCCGTGCGGGACGAGAGGTCGGAATTGCCCTGCGCGATCTGCATGCTGGCCGAGGCGACCGATTCGCTGCCCTGGCGCACGCGGGACACGACGGTGGCGAGCGCCGTGTTCATGTCGCGCAGGCTTTCCAGCAGCAGGCCGACTTCGTCGCGGGCATGGATCTCGATGCGCCGGGTCAGGTCGCCCGCAGCCACCGCCCGGGCCACATCCACCGCCCGGGCGATGGGACGGGTGATGGAGCGGGTCACCCACAGGCCGAGCAGCACGGCCACCACCACGGCCAGCGTGGTCCCGCCGACCTCCACCGCCAGGGCCGTGGCACGGGCGTCTTCCGCCTCGGCCTGGCGTACATCGAGCAGGTCGCGTTCGGCCTTGGAGAACTCGGCCTGCATGTTCCGGAAGCCGTCCATCGCGGCTTTGTCGCGTGCCTTGCCGAACTCGCTGACGAAGGCCTCCATCGGGATCTTGCCGGCATCCACATCGCGGCGCATGTCCTGCAGCGACTGCATCACGGCGGCGAAGTCCACCTGGCGGGCACGCAGCACGTCGAGCCGTTTCTGCTGCTCCGGGTTGTCCGCGGTGAGCGTGCGCAGCGATTGCCAGGCGGAGTCGAAAGTCTCGCGTCCCTGGTTCCACGGGCCGAGGAAGGCCGTGCTGCCCGACAGCAGGTAACCGCGGGCGCCGGTCTCCATGTTGACCACGCCCAGCAGCATCCGCTGGGCCTCCTCCAGCACCTTGTAGGTGTGGATGTTCATGCTGGTGGCGGCCTTGATGTGGTTCTGGCTCTGGATGGCCACGCCGATCACCACCAGGAAAATCGCGATGACGCCGCCGAATGCCAGCGCGAGCCGTCGGCCCAGGGGCCAGTGGGAAATGTTCATGGAAGTACCGCTTTCGTGCAGCGACGCCGCGCCATGCAGGAAGGGCCGGCCCCGGCCCTCGCCACGCGACATCCGTGGCCAACATCCGTCATGGGAGCACGATCGGGATACTAAAGTTACAAATTAACGCGATTTGTAGGCATTCGGCGTACATCACTGTCGCGTTCAGACGCACAGAAGGCGTACGCCGATGGCCCTTCTCTTCAGTTCTTCGTGGCCGCGTCCCAGTGTTCGGCGATCTGTCCGTCCTGGATGCGGAACATGTCGAACCATGTGGTCGTATAGGTCTGCCCCGCGTTCTGGGGATCGGGCAGGCTGCGGGCGAAGACCAGGGTGACCATGTCGCCCTCGGCGAGGATGCGCACCAGCGGAGCCTTCACCCGGGGCTGGATGGGCGAGCGCGGCGTGACCTGCGCCAGGAATTGCTTGAAGGGCTCGCGGCCCGTGGCCACCAGCGGGTTGTGCTGGATGTAGTCCTCCTTCATGTAGCGGTCGGCCAGCTCCACCTGGCCGGACTCGAACACTTCCCGCCAGAAGTCGTACACCAGCCGCTTGTTGTGCGCGAGGATCGGGTTATGGGACCACAGCAGCTTGTCGTGGTTCGGTTCTTCCGCCACGGGTACCTGGGCGTGGGCGGAAAGGCACACGGCGGCCGCGCAGGCCAGCGCGGCGCGGGAGAGCAGCAGTTTCACGGTCATCTCATCTCCTGTCGGGTTGAAACGGCCGGGTTATACGGAACATTCCTCCTGACGGAAAGATGATGTCTGCAAACCATGTCAGCAGGTGTGCCGGCTTGATGCAGGGCAAGGCACGTTCCGGCCGGAGGAGCAGACTGCCCCGGTACCTCTCCATCGACCATGGCCCGGAAATTTCCCGAACATCCCGCCCGCCCGGAACGCATCTGCTGGGGCTGCGATCGCTACTGCCCGGCCGAGGCGCTGGCGTGCGGCAACGGCTCGGAGCGCACGCCGCACCCTGCGGAGCTGTTCGGCGAAGACTGGCTCGCATGGTCGCCTGCGGGCGTGCCGCCGGACGGCGATGCCACGCCGGACCCGGGCCAGGCACCGGTGCGATCGCCAGAGACTCACGAATAGCGGGGCCGGTGCGCTGGAGCCAGCGCAGCCAGCCCGCCCCTGCCCGTCAGCGCGCGGCTTCCACCTTCATGCGGGGGTTCGGCGTTTCTCCGAACATCTCGGGCGCGTACATCGCCTCCACCCGCGTGGGCGGAAGCGCGAACTCGCCGACATTGTTCAGCCGCACGGTGTACTCGGCCGTGAGCGATCCCTTGGACACGTACTCGTAGTAGCCGCGCCAGGCCTCGAAGCTGCGCTCCTCGTAGGCCAGCCAGCCGCTGCCGCCACTGCCGCGCTTCTCGCCCTGCGTCGCGATCTCGGAGTCGCGCCCCAGGCCGTTGCCCAGGATGGTGGCGCCGCCGGGCACCGGGTCGGTGAGCACCACCCAGGTCATGTCGGCAGTGGAAGTCACCTCGAGTTTCACGCGCAGCACGTCGCCGCGGGTGTACCGGCCGGCCACCGCCTGCTCCACGGGCGTGATGGTCTTCTTGACGGTGTAGCCGGCGGAGAACGGCGCCTTCAGCTGCACCGCGGCCACCGACTGCAGCGTGAGCCAGGGCTTGCCGGTGCCTTGCTGCGTCACAGTGAGCGTCTCCTTGCCGCCCGAGGTGCTCCAGGGCAGGAACATGCCGTTGTTGGTCAGGTTGCCGGGCGACGCGGGGGCACCGAACCACGTAGTCTGGTGCGGGGCGCCCGCGGCATCGGCGGTGGAGACGCGGCCCACCTTGCTCCAGTCCACGCTGGCGGTGTTGCCGCCCATCGCCGCGCGGGTGAACCCGGTGACCGGCGTGGCCTCGAACTTCGCGCTGAATTTCTCCAGCGCCAGGCCGCCCCAGAGGTTGGCCGTGGTGGTGTGCCAGGCGCCGCCCTGCTGCCGCGCGATGAAGCCGTTGGCCAGGCGGCCCATGTCGTCCTTCCAGGCCGGATCGTCCATCACGGCCAGCATGAGCCGCGCCGTGTTCACGTCACCGTTCTGCATGAGCCACCACCAGTAGTCGTCCTGCTCGGAGCTGAAGATCAGCTTGGTGCCCTGGTAGGACAGGCGGGACTTGAGGATCTGGGTGGCCTCCGCCATGCGCTGCTCGCGCTGCGGTGCATCGGTCACGCGCCGCAGTATGTTCAGCCAGTCGATCACGCTGTGCGTGGGCCACTGGTTGGGCGCCACGGTGATGGACGACAGCATGCGGCCCGTGGCCTTGCCGTAGCGCGACAGCGCCTCGATCGCGGCGAGCTTGCGCATGTCCAGGTCCTTGCGCGGGCTCCAGAAGTCGCGCTGGATGCGGCCTTCCACGAAGGCGATCAGGCCGCGTTCCATCGGCGCACGCACTTCCGGAGAAAGCGCGAAGGCCGGGTCGATGGACGAGGCCTCGTGCGTGGCCGCGAGCAGGTAGGCGGTGAGCGTGTCGCTGCCGCGGTTGCCGCTGCCCGCCTGCGGCGGGAAGTAGCTGGCGAGCCCGTCGCCGTCCAGGTAGGTGGGCAACTGGCCCACCACGGTCTGCCACAGCTTGCCGTCGCGCAGGCCCACGGCCTTGCTGGTCTTCTGCTCCAGGCAGAGGAACGGGTAGTTGGCGAACCAGTCGCGCACGCCCGGCAGGCCCTCGGCGAGCTTGGGCTGCACGGACATCTTCAGCCCCCCGCGGCCGGGGATGGCGTCGGCGGGCGGCTTCACGTCGATGCCGAAGCTGCCGTCCACCTGCACGAGGGTGGCCTGCTGCACCGTCAGCGGCACGGCCGGCACGAGCCGCTGCGTGGCCTTGAGCGCATCGCGCGCGCCGGCGGCGCCGGGCGTGGTGTCGCGCGCCTCGATCTCCCACAGGATCGCCTCGGCCCGCGTGCGGGCGAGCTGCGCGGGCGCGGTCACGTTCCAGGCCACCTCGCGGGATTCGCCGGCCGGGATGTCCACGGTCTGCTTGTCCAGCGAGAGCAGCGTGGCGCGCGGTGCCACCTCGACCTTCATGGCCGCCTTGGTGGTGTTGCGCAGCGTGAACTGGGCGCGGAACTGGTCGTCCTCGCGCACCAGCGGCGGCAGGCCGCTGATGATCTGCAGATCCTGCGTGGCCCGTATGCTGGTGGAGCCGGTGCCGAACTGGCCCGTGCCCGCATCCGCCACCGCGACGATCTTGAAGGTGGTGAGGGCATCGTTCAGCGGCACGGTGACCTGCGCGCGGCCGTTGGCGTCCAGGCGCACCGCAGGCTGCCAGAGCAGCAGGGTATCGAGCAGCTCGCGCGTCTGCGCGCGCCCGCCACCGCCGCCTGCCGGCACGGCCTTCTTGCCGTAGTGGCGCCGCCCGATGATCTCCATCTGGGCAGTGGAGGTTTCCACGCCCCAGGCACGCCGCTGCAGCATGGCGTCCAGCAGGTTCCAGCTGGTGTTGGGCATCAGTTCCAGCAGGGCCTGGTCCACCGCGGCCACGGCCACCTCGGCGTTCGCCGCGGGCTTGCCGTCGGGCAGCGTGGCGGCGATGGTGACCAGCGCCTTGCCGCGCACCGGGTAGCTCTCCTTGTCGGCCGTCACCTTCACCTCGATGCGGTGCGCCTTGGCGCCCACCTTGATCTCGGCCAGCCCCAGCCGGTAGGCGGGCTTGGACAGGTCCACCATGGCCGTGGGCGCGACGTATTCCTTGCCCTCGTACCAGAAGGCCGTCCACCACTCGCGCGGCGCCTTGAAGCCCCACGTGAAGAAGCTGTACCAGGGCACCTCGCGCAGCCGTCCGCGCAGCGCGAGCACGCTCACATAGACGTTCGGGCCCCAGCCTTCCTCGATCTTGAGCTGCACCGTCGGATCCTGGCCATTGAGCTGCACCACGCGCATGTCGATGATGCCCTCGCGCTCCACGCTCACCAGCGCCGTAGCCTGGCGGAACGGCATGCGCACCTGCAGCCGGGCGGTCTCGCCGGGCTGGTAGCTCTTCTTCTCGGGCAGCAGGTCGATGCGGTCGTGGTCTTCGCCGCCGAACCACAGCTCGCCCTGCCGCGTCACCCAGACCGATGCGGCCGCCTCGGACTGGTTGCCGTCCTTGTCGCGCGCGGTGGCCACCAGTTCGACCTCCCCGGCCTCATCGAGCCTGGCCTCGCACAGCACCAGCCCGCGGCTGTCGCTCTTGCCGGTGCACACCGTTCCCAGGTCCTTGGTCTCGGTCTTGTTGTCGTAGCTGTAGAAGCCGCCCACCATGCGCTTGCGGCTCGTGGTGGTGATGCGGGCCACGGCCTGCACCTGCACGGGCACGCCCTCCTGCACCTTGCCGTCCAGGCCGAGCGCCAGGGCCTGGAAGCGGATCTTCTGCGCGGCGGACACCCAGCCCTCGGTCTTGATGCCGGCCACCACCGCGGCCGGCCAGACCGTCTGCGTGCTGCGCAGGGTCTGCACTTCGCCGTTGGGGTCGGAATACGTGGCTTCGAGCACGAGGTCCTGCGCGCGGCGGGAATTGGGAATGTTGTCGATCGCCACCTTGCCCGCGCCGTTGCGGTCGAGCGTCACGGCCAGCTTGTCGGCGATCACGCGCGCATCATCGGCCGAGGCGGGCTCCTCGTCGTCGCCGCTGTTTCCGCCCTGGGGCTGCGCGCCCTTGCGGCGCGGCGGCTCGAAGCTGAAGGCGTCGAAATCGGGGAACTGCAGCGGCTTGCCGCGCACCATTGCCGATACGCGCACGGGCAGGTTGGCCGCGCCGCCACCGGACACGTAGTTCACCTGCACGTCCGTGGGCACCGAACGGGGGCGCACCAGCGGCTTCTTGTCGGCCGGCGCGATGCGGCCTTCCAGCACGGGCAGGCGGAACTCCTCCACGCGGAACTCGCCGGAGGTGAAGCTGCGGCCACGGCGGACGTCGTCCCCGCGCAGTTCCACGCTGTACACGCCCAGCTTGGCCGCGGGCGGCAGCGCGAAGGTGCTCTCGGCGCTCAAGCCCCCCGTGGGCGTGCGGCGCCACTGCAGCGGCTGGGTGAATTGCTGGCCGCTGCCCACGTGGGTGATGGCCAGCGTGTGCGGCT
Organism: Paracidovorax avenae; assembly: GCF_040892545.1. Taxonomy (NCBI): domain Bacteria; kingdom Pseudomonadati; phylum Pseudomonadota; class Betaproteobacteria; order Burkholderiales; family Comamonadaceae; genus Paracidovorax; species Paracidovorax avenae. Next base: position 3,841,963 of record NZ_CP156079.1, read on the forward strand.
CGGCATCAGGCAGGCCGAAGCCCTGGCGGTTCTGCGTGCGCAGGATGTGCTTCATCGACACTGTCTCGCCCGCACGCAGCAGCGTGCGGTCGAAGATGGTGTGCGCTATCTGGTCCGGCTCGGGCTGGCTGCTCGTGGGCACGTTGAAGCGCCATGGCTCGATGCCGCGCTGCCAGTCGCTCCAGGTGAAGGCCATGTCCTGCACGCCGTCGGCGCCCTGGGCGCGCGCGCTCACGAAGTAGGCATTCATGCCCTCCAGGCCGTCACGGCCCGTGCACGAGGGCGGCTGGGGCGACAGGCCGTCGAAGCGCGCGATGCCCTGGGCATCGGTGGTCGCGGTGGCCAGTTCGCGGCCGTCGCAGCCCGACACGCGCACCACCGCACCCGGCACCACCTGTCCCTTGTCGAGCGTGGTGACCCAGGCCGCGGCATTCTCGCGCCCCAGCTTGAAGTGCACGCCCAGGTTGGTCACGAGCGCGGAGGTGCGCACGTACATCGTGCGCCCCGCACCGTGGCGCTCGTCCAGCAGCGAGCGGCCCAGCATCGGCGAGGCGATCTCCACCACGTGGAAGCCCGGCGGCAGCGGAATGCCGACCACCTCGAACGGGCGGGGATCGCCGCTCGCCGGGCGCGGCAGGTCCAGCACCTTGGCACGGGGCTGGCCGCCGAGCAGCGACACCATGCGCGACTGCACCGTGTCCTTGCCCTCGTCCTGCAGCACCTGGGGCAGCGGTCCGCGCACGTCACGGCTCGCCTCCCGGCGCGTCACCAGGTAGTCGTCGTACCGGCGCACCCGGCGGTACCACGCGATGATGTCCGCATCGGCCGTGGGCTGGAAGGTGCTCACCTTGCCCGCTGGCGCCGGCGCGGCCGCGGGTGCGGAGGCGCCGGGGGCGGCTCCGGCCGCCAGGCCCTGCACGCGCAGGTCCGCCTCGACATTGCGCAGGGTGACGGGCAGCAGGGCCGGCCCCTTGTCCCCTTCCGCGAAGCGCTCGACCACGCCGAACGGCGAAGCAGCGAACTTCGCCAGCGGCGGCATGGGGCCCGTGGACACGGCCAGCGGGAAGCTGTCTGCATTGCGCAGCGGCCGGCCCGACGCATCCTTGAAGTCCTTGGGCAGCTCCAGCCGCATGGCGGTCTGCGGCGCGAAAGGCGGCATGAACTGCACGCTGTTGACCACCGTGTCGCCGTCGCCCTCGCCGTCCAGGCGCGGCTTGAGGGTTTCCTTGTCGGACTTCAGCCGGATCGCCTCGGCGAGCTTGCGCGGCACGGGCGCGTTGAACGACAGGCGCATCGGCCGGATCGGCAGACAGGCCGCCTGCGCGTTCTCGCGCTCGCAACCGAACTCGGCGCTGAAGGGCTCGCGCACGGTGTAGCCGTAGCGGCGCTCCACGGTGTTGGGCACCCCGTTGGGGGTGGCCACGCCCTGGCCGTACACCAGCTGCACTTTGGAGCCCGACGTGAGCCGGCGGTTGCAGGCCAGCGACGCATAGCGCAGGGGAGCCTGCTTAGCCGCGTTCTCCAGGCCCAGCGAAGTCAGCAGCGCGGCGCGCTCCGTGCCTTCGATGAGGCGCACCGGGATGCGCTCGCCCACGTCCTCGGCCACGCACCAGACGTTGGCCTTCACGCTCTCCAGGGTGGCCGGGCCGCTCAGCTGCAGCAGGAAGAACTGCTCCTCGTCGATGGGCTGGTAGGTACCGGGGCGCACGCTTTGCACGAAGGGGCCGCCGGTATTGAACTGGTAGCGCACCGTGCCCGACAGGGCGGAACCGCTGGCGGACTTGAAGCCGGCGCGGGCCGTGGCCGTGCAGCGCGTGCCGGGCGGCAGGTCCGCAGCGAAGTCATACACCCACTCGCGCTCGCCGGTCCAGCGGCCCGTGCCCTTGGACGCATCGCCGCCGCAATCCACGGAGAACGGCGCGGGAGCCTTCGGATCGCCGAAATTCACGGCGGCGGCGTCGAACTTCACCACCACCTGCCGCACGCGGGCCACCTCGCCCTGCGGCGAAAAGCTGGAGACGGACAGGGCCTGCGCGGCCCCGGCCGAGGCCAGGCCCAGGAACGCGGCCAGCGCCGCGCGGACGAAATGCGTCGTTGTTGTCATGGATATGCGAGCAATGGCGCGGCCCCGGGGGCGCAGCGGCCCCCAAACGGCGGCTGCGGGAGCGGCAAACCCCGGGAGGTTAGCCCATCGCCGGGGGACGGGGCACGCTGCCGTCCGCTGAGTTGTAAACGGCCTACACACCCCGTCCGCGGGATGCCCGCACAATGGCGCGGCGCCCGGAGCGCCCTCCACTCCATGCCCGAAACCTCCACTTCCCGCCGCTGGGAGATCGATGCCGTCCGGGGACTCATGCTGGTCCTCATGACGGTCACCCATCTGCCCACCCGGCTCACGATGCCGCTCGGCCAGCCCTTCGGCTTCGTCTCTGCGGCCGAGGGGTTCGTGCTGCTGTCCGCCTACATGGCAGGCATGGTGTACGGACGCACCGCCGCGCGCCGCGGCATCCCGGCCATGCGGCAGGCCTTCCTCCGCCGGGCCACCAAGATCTACGCCTGCCAGGCCACCACCCTGCTCTTCCTGTTCACCGTGATCACCTTCATCGGCATCCGGGTGGACGAGCCGGCCATCAAGGGCCTCATCACCTTCTACCTGGCCAAGCCGCTCGAGGCACTCGTGGGCGGCCTGCTGCTGGTGTACGAGCCCCCGCTGCTCGACATCCTGCCCATCTACGTCCTCTTCATGCTCGCGAGCCCCTGGGTGATGTCGGTCGGGCTGCGGCGCGGCTGGGCACCGGTGCTGGCCGTGAGCACCGGGCTGTGGTTCCTGGCGCAGTTCGGGCTCTCGAAATGGTTCTACGACGCCATCGATGCGGTGGTGCGCAACCCCATACCCTTCCACGAGACGGGTACCTTCTCGATGTGGGGATGGCAGTTCCTCTGGGTACTGGGCCTGTGGATGGGCGCGTCGCGCAACGACCCCGAGGCACCGCCCTTCGTCTTCCCGCGCCGGGCAGTGTGGGCGGCGGCGGGCATCGCCGTGGTGGGCTTCTGCTGGCGCCACGCGATCGGGCAGGTCCCCTTCGGCGACGGCCTGCCCGAATGGAACCTGGTTTTCGACAAGTGGCAGCTGGGGCCGCTGCGGGTGCTGAACCTGTTCGCGCTGCTCGTGCTGGCGATCCGGTTCGGCCCGCCCCTGGCGGCGCGCATGCCCCGGCCCCGCTGGCTGGAAACCCTGGGAGCGGCCTCCCTGCCGGTGTTCTGTGCGCACCTCGTGGTGGTGCTGCTCGCCATCAGCCTGATGGGAGCTCGCTACGACCGGCCCTGGTGGCAGGACATCGCCCTGCTGGCCGTCTGCTTCGCGGCCCTGCACGCCGTGGCGCGGATCAGCCTGTGGTGGGACAAGGGGCCGGACGAGGATGCGCCGGGCACCCCGCGCAAGCTGCTGCGCCTGCGGCGGCCGCTGCCCCCGGCGCTGTAGCGCGGGGAAAAGTCAGGGCCGGGCGCTGGCCCGGATGAGCCCGTCCGTACCCGGCTGGGCGGCCGTGGCGCTGCTCGCGGGCACGGCGCCGTCGCCCACGTAGCTGCCGATGATGGTGCGCCAGAGGTCGTAGCCCGCATCGTTCATGTGCAGGTGGTCGGCCCCGAACAGTTCGGTGCGCGGCAGGCCCTGCGCATCCAGCATGGGCGTGAAGATGTCGATGAAATCGCTGTTGGGCACCGTGCGCACGTATTGCGCCAGCAGGGCGTTGGCCTCGCGCATGCGCGGCAGCAGCGACAGGCGCAGCGGGCTGGGCTTGATGGAGATGTAGCTGATGCGCGTCTCGGGCAGCGCCTCGCGCACCGAGCGCACGAAGGACTGGAAGCTCTCGAGCACCTGCTCGGGCGTGCGCCCTTCCGCCAGGTCGTTGTCGCCCGCATACACCATCACATGGCGGGGCTGGTACTGCAACACGAGGTTCTTCACGAAGTACTGGCAGTCGGCCATGGTCGAGCCGCCGAAACCGCGGTTGATGACCACGGGCAACTGCCGGAAATCCTCGCGCAGATCGGTCCACAGGCGAATGGTCGAGCTGCCGACGAAGAGCACGCCACCCGTCTTCGGCAGGCCTGCCTTGTCCGCCGCCGCGAAGGCGTCCATGCTCGACTGCCAGCGCGCGTAGGGCGCCGGGAGCGCGGCGGCGGCCGAAGGGGCCGCCGTGGGCGCGGCCCAGGCGGCACCGGCCGGCAGAAGCGCTGCGCACAGCACGGCCGCAGCAACACGACCAGGACGGAAACGGCGGGAAAGGCTCAGGGACATGAACGGGTCACTCCGAGAAAACAGCAGCGTGTGATCGATTGTCCGCCGCAGCATTCCCCGCAGAACACAATTTTTACAATTTGAACCTTATTCGTTACAAATTACCAAGCCATTTCCGCATCGCGGTCCGGCCGGGGCTTCGCCAGGCCGCCGGATGTGCCAGGCAGCTTATCCGTGGGCCCATGCCGTCGGCCGTACCGTGGCCGCCCTGCCCAGCGCCGCCGCAGCCGCGAGGCCCGCCAGCGCGATGCCACCGGTCAGGCCCGCCACGGCCGGCCAGCCGCCGTGCTGCCAGAACCAGCCGCCCACGGAGCCGGTCACGCTGGAGCCGAGGTAGTAGAAGAGCAGGTAGAGCGACGCCGCATGGCCCTTGGCCTCGCCCGCTTGCGGCCCGACGGAACCGCTCGCCACGGCATGGCCGATGAAAAAGCCGGTGGTGACCAGCGCGATGCCGGCCACGACGGCGGCCAGCGGCGCGAACAGCGTCAGGCCCACGCCCGCGAGCATGAGGGCAAACCCGGCGGCCAGCAGCCGGTGGCGGCCGAAACGGTCGGCCAGGGCGCCTGCGACCGACGAGGACACGATGCCGAAACCGAAGGCCAGGAAGATCAGGCTGGCCTGCGTCTGGCCCAGGTGGTAGGGCGCGCCAGACACCCGGAAGGTGGCGTAGTTGAACACCGTGACGAAGACGCTGGTGAGCAGGAAGCCGATGGCATAGATGCGCAGCAGCCCCGGATTGCGCAAGTGCCCGGCCCAGGCGCGCAGGTGGAACCGCGCGTTGATGCCGGGCCGGCGCACGAAGCGACGCGACGGCGGAAGCAGCCGCAGGAAGCCTGCCGCCGCGGCCAGGCACAGCAGGCCGAGCCCGCCGAGCGCCAGGCGCCACGAGGTGAACTCGGTGACCAGCCCCATGCCCACGCGGCCCACCATGCCGCCGAAAGCCGTGCCGCCCACATAGAGGCCCATGGTGCGTGCAAGGGCCGCGGGCTCGATCTCCTCGGCCAGCCAGGCCATGGCCACGGCGGGCACGCCGCCCAGCACCAGCCCTTCCAGCGCCCGGGCCACGAGCAGGCCGTGCCACGTGGGCGCGAGGGCCGCGCCGATCTGCAGCAGCGCCGCGAGCGCCATGGATGCGCACATCAGCCCGCGGCGCCCCAGGGCCTGCGAGAACGCGCCAGCCAGCACGATGGCGAAGGCCAGCCAGCCCGTGGTGAGCGACAGCGCGAGCGAACTCTCCGCCGGGCTCACGCCGAAACCCGACGCGAACGCCGGCAGCAGAGGCTGCACCGAATAGATCAGTGAAAAGCTGGCCAGGCCGAGCAGGAACATCGCCAGGCCGGCGCGGCGGTACTCCGGCGTGCCGCGGCGCACCCAGTCGGATCCCGGCGCGCTGCCTTGCGGGAGGGAGGAGGACGCAGCGGAAGAAGCGGAGGAGGAAGCCATGGACGGTGAACAGTGACGCAGGTCAATGTAGGACGCACGGCTCCATCTGTCCAATATATGGCGCCCTATGAAGCCATATGCCCTATAAATGGCAGCATGGAATTGCGACACATCCGCTACTTTCTCGCCGTGGCCGAGGAAGGCAACTTCACCCGGGCCGCGGCACGCCTGGGCATCGGGCAGCCCCCGCTGAGCCTGCAGATCCGCGACCTGGAAGCCGAGGTCGGCGCCCCGCTCTTCCACCGTGTTCCCCATGGCGCCGAGCTGACGGAGGCCGGCAGGGCGTTCCTGGACAGGGTGCAGCCACTGCCGGTGCAGGCCGCCCAGGCATTGCAGGCAGCCCGGCGGGCGGCCCGCGGCGAAACCGGTCAACTGCAGCTGGGCTTCACCGGAACCGCGGCATTCAATCCCCTGGTTCCGGCCTGCATCCGGGCGTTCCGCCATGCCTTCCCCCAGGTGGAGCTGCGCCTGGTGGAAGCGAATTCGGTGGCGCTCGCCACCGCACTGCTGGAAGGCCGCCTCGATGCCGCCGTGCTGCGCCCTTCCCCCTCCGATCCGGCCGCGCTCGCGGTGCAACCGCTGGTGGACGAGCCGCTCGTGGCCGCATTGCCTGCCGACCACGCCTGTGCCCGCGGGCGCGGCGGACTGGCACTGCAGGCATTGCGGGACGACCCGTTCATCCTCACCCCGCGCGCGGTGGGCATCAGCCTGCACGACGCCGTGCTGGACGCCTGCCGCGCCGCCGGCTTCGAACCCGCGCAGGGCCAGCCCGCGCCGCAGATCGCATCCATCCTGTCGCTGGTGTCAGCGGAAGTGGGGGTTTCGCTGGTGCCCGCCTGCATGCGCCAGCTCAGCGTGCGCGGCGTGGCCTTCCGCACGCTGCGCGCTCCCGCGCCGCGCGTGGGCCTGGCCGTGGCGCACCGTGCCGCGCGGCCGCCGCAGCCGGCCCTGCAGTTCGCGGCCATCGCCCGGCGTGTGGCGGCAGGGCCGGGGCGCCCGGAATGAGGCACGCCAGCGGAGGCACCCTGCCCCGCGCCGCGCTCATTGCGGCTGGAAGCCGCTCTCGCGGATGATGCGCGTCCAGGCCTGGGTGTAGGCGCGCTCGCGCGCCGTGAGCTGCTGCGGGGTCATCGGCGTGACCGTGAGGCCCATGGCCACCAGTTGCTCCCGCACGTCGGCACGGGCCAGCACCCTGGCAAGAGCGTCGGAGAACTGCTGCACCGCCTTCGCGGGCGTGCCGGCCGGTGCGTAGAAGCCGTAGTAGGGAAGGTCCTCGAAGCCCTTCAGTCCCAGTTCGCCGAAGGTGGGTACATCCGGCAGCGCGGCCTGCCGCCGGTCGCCCAGCACGGCCACGATGCGGATCTTGCCGGCCTTGTGGTTTTCCAGGAAGTCCGGCACCGATCCGACGCCCGCCGCGATCTGGTTGCCGAGCATGTCGCCGATCATGGGCGCGCTGCCCCGGTAAGGAGCGGATACCAGGTCGAGCCGGTAGCGCTCGCCGAGCAGCTTCACCAGGAACTCTGGCGTGGAGGCCGGCGCGGGAATGCCCACCGCGCTCTTGCCGCCCTGCGACTTCACCCAGGCCACGTACTCGTCGAAGCTGCGGGCCGGCGTGCCGCCCGATACGGCGAAGGCGTTGACGAAGGTGGCCACGCCGCCCAGGGCGATGAAGTCGTGCACGGGGTCGAAACCCGGGTGCTTCACCACCTGCGGCAGGATGGAGATGGTGTGGTCGTGCGTGAGGAAGACGGTGCTGCCGTCGAGCGGGGACGTCTTGAGCACCTGCGCGGCGATCTGGCCGCCCGCGCCGGGCCGGTTCTCCACCACCACCGGCACGCCGAGCACGTCCTTGAGCTTGTCGGCCAGCAGCCGCGCGATCGCGTCCGAGCCGCCGCCGGGCGGGAAGCCCACCAGGATGCGCAGCGTCCTGCCGGCCTGCGCCCGGGCCGCGAGGGGAAGACCCGCTGCCAGCGAGGCGCCGGCAAAGGAGGCATGGGAGAGCAGGCGGCGGCGGGACAGGGTCATGGCGGGGCTCCGGTCAGGAAGAAAACGACGTGTTCAGCCCAGGCGCGCGCGGTGGCGCGCCAGCTGGCTGCGCACCTGGGCCGGCGCCGTGCCGCCCAGCGTGTTGCGGGCGTTCAGCGATCCGCGCAGGCTCAGGGCGTCGAACACGTCCTTCCCGATGGCCGGATGGAAGCCCTGCAGCACCGTGAGCGGCAGCTCCGACAGGTCCACGCCGTGCGATGTGGCGGCCTTCACGGCGTGGGCCACGGTTTCGTGGGCATCGCGGAACGGCAGGCCCTTCTTGACGAGGTAGTCGGCCAGGTCGGTGGCCGTGGCGTAGCCCTTCTGCGCGGCCTGCTCCATGGCCTGCGGGTTGACGGTGATGCCGCCCTCCTTCCTGCCGGTGGCCGGATCGGGCTGGCCGCCGACCATCTCGGCGAAGATGCGCAGCGTGTCCTTGAGCGTATCGACGGTGTCGAACAGCGGCTCCTTGTCTTCCTGGTTGTCCTTGTTGTAGGCCAGGGGCTGGCCCTTCATCAGCGTGATGAGGCCCATCAGGTGGCCCACCACCCGCCCGGTCTTGCCGCGCGCCAGTTCGGGCACGTCGGGGTTCTTCTTCTGCGGCATGATCGACGAGCCGGTGGTGAACCGGTCGGCGATGCGGATGAAGCCGAAGTTCTGGCTCATCCAGATGATGAGTTCCTCGGACAGGCGGCTCACGTGCACCATGCACAGGCTGGCAGCGGCCGTGAATTCGATGGCGAAGTCGCGGTCGCTCACGGCGTCCAGGCTGTTCTGGCAGACACCTTCCATGCCCAGCGTCCTGGCCACGCGCTCGCGGTCCAGCGGGTAGGTGGTGCCGGCCAGCGCGGCGCTGCCCAGCGGCAGCACGTTCACGCGGCGGCGCACGTCCTGCATGCGCTCGGCGTCGCGGGCGAACATTTCCACGTAGGCCAGCATGTGGTGGGCGAAGCTCACGGGCTGGGCCACCTGCAGGTGGGTGAAGCCGGGCAGGATCACGTCCACGTTCTGTTCGGCCACGTCCACCAGGGAACGCTGCAGTTCCCTGAGCAGGTCGGCGATCAGGTCGATCTCGCCGCGCAGCCAGAGGCGCACGTCGGTGGCGACCTGGTCGTTGCGGCTGCGGCCGGTATGCAGGCGCTTGCCGGCATCGCCGACCAGCTGGGTCAGGCGGGCCTCGATGTTCAGGTGCACGTCTTCCAGGTCGAGCTTCCACTCGAAGGCGCCGGACTCGATTTCCTGGGTGATCGTGGCCATGCCGCGCTGGATGGCGGCGTGGTCCTCCGCGCCGATGATGCCCTGGGCCGCCAGCATGTCGGCATGCGCCAGGCTGCCGGCGATGTCGGCCTGCCAGAGCCGCTTGTCGAAGAACACGCTCGACGTATAGCGCTTGACCAGATCGCTCATGGGTTCGGAAAACAGGGCCGACCAGGCCTGGGCCTTGGTGGCGAGCTGGTCTTGGGAAGGTTGCGCGGAAGGGCTGGAGGACATGGAGGGCAATAATCCGGAGGTTTCGGCCACCCGGAACGCCCGGATGCCGCAATGCAAGAGACGCAAATTTTATCGACCCGGCCCCAGCCCCTGGCAGAGCCCCCTCCGGAGGGGCTCGGCGGGCGTGCGCTCGTCTTCGACGCATGCCACGTCGGAGTGGTGCTGCGCGCCGTGCTGTTCGTGGAGATGGTGCTCGGCGTGGGCGCGATGTACGGGGCCGACGGCCCGGCCGCCTGGCTGGCCCGGCTGTCGCTGCTGACCGGGGGCGCGCTGCCGGCCACCCTGGCCTGGCTGGTCACGGCCTGCAGCCTCAAGACCCTGCTGCAGCGCCTGCCCGTGGCGCTGCAATCCGCGGCCGGCGTGGGGCTGGGGGCGCTGGCCGGCCTCTACGCCTGCGGCATGCTGGTGCTGGTCGGCGTGCCCGTGGAGGCACCGTGGCTGGCCAGCGCCGCGAGCGGGGCGCTGCTGTCGGCACTGCTCGTGGCGGCGCTGGTGCTGCGCGCCCGGGCGCGCACGCCGGCCGCCACCACCGCCCGGCTCAGCGAACTGCAGGCCCGCATCCGGCCGCACTTCCTCTTCAACACCCTCAACAGCGCCATCGCGCTGGTGCGCGACGAGCCGGCCAAGGCCGAGGCGCTGCTGGAAGACCTGAGCGATTTGTTCCGCCATGCCCTGGTGGAACAGGGCGACTCCGCGACGCTGGGCGAGGAGATCGTGCTGGCGCGGCGCTATCTCGCCATCGAGGAAGTGCGCTTCGGGGACCGCCTGCGCGTGCAATGGCTGCTCGACCCGCGCACCGACAGCGCCCGGCTGCCGCCCCTGCTGCTGCAGCCGCTGGTGGAAAACGCCGTCAAGCACGGCGTGGAGCCCTCCGCCCAGGGCGGCAAGCTGCGCGTGACGACCGAACTGCGCGGCAGCCGCGCCGTGGTCACCATCACCAACACCGTGCCGCCCGGCGGGGCCCGCGCGGAAGACGACGCCCCCCGCGGCCATGGCATCGCCCTGGCCAATGTGCGCGACCGGCTGCGCCTGCTGCACGATGTGCAGTGCGATTTCTCGGCGGGCATGCACAATGGCTTCTACCGGGTGCGCATCTCCCTGCCGGCGCATGCCTGACGCCCGCCACCGCGACCGACACCACCTCCTTGCGGCTCCCATGCACATCCTCATCGTGGACGACGAAGCCCTCGCCCGCAGCCGCCTGCGCACGCTGCTGTCCGACAGCGGCGGACACACCCTGGCCGAGGCCGCGAATGCCGCCGAAGCGCTGCAGTTGCTGCGCGCGCCGGGCGGGCGGCCCTTCGACACCGTGCTGCTCGACATCCACATGCCCGGCCAGGACGGGCTCTCCCTCGCGCATGCGCTGCGCGCTTTGGCCAACGCTCCCGCCATCGTCTTCGTGACGGCGCATGCCGACCATGCCGTGAGCGCCTTCGAACTGGACGCGGCGGACTACCTCACCAAGCCCGTGCGCGCCGAGCGCCTGCAGCAGGCGCTGGCCAAGGCCCGGCGCGCCGCCGCCCAGCCCCCGGCCGCCCCCCCTGCCCCGCAGGACGCGGAGGCGCTGCTGATCCAGGACCGGGGCCGCACCGAGCGCGTGCCGCTGGACGAGGTGGTCTATGTCAAGGCCGAACTCAAGTACCTCACCGTCCGCACGGGCACGCGCAGCTACATCCTGGACGGCGCGCTGAGCGAGCTGGAAGCGCGCTACCCGTCCCGCTTCCTGCGCGTGCACCGCAACGCGCTGGTCGCCCGGCGCGCGCTGCGCTCCATCGAGAAGCACTACGACCCGGTGGAAGGCGAAGGCTGGGCCGTGCGCATGCATGGCCTGCCGGAACTCCTGTCCGTGTCGCGCCGCCAGGTGTCCGCGGTCCGCGAGGCGCTCGCAGGCTGAGCCCGTCCCATCAGAAATACACAGGAGACAAGCATGACGATTCCACGAGGACACCCTCGGAAGCCACCGCGGGTGCGCGCCGCACTGCACGCCCTCGCCTGCGCCGCCGCGCTCTGTGCGGGCACCACGGCGGCAGCGCAAACCACCGCACCGCAGGCCGGGGCGCCTGCACCGGCAACGGCTTCCAGCCCACCGTCCGCAGCCCCGGCCCGGCCGGCCGCGGCCCCGCCCCGCGACGAGTTCTTCTGGCTCGGCGAGATCAACAAGGCATCGGCCGTCATCAACATCGACCAGGGTTTGCTCGACAGGTCCCTCGCGCCGCTGGTCCACGGCGGCATCAGCAAGGTGCTGGCCGACGGCAACCGGCCCGGCGGCAAGCGGCCCCGGCTGGTGATCACCTTCGAGCCCCTGCTCATCGAAGCCGCGGGCCCGCAGATCACGCTGCTGCACGCCGGCCGCTCCAGCCAGGACATGCTTTCCACCGTGCGCGCGGCCATGCTGCGCGACCAGATGCTGCAGCTGGCCGAAGCACTGAACCAGACGACGGCCACCATGGTCCGGCTGGCCGACAGGCACCAGGCCACCGTGGTGCCCAACTACACGAACGGCGTGGCCGCGCAGCCCAACAGCTACGGCCACTACCTGCTGGGCCTGGCCAGCGGCCTGGACCGCGATGCCCAGCGCATCCGCGAGGCCTACGCCCGCATCGACCGCTCGCCCATGGGCACGACGGTGCTCAACGGCACGAGCTGGCCGCTCGACCGCCAGCGCATGGCGGATTACCTGGGCTTTTCCGCCACGGTGGACAACGCCTACGACGCGGCGCAGGTCTCGGCCGTGGACCAGCCGGTGGAGGCCGGCGCCATCGTCATGGCGATCGCCCTGCACGCCGGCACCTTCATCGAGGACGTGATGACGCAGTACGCGCAGCCCCGCCCGTGGATCCTGCTGCAGGAAGGCGGCGGCAACACCTACGTGTCGAGCGCGATGCCGCAGAAGCGCAATCCCGGCCTGCTCAACGCCACGCGCCGCGACGCCTCGCAGGCCCTGACGCTGGGCATGGGAGCGGCCATCCAGGCGCACAACATCCCGCCCGGCATGCAGGACCCCAAGGAAGAACGCAACAACACCGCCATGGTGCAGAGCGCGATCGACGTGCTGCGCCAGTGGGACCGGATCCTCGGCGCGCTGGTCATCGACCCGCAGCGCGCGCTCGAGGAATTGAACAGCGACTGGACCGCCTCGCAGGAGCTGGCCGACGTGCTGATGCGCAAGTACCGGCTGCCCTTCCGCGTGGGCCACCATTTCGCATCGGAGGTGGTCGGCTACGCCAAGGCCAAGGACATCAAGCCGCTGGACTTTCCCTACGCCGAGGCCCGCCGCATCTATGCGGAATCTGTGCACGGCTCGGAATTCCCCGCGCAACTGCCCATGGACGAGGCCGAGTTCCGCGCCACGCTGGACCCGGTGGCCATCGTCCGCAACCGCGCGACGGCGGGCGGCCCCCAGCCAGCGGAAATGGCCCGCATGCTCAAGGCCGCCCAGGGCCGCGTCGAGCAGCAATCGGCCTGGATAGCCGCACAGCGCGCCCGCATCGGCGGCAGCCTCGCCCGCCTGGACCGCGACTTCGACCGCCTGGCCCCCCGCTGACCGACGAGCAAAGCCGCGTCGCGGCCAAGCGCGCCAAGCGCCGCGGCCCGCGAAATAGGCGCGGCCTCAGGCAACGAGCGCGGCCCAGGCCAGCAGCAGCCAAGCAAGGGCCGCCCCGCAGCGAGGGCTGCGTCCCTCCCCCACCCGCCATGCGCAGCATGGCGAGAGAGGGGAGGGAAGCGGCGAAGCCGCTCAGGGAGGGCTCTCCTCTAGTGCGCGTGCGCCATCCCGCTCACCAGCGTGACCACCACCATGCCCGCCAGCAGCCAGGCGATCTGCGCCAGGGTCTGTTTGGCCGTCAGGCGCTTCTGCAGCTGGGGGATGAGGTCGGCCAGGGCCACATAGACGAAGCTGCTGGACGCGATGGCCAGGAAATACGGCAGCCAGTCCTGCAGCTCCCCCACCAGGAAGTAGCCCACCACGCCCCCGAGCGCGGTGACCGCGCCGGCCAGTGACACCTTGACCAGGGCCGCGCGCCGGTCGCCGCTGGACTGGCGCAGCACCACCAGGTCGCCCATGTGGTGCGGCACTTCGTGGGCCAGGACGGCCAGCGCGGCGATGGCGCCCAGGCGCAGGTCGGCCAGGAAGGCGGAGGCGATCAGGACACCGTCGCCGAAGCAGTGGACGCTGTCGCCCGTGAGCAGGGCCCAGCCGCCGGAGCCGCGATGGGAGTGGGAATGGGCATGCCCGCCGTCGCCATGCGCGTGGGCATGGTGCCCGTGGCCATGTCCATGGTGGGTGTGTCCGTGGGCGTGCGCGTGCCCTCCTCCGGCGCCCGGCTCGTCGTTGGCCGGCCCCACGCCGTGCTCGTGGCCGTGGTGCCAGAGTTCCGCCTTGTCCAGCAGGAAGAAGAAGACCAGTCCCACCAGCAGCGTGGCGAAGAGTTCGTGCGCGCCGGCCTGGCTTTCGAAGGCCTCCGGCAGCAGGTGCATGAAGGCCGTGGCCAGCAGCGCGCCGGCCGCGAAGCTCAGCAGGTGCCGCGGGCCGATGCCCGAGCGGCCGTCCCCCCAGCCGGCCCGCATGAGCAGGGCCGCCACCCACACGCTGCCGATACCCGCGGCCAGGGTGGCCAGGATGATTGCGATCAAAGTCATAGCTGTACGCGCTCGATTCTCGAAAACGAAAAAAGCCCCGAAGGGCTTTGCTGCGGAACGCGGCGCCCGGCGGGGCGGCGCGTCAGCCCACGCCGTGCGCCTTGAACCACGCTAGCGCGCGCTTCCATCCGTCCTCGGCGGCTTCCTTGCGGTAGCTGGGCCGGTAGTCGGCATGGAACGCATGCGGCGCGTCAGGGTACACCACGAACTCCGACGCCTTGGCGGCGGCGGACCCGTTCTTGAGGGCCGCTTTCATCTTATCAATCGTGTCAAGAGGGATTCCGGTATCTTTTTCGCCATAGAGGCCGAGCACCGGCGCCTTGAGGATGGGAGCGATGTCCACCGGGTGCTTGGGCGTAAGCTCGCTCGCCTGCCCCACCAGCCGCCCGTACCACGCCACGCCGGCCTTGACCGGGCCGTGCGCCGCATAGAGCCAGGTGATGCGCCCGCCCCAGCAGAAGCCCGTGATGCCCACCTTCGAGAGATCGCCGCCGTGGTCGCCGGCCCACTTCACGGTCGCGTCGAGGTCGGCCAGCACCTGGGCATCGGGCACCTTGGAGACGACCTCGCTCATGAGCTTGGAGATTTCGGTGTACTGCGAGGGGTCGCCCTGGCGCACGAACATTTCCGGCGCGATGGCGAGATAGCCCGCCTTCGCGAAGCGGCGGCAGGTGTCGGCGATGTATTCGTGCACGCCGAAGATCTCCTGGATCACCAGCACCACGGGCAGCCCCGTCTTGCCGGCGGGAGCGGCACGGTAGGCCGGCACCTTGAAGCCGTTGACGTCGATCTCGACCTTGCCTGCCACCAGCCCGTCGGAGGGCGTGTGGACAGCCGTCTGCGCCATCACCGGCATGGCCGCGGCGGCGTAGCCTACGCCGAAGCCCGCACCCAGCGCCACGCGCATGGCGGTGCGGCGGCTGGCGCCGGCTTCGCTGGACTGGCCGGGCAGCAGGGCATCGAAATCTTTCCTGAGGTCGTCATGCAGCATGGAAGCTCCTGTGAAAAGAGGAAATGGAGGAACGCAGGGTAAGGAAGACTGGGCAGTCTATGTGAGGGCGCGGATGGTTGCACGGGCAGGGTTACGGGATGGGTGATGGCCTTCTAATTTCTGTATTGACAGAAATTACCGAAGCAATAGACTCACGACCATGCAACTGACCGACACCGCCCGCCGCTTCATCGTCCACTGGGGCGAAATGGGCACCGCCTGGGGCGTCAACCGCACCGTCGCCCAGATCCACGCCCTGCTCTTTTTCCATGGACGTCCCTTGCACGCGGAAGACATCTGCGAAACCCTCGGCGTCGCCCGGTCCAACGCGAGCAACAGCCTCAAGGAACTGCTCAACTGGCACCTGATCCGCGTCACCCATGTCCTGGGCGACCGGCGCGACTATTTCGAGACCTCCACCGACGTCTGGGAGCTGTTCCGCACCATCGTGCGCGAGCGCAAGGAGCGCGAGTTCGAGCCGACGGTGCGCATGCTGCGCGAACTGGCGAGCCGTCCCGAGATGGCGGACGAAGCCCCCGATGCACAGGACCGCGTCCGGGAAACCCTGCGCCTGATGGAATCGCTGGACCTCTGGACGGAGGAGATGCTCCGCCTCACCCCTTCCACCCTCGAGAAGGTGCTGCGCCTGGGTGCCAGCGTGCAGAAGTTCGTGCGCGGCGACGACGCCGCGTCCCGTGGCAAGCGTTCCCCCGCCGGCACGCCGCCTCCGGACAAGCCCGCGGCCTGAGTGCGCCACGCCATCGGCTCCCGCACCCTTTTGCGCCCGTCATTTCGTTTCGTACAGAAATTTAAAAATCAGAGAAAACCCAACGGCAGCCAACCATTTCCAAGGAGCCCGCCATGACCACCGATCCGCAAGCCCTCTATCCCCTGACCCTCTACTTCGATTCCCGCTGCCAGCTCTGCCAGGCGGAGATGACCAACCTGCGGCTGCGCGACCGGGCCGGGCTGCTGCGGTTCGCGGACGTCTGGGCACTCGGCTTCGAAGGCCCGCCGGGTACCACCCACGAGGAATTGCTGACGCTGATCCATGCCCGTACCGCGGATGGACGGGTGCTGCGCGGCGTGGAGGTGTTCCGCCGCGCGTACGAAGCCGTGGGCCTGGGTTGGGTCATGGCAGCCACGCGCCTGCCCGTGCTGGGGCCGCTCGCGGACCGCCTGTACCCGGTGCTGGCGCGCAACCGCTACCGCCTGCCGCGCTGGCTGGTGGGCGGCCTGTTCGAACGCGCGAGCCGGCGCGCGGCCCTGCGGCGGTGCGCCCCCGGCGACCGTTGCGACCTGTGAGGAGATCCACCATGCAAGTCCTCGTCACCGGCGCGACCGGTTTCATCGGCCGGCACGTCGCCGCCCGGCTGCGTGCGGACGGCCACACCGTCCACGAAGGCGTTTCCCCGCGCCACGGCCGGCGCGATGCCGGGCAGGTGCCCATGGATTTCGCGCACGACACCGACCCGGGCGCCTGGCTGCCCCGCCTCGCGGGCATCGACGCGGTGGTCAACGCCGTGGGCGTGCTGCGCGACAGCCCCGGCCGCCCCATCGACGCCCTGCACCGCGATACCCCGGTCGCGCTGTTCCAGGCCTGCGCCCAGGCCGGCGTGCGGCGCGTGGTGCAGGTCTCCGCGCTCGGCGTGGACCGCAGCGAGACCCGCTATGCCCGCACCAAGCGCGGCGCGGACACGTTCCTGCTGGGCCGGGCGCAGGGCGCGGCCCCGGCGCCTTCCGCCTGCGTGCTGCGGCCCAGCATCGTGTTCGGCCGCGGCGGCGCGAGCAGTGCGCTGTTCATGAACCTGGCGCGGCTGCCCGTGGTGGTCCTGCCGCGCCCCGTGCTGCAGGCCCGCGTGCAGCCCGTGGCCGTACATGACCTCGCCGATGCCGTGGCCGCGCTGCTGGGCCCGGCACAGGACCGCCAGGGCATCATCGAATGCGCGGGCCCGGAGGCCGTGCCGATGGCCGGGCTGGTGGCCAGCCTGCGGGCCCAGTGCGGACACGGGCCGGCCCATGTGGCGACGCTGCCGGACGCGCTCAGCCGCCTGAGCGCACGCCTCGGAGACCGCGTGCCGGCCTCGCCCTGGTGCAGCGAGAGCCTGGCGCTGCTGGGCAGCGACAACACCGCCGATCCCGCGCCGCTGCGCAGCCTCCTGGGCCGCGAGGCCGTGCACTACCGCGATCTGGTCGCCCGCGCCTGGAGGCAGCCATGACAGGGCGCGCACCACCATCGTCCGCAGGACCGCGCGAACGGGGCTGGCTGCGCGCGAGCCTCGTGGCCGTCTGGCTGGGCACCGCGGTCGCCAGCGTGGCGGAGTTCCACGGCCAGAGCCGCGATCTGCTGGTGGCCGCCGGGATGCAGAACACCCTCCTCATGCAGGCCATCATCGCCGCCGGCATCGCGGCCCACCTGGCCGTCGGCGCCTGGCTGTGGTGGCGGCCGGGCCGTCCCGCCTATGCCGCGGCCCTGCTGCTCATGGGCGCGATGACCGTGATCGCCACCCTCCTGCTGCCCGGATTGTGGCTCGACCCGCTGGGCCGGCTGCTCAAGAACATTCCCATCGCGGCCATCCTGCTCGTGCTCTGGCATACCGAAGAAAGGCGTCCATGAACTCGTACCTGATCCTCAAGTGGGTGCACATCCTCTCCAGCGTGCTGCTGGTGGGCACGGGATTCGGCTCGGCCTTCTACCTGTTCTTCGCCAATCGCAGCGGCAGCGTGCAGGCCCAGGCCGTGGTGGCGCGCCTCGTGGTGCGCGCGGACACCTGGTTCACCACGCCCGCCGGCATCGTGCAGCCGGTCAGCGGCGTGGCGCTGGCCCACATGGCCGGCTGGCCGCTGTCCACGCCGTGGATCGCCGCCTCGCTGGGGCTGTACGTGGTCGCGGGCCTGTGCTGGCTGCCCGTGCTGTGGCTGCAGTGGCGCATGGCCGCCATGGCGCGCGACGCGGCGGAGCGCGGCGCCGCGCTGCCGGAAGACTACCGCCGCCATGCGCGCTGGTGGGAGGCGCTGGGCTACCCGGCTTTCATCGCCATGCTCGCGATCTACTACATGATGGTGGCCAAGCCGGCGCTCTGGCGCTGAGAACGGTTCAAGGACGATTGCCGTCGATCGGCTCCGGATACGCTTCGCGGGCCAGCGCGTCGGCCAGCACGCGGGCCGGGTCCAGCAGCGCGCTGCCCGCGCCGGCCTCGTCCAGGGCCAGCGGGATTTCCGTGCAGCCCATCACGAGCACCTCGGCGCCGCCGGCATCGCGCAGCGCCTGCGCCACCTCGCGGAAGCATTGGCGCGCCAGCGCCATGTCGCCGGCCTTCACGCCCTCGTAGATGCCTTGCATGAGCCGCTCGCGGCCGCCCTCTTCCGGTTCCACGCAGTCGATGCCGGCCTGATCCAGCGCCCGCCGGTACAGACCGCTGCGGTAGGTGCCCTGGGTGGCCAGCAGGCCCACGCGCCGGAGGCCCTGGGCGTGCAGCAGCGCCGCCACTTCGCGCGGCATGTGCAGCACGGCGAGCTGCGGGAACCGCTCCTGCAGCAGGCCATGCCAGGCGTGCGCGGTGTTGCAGGCGATCGCCACCGCCCGGGCGCCCAGCGCGGCCAGGCGGCCGGTGGCCTGCAGCAGGGCGTCGCCCGGCTGGTGGGCGCCGGGCCGCGGGTCGTCCAGCGCCGCCGTGCGGTCCGGCACCGGCACCTGGGCCAGCCAGTGCTCCGGATAGGCCTGGTCGCGCACGGCAATGCCCAGCGCCTGCATGCGCGCCGTGCAGGCCTCGACGAACAGGCGCGCGAAGTCCGCGCCGGCCGCCGGTCCCATGCCGCCCAGGATGCCGACGGTGCGCGGCGGCTCCATGTCCGCCGCCAGCCCTGCCGGCTGCGTCATACCGCGGGCTTGTCGCTCTGCGCCGTGAGGTTGTCGCGCAGTTCCTTCGACATGGGCAGGCCCAGCGCCTGGCCCTTGGGCGGGATGGGCGAGAGGAACCACTTGTTGTAGAGCTTCTCGAATTCGCCGGACTTCATCATGCCGCCGATCACGCCGTTCACGAGGGCCTGGAACTGCGGGTCGTCCTTGCGCAGCATGCAGGCATAGGGCTCGACCTGCAGCGCATCGCCGACCACGTCCCATTCGGCCGGGTTGGTGGCGTTGGCCTTCAGCCCGAAGAGCAGGATGTCGTCCATGGCGAAGGCCAGCGCGCGGCCCGTGTCCACCAGCAGCATGGAGTCGTTGTGGTCCTTGCCCAGCACGATGTCCATGTCGAGGTTGTTGTCCCGGTTGTACTTGCGGATCACCTGCGCGTTCGTGGTGCCGGTGGTGCTGGCGACGGTCTTCTTCGCGAGGTCGGCGTAGTTCTTGATGCCGGAGGATTTTTTCACCAGCAGCCGCGTGCCCGTGTAGAAGTAGTTGACGGCGAACTGCACGTCCTTGGCGCGGGCGGTGTTGTTGGTGGTGGAGCCGCACTCCAGGTCCACCGTGCCGTTGGTCACCAGCGGGATGCGGTTCTGCGAGGTGACGGCCTGCAGCTCGACCTTGATGTCGGGCTTGTTCAGCTTTTTCTTCACCGCATCCACCACCGCGTTGGAGATGTCCACCGAGAACCCGATGGGTGCGCCTGCGCCGGCCAGGTAGCTGAAGGGCACCGACGATTCACGGTAGGCGAGCGTGATCTTGCCGCTGTCCGCGATCTTCTTCAGGGTATCGGCCTGCGCGGCGGCGCCGGCCATCAGGCCGCAGGCCAGCAGCGCGGCGGAGCAGAGGGTGGTTTTCATGGGAACTCCTTCTCGGATAGCGGATGGGTAAAGGGCGTCACGCCCCCGCATGGTGCGGCGGTGCCAGCACTGTAGGAAGGCGGCGGCGCATTGAACAATTCATTCCGCGCTCCATGCCATGCCTGAAAGTTATGCCTCCCTAGGGGTCAACCCGCAGAAGAAGCAAGAGCCGCGCCTGCTCTCCCGGGCCGGCCGGCTCCGCTGCGGTGCATAACCTGGCGGCATGGGCGGCCATCCGATCGGCATTGTCCAAGCAGCTTGCGCGCTTCTACAGTGCCCGCGGATGGAACGGAACGGATCGGAATCGATATGCATGCATGTGTGATGGGTGCCGGCATCGTGGGCCTGGCCACGGCCTACGCACTGGAGCGGCAGGGGTGGCAGGTGACGGTGATCGACCAGGGCCCCGTGGGTGGCGGCGCCAGCGGCGGCAACGGCGCACAGCTGAGCTACAGCTACGTGCAGCCCCTGGCCGACGCATCCGTCTGGGGCCAGTTGCCCAAGCTGCTCTTCTCGCCCGATTCGCCGCTCAAGCTGCGGCCGCAGTGGAGCCTGCGCCAGTGGCGCTGGGGCGCGGCGTTTCTCGCGGCCTGCAACGACGCGACATCCCGCCGCACCACCGGCACGCTGCTGGAACTGGCCGCGCGCAGCCGGCGGGCCTTCGAGCACATGCGCGAGCGCGAGGGCCTGGATTGCGATTTCAGCCGCACGGGCAAGCTCGTCGTGTACCGGTCGCGCGAGGCGCTGGCCGGCGGTGAACGGCAGATGGCGCTGCAGCGCTCCTGGGGCTGCGAGCAGGAGTCGGTGTCCGCCGCCCGCTGCGTGGAGCTGGAGCCCGCCCTGGCCCACGACGCGGACCACATCGCCGGCGCCATCCACACGCCCAGCGAATGCGCCGCCGACTGCCAGAAGGTCTGCGACGGCCTGCACACGCTGCTCGCCGCGCGCGGCGTGCGCTTCCTGCTGGGCGCGCGGGTGGCGGGATTCACGCGCGGCGCGGACGACGCCGTCACCGCAGTGCATGTGCGCTCCGGCGCATCGGACGCGGAAGCCCCGGTGGCCGCGGACCAGTTCGTGCTGGCCCTGGGCAGCGCGAGCGCGGCCTGGGCGGCCCGCCTGGGCATCCACGTGCCGGTCTATCCGCTCAAGGGCTACAGCATCACGGTGGACGCGCCCGAGACCGCGGCATGGGCACCGCGGGTGAACGTGACCGACGCGGCCCGCAAGGTGGTGTTCGCGCGGCTGGGGAACCGCCTGCGCGTGGCCGGCATGGCGGAACTCGTGGGCGACGACCGGAGCATTCCCGCAGACCGCATCGAGCGCCTGCGCGCCACCGTGGCCGCGGTGCTGGGCCACGATCCCGGCGCCGGCCTGCGTCCCTGGACCGGCATGCGGCCCGCCACCCCCACCGGCCTGCCGGTCGTGGGCCGCAAGCCCGGCGGTCCGCGCAACCTGTGGCTGCACACCGGGCACGGGGCACTGGGCTTCACCCTGTCCTTCGGTACGGCGGAACAGCTGGCGCAGGCCATGGCCGGCGAGCGCCAGGCCGCACAGGCCGTGCGAAGCGCCTGAAGCCGTCAGGTGCCGGGTGCCGGGGCCGGCAACCCTCCCGCCCTGCCCTGCAGCGTTTCCACGGCGGCATCCCGCATGCAGCGCACCATCGCGTCAGCCAGGAGGGATGCCGGGCGGTGGGGCATGCGCAGCGCCTTGACCGGCACGGCGATGCGCGGCAGCAACTCCAGCACATCCACCCGCCCCGGGTCGGCGGAAGCGGCGGTGCAGGCATCCACCAGCGCCACACCCAGCCCGTGGTGCGCGAGCGCCAGCGCGGCATGGTAGGTCTGCACCGTGATGGCGGAAGCCAGCCCCACTTCCGCCTCCCGGCACGCGTGGTTCACCATGGCGCCCAGCGGATCGTTCAGCCCCAGCCGCACCACCGGCACGCCGGCCAGATCGGCCAGGTGCACCGAACCCCGTGCCACGAGCGCCGCGTCGAGCAGGCCGCGCGGCGCGACGCACACCATGCAGCCCTCGGCCAGGGTCTCCTGCTCCAGCGAGGGGTGCGACAGCGCGGAGAACACGAAGCCCACGTCGGCCTCCTGCAGCACCAGGGCGGAGACGATCTGTGGCGAATGCAGGGACTCGATCGTCACCTGCACGCCGGGATGCAGGGCATGGAAGGCGCGCAGGGCCCGCGGCATCACCTCGTGGCTCAGCGCCAGCACGCTGAGGATGTGCAGTTCGCCCTCGCGCTGCCGGCCGCGCAGGCTGCCCGCCAGGCGCTGCACTTCGTCGAGCTGCGTGAACAGGCGCTCGATGTGCGGGAAAAGCGTCTGCGCCTCCCGCGTGGGAACCAGCCGCCCCTTGTGGCGGTGGAAGAGCGCGAAGCCCAGCTGCAGTTCCGCATGGGAGAGGATGCGGCTCACCGCCGGCTGCGTGACGTTGATGAGGCGCGCGGCAGCGCTCACGCTGCCCGTGAGCATGACGGCGTTGAAGACTTCGATATGGCGCAGGCGCATGGACGGGGATGGGAACAGACGGGAACGCCCGGAGGGCGGTCGAGGCGCGCATATTGCATCAAAAGGTATCCCGGCGGCGCATTTCGCAGCAACTGCGCGGCAATTGGAAGCAACCCTGCGCGGCCCCCGTGCCCCAGCCGATAGAGTGGCGCGCCCGTCTCTTCACCCGGATGCCCCGGTCCCACCATGGCCTGCGAATCACTGCCTGCACCGCACCACGCCGTGCGCCCCACCTTTCTGTGCTGCGTCGCGCTGGCCTGGGGCCTGGCGCATGCACAACCGCCCCGCCGCGGGGACACCACCGGAGTTCCGGTCTCGCCCCTCGCCGCGCGGGTCGCCGTACTGGATGCACGCTCTCCCGCAACCGCCCGCCTCGCCACGATGGATGCAGCGGATCCGACGGTCCCGCCCGGCGATGGTGCGCCCCTTCCGGAACTGCGCTTTCTGCGCCTGTCTCCGGCCACGGAGTCATCCACGGAATGCTGCGTGCAGCCCCTGGCCCCCGTCGATCCGCAGGAAGCGTCCACCCTGCGCTATGAAGGGGAGTCTCCCCAGCCGGCCGCTGAACGCGAAGCCCGTTTCACGCATGCCCCGCGGGAGGGCTTTGTCGGACTGGCGCTGGAGGGCCGTCCTGCCGTGACGCGGATGCCGGGCCGCCGGATCCTCCTGCAATGGCCGGACCGCAAGGCATCGCTGCGCGTGGAACATTGCCTGTCGGCGGAAGGCCTGCACCTGAAGATCTCCGAAGGCACCGGCGCTGGCCGCTGGAAGCCCGCGGCCCACTACTACCGTCCCCTGGCCACCGATGTGCAACCAGACTGCCTGCAGGACCGGTAGGCAGCA
This sequence comes from Paracidovorax avenae, assembly GCF_040892545.1. Lineage (NCBI taxonomy): Bacteria > Pseudomonadati > Pseudomonadota > Betaproteobacteria > Burkholderiales > Comamonadaceae > Paracidovorax > Paracidovorax avenae. Next base: position 3,864,977 of record NZ_CP156079.1, read on the forward strand.
AGCCGGCCGCCCGCCACGCGAAAAACGGGCCGCAGCGGTATGCACATCTTTACGGGAACGCCCGGAACTCCGCCCATACTTCGCCCCTCAGCCTTCCGGTGGTGCGCGCTGCGCGCACCTGGCACCGCCCGGCTCTTTCCCTTTTCCCGACGATGGCCACTGAACGACGACACCGATCCCCTTTCCGTACCGGCACCCTCTTCTTCCTGGCTTTCTCCCTGGCGCTTGCCTGCGGCGAGGCGCCCGCGAAGCCCAAGGCCGCAAGCAAGCCGCGGGCTGCCGCCAAGGCCCGCAAAGCCACCAAACCCCGCACGCCGGCGCCTGCCGCAGCCTCGCAGGGCGAGCCCCTGTCCTCGCGCGTCGGCGTGGTGGACGCCGGCACCCCCGGCGCCGTGCGGCTCGCGCTGTCATCGGACACCTTGGCGGTGCCTTCCGGAGGCCTTCACTACCTGCCCCTGGCCCCCGCCGCGAAAGCCCCCGAGTGCTGCGTCCGCCCCCAGGCCGCCATGCCGCCCCGGGATGTCGCCATCCTGCGCTTCGATGGCGACAATTCGCAGCTGGCAGCCGAACACACGGCCCAGTTCACGCAGGCGCCGGGTGAACCCTTGATGGGGCTGGCGCTGCTGGGCAAGGCCACGGTCACCCGGGCTTCCGACCAGCGGCTGTTCCTGCAATGGCCGGACCGCAAGGTGTCGGTGCGCGTGGACCACTGCGTTTCCGGGGAGGCCATGCATGTGCGCGTCGCCGACAGCGCAGGCCCCGGCCAATGGCAGCCCGCCGCGTACTACTACCTGCCGCTCGCGGTGCCGGCCCAGCCGGACTGCCCGGTGGACGAGGCGCCCTGAGGCCGCGGTATCTCAGCCCGCCTCCTGGAAGCACCCCACTCCGCCAACTGCCGGTTGAGCCACATGGACTCCTGCAGGGGCGTGGCCTTGCGCAGGGAAGCGCACGCCGCCATGGACATGGTCCGCCCCTGCCGCGCGTCCGCTACCCTGCGGCGCGGCGCGATGCATGCCAGGAAGGACTCCCGCGCTGCCGCCGGCAGGGACGGAGCGGTGGCCAGATACGCCTCCGCCCCCTGGTAGCGGTCGCGCCGCTGCCAGGCCACCATGTAGGCCGAGCTGTTCGACAGCTGCAAGGCCTGCCTGTCCGGCAGGTGCATCACGAGCGGGGCGATCGGCGCCAGCGCCGGCCACACGTCGTTCACGTAGAACTCCGCCCCCCAGTAGGCCTGGCCGATCCGCACGAAATGCTCCAGGCTGGAAATGTTCACCAGCCCGGACTCCGCCATCGGCAGGATTTCGATCGAGGGCTTGCGCACGTCCACCGTGTCGTTGGAGACATCCACGTACAGGCTGCCGAACTGGAACGCATTCTGGAAGTAGCGCTCGCGCAGCGCGCCCCAGACGGAGCCCACGTAACCGCCCTCGCCCATGAAGGCGCGGAGGGCGTCCAGCCCGGGCAGCGCGGTGTCCGATGCCACCGCCGCGCGCAGCTTCTTCTCGAACGCCTCCGAGATCTCCAGGCAGCAGCCGTAGGGATAGGGCTTGCGGTATGTGGGAATGAAACCTGGCAGTTCCTGGTCGATTTCACGGCGCACGGCATACAGGTAGCGCTCCACCTCGGCCAGCCGGCCCTGTAGGTGGCGCTCGGTCAGGCGTTGCTGCTCCTGGTCGACAGGGCGGATTTCCTGGGGAAGAAAGACGGAACGGGACACGGCGGCAGATGCCCCCGGCGCTGCCGGGGCATCACATTACAAAAACTTACATTCTAGCCGCCACGGCCCCGGTCAGTGCGCCTTCTCCCAGTTCGGCCCGGTGCCCACCTCGGCCAGCAGCGGCACCTTGAGTTCGGCCACGCCCGCCATGAGCCGCGGGATCTCCGTGCGCAGCCAGCCCGCCTCGTCCTCGGGCAGTTCGAAGACCAGTTCGTCGTGCACCTGCATGATCATCAGCACCTGCGGCTTGTCCGCATCCAGCACCGCCTGCACGGCCACCATCGCCTTCTTGATGAGGTCGGCCGCCGTGCCCTGCATGGGCGCGTTGATGGCGGCGCGCTCGGCCGCACCGCGCCGCGGGCCGTTGGGCGAATTGATCTCGGGCAGGTAGAGCCGCCGGCCGAACACCGTCTCGACGTAGCCGCGCGCCTTGGCCGAGGCCTTGGTCTCGTCCATGTACTGCTTCACGCCGGGGTAGCGCTGGAAGTAGCGGTCGATGTAGGCCGCGGCGGCCTTGTTGTCGATGCCCAGGTTGCGCGCGAGGCCGAAGCTGCTCATGCCGTAGATGAGCCCGAAATTGATCACCTTGGCATAGCGGCGCTGCTCGCTGCTCACCTGGTCCACCGCCACGCCGAACACCTCGGCCGCAGTGGCACGGTGCACGTCCAGCCCCTCGGTGAAGGCGCGCAGCAGTGCGTCGTCGCCGCTCAGGTGGGCCATGATGCGCAGTTCGATCTGGCTGTAGTCGGCGCTGGCGATCACACGGCCCGGCGGGGCCACGAAGGCCTCGCGCACGCGCCGGCCCTCGGCCGTGCGGATGGGGATGTTCTGCAGGTTGGGCTCGTTGCTCGACAGCCGCCCCGTCACCGCCACGGCCTGCGCGTAGTGCGTGTGCACGCGGCCCGTGCGCGGATCGGCCAGCTGGCCCAGCTTGTCGGTGTAGGTGCCCTTGAGCTTGGAGAGGCTGCGGTGCTCCAGGATCTTGGCGGGCAGCGGGTAGTCCTCCGCGAGCTTTTCCAGCACCTCCTCATCGGTACTGCGCGCGCCGGTGGCGGTCTTCTTCACCACCGGCAGGCCGAGCTTGTCGAAGAAGATCTCGCCGAGCTGCTTGGGGCTGCCGAGGTTGAAGGGCTGGCCGGCGATGTCGTAGGCCTCCTGCTCGAGCTTGAGGATGCGCTGCCCGAGGTCGTGGCTCTGCTGCTGCAGCGTGGCCGGGTCGATCAGCACGCCGTTGCGCTCGATGCGGAACAGCACCTCGCTGCTCTCCATTTCGAGGGCGTAGATGCCACGCAGCTTCTCGTCGGCCTCGATCAGCGGCCAGAGCACGCGGTGCACGTCGAGCGTCTGGTCCGAGTCCTCGCAGGAATAGGCGGAGGCCTGGTCGACCGGCACCTGCGCGAACGGAATCTGCTTCGCCCCCTTGCCGCAGAGGTCTTCGTAGCTGATGCCGGTGCGGCCCGTGTGGCGCTCGGCCAGGCTCGCGAGGTTGTGCGGGCGATGCACTTCCAGCACGTAGCTCTGCAGCATGGTGTCGTGCGCGTAGCCGCGCACGTCGATGCCGTGGTTGGCGAACACGTGGCGGTCGTACTTGACATGCTGTCCCAGCTTCGGGCTAGAGGCATCCCCCAGCCAGGGCTTGAGGCGCTCCAGCACGGCGTCCAGCGGCAGCTGCTCGGGCGCGTCGGGGCCGGAATGCGCGAGCGGAATGTACGCGGCGGCACCGGGCTCCACGCTGAAGCTCAGTCCCACGATCTGGGCGCGCAGTTCGTCGAGCGAATTGGTCTCGGTATCCAGCGCGACCAGGTCGGCCGCCTGGATGCGGGCGAACCAGCGGTCGAACTCCTCCCACGTGAGGATCGTGTCGTAGGCCACCTCGCGCCCCTGCGCGGCCTCGGCCACGAAGGTCGGCCCGCTGTCGGCGAACAGGTCGCCGCTCGCGCCGGGCAGCGTGGCCGTGGCATTGGCGGGCGTGGTGTCTTCCAGCGCGCGGGCCAGCCCCTTGAAGCCGAACTTCTCGTAGAACTCGCGGAGCGCAGCCGTCTCCAGCGCGCCGGCCGTGATGCCGTCCAGCGCCGGCAGGCCCTCCACGTGGCCGGCCAGGTCGCAATCGGTGCGGATGGTGACCAGTTCGCGGCCCTTGGGCAGCCAGTCGAGCGCGTTGCGCAGGTTCTCGCCCGCCACGCCCTTGATGTCGCCCGCCCGTGCCAGCAGCGCGTCGAGCGAGCCGTATTCGTTCAGCCACTTGGCGGCCGTCTTGGGTCCCACCTTGGGCACGCCGGGCACGTTGTCCACCGCGTCCCCCACCAGCGTCTGGTAATCGACCATGAGCGTGGGCGGAACGCCGAACTCGGCCGTGACGCCCGCCACGTCGCGGCGCTTGCCGCTCATGGTGTCGATGATGGTGATGTGCTCGTCCACCAGCTGCGACAGGTCCTTGTCGCCGCTGGAGACGATGACCTCGATGCCCTGGCGCGCCGCGCAGGCCGCGAGGGTGCCGATCACATCGTCGGCCTCCACGCCGGGGACGCAGACCACCGGCCAGCCCAGCAGGCGCACGACCTCGTGGATGGGCTCGATCTGCGCGCGCAGGTCGTCGGGCATGGGCGCGCGGTGCGCCTTGTATTCGGGGTAGAGCGTGTCGCGGAAGGTCGGTCCGCTCGCATCGAAGACGCAGGCGGCGTAGTCGGCGGGATAGTCCCTGCGCAGCGCCTGCAGCATGTTGATCATGCCGCGGATGGCCCCCGTGGCGGGGCTGGCCGGGTCGCCGGGCACGGCGCGCAGGTCCGGCATGGCATGGAAGGCGCGGTAGAGATAGCTGGAGCCGTCCACCAGCACCAGGGTCTTGGGTTTGCTCATGGTCCGGGATTGTGCCCGCGGGCGAGTGCGCGCGCCCGCGCGGGCCTACAATCCGCCCATGCGCGCCGCCACCACCCTCCTCCTTCTGGCGCTGGCCTCCGGGCCGGCCCTTGCCCAGACTACCGCCCCCTCGCCCGCTCCGCAGGCCGCGCCCGCGGCCGACGCGCAGCCCGGTGCCGCGGCGGATGCCGAGCCGGGCCGGCGCAACCAGCGCGTGGAGCGCATCCGCATCGAGGACGAAGGCAGCCGCGTGGACGAACTGCGCGTGGGCGGGCAGACGCAGAGCATCACGGTGCAGCCCAAGGCCGGCACCACCATGCCCGAATACGAAGTGCAGCCGCCCGACGGCGTGCGTGCGCGGCCCGGCAGCCGCAACGGTGCGGAAACCATCACCAGCCCGCGGGTCTGGAACGTCATGAAGTTCTGAACCCCGGCCCGGGCGCATGTGCCCGGGCCCCCGGCGCCCGCGGCGGGCACGGCGTCCGCCCCGCAGGGCGTCTGCCGCGCCATTCCGCCCGGCTGACCGCCCGCCCCCTTTTTCCTTCCGTCTTCCTGTTCTTCTCCCGCCAAGCGATGGCCGTTTTCACCGAAGTCTCCAAGAAAGAGGCGCGCGACCTGCTGCGCCGTTTGCAGCTGGGCACCCTGGAGTCGCTGCGCGGCATCGAAGGCGGCATCGAGAACACGAACTACTTCCTCACCAGCGACCAGGGCGAGTACGTGCTCACGCTGTTCGAGCGCCTGACCGCCGAGCAGTTGCCGTTCTACCTGCACCTGATGAAGCACCTCGCGCAGGCGGGGATCCCCGTGCCGGACCCGCGCGGCGACCGCCATGGCGGCATCCTGCACTCCGTCGCGGGCAAGCCCGCCGCCGTGGTGAACAAGCTGTCCGGCAGGAGCCAGCTCGCGCCCGAACCGGTGCACTGCGCGGCAGTGGGCGGCATGCTGGCGCGCATGCACCTGGCCGGGCGGGACTACGAGCGGCAGCAGCCCAACCTGCGCGGCCTGGCCTGGTGGAACGAGACGGTGCCCGTGGTGCTGCCGCACATCGGCGAGGCCCAGCGCACCCTGCTGCGCTCCGAGCTGGCCTACCAGAACCATGTCGCCGCATCCGCCGGCTACGCCGCCTTGCCGCGCGGCCCGGTCCATGCCGACCTGTTCCGCGACAACGCCATGTTCGACGGCGAGGCCCTGACCGGCTTCTTCGACTTCTATTTCGCGGGCGTGGACACCTGGCTGTTCGACCTGGCGGTGTGCCTGAACGACTGGTGCATCGACTGGCCGACCGGCATCCACGAGCCCGGGCGCGCCACGGCCATGCTGGATGCGTACCAGGCGGTGCGGCCGCTGTCGGCCGACGAGCGGACCCTGCTGCCGGCGATGCTGCGCGCGGGCGCACTGCGCTTCTGGATCTCCCGCCTGTGGGATTTCCACCTGCCGCGCGAGGCCAGCCTGCTCACGCCGCACGACCCCACCCACTTCGAGCGGGTGCTGCGCGGCCGCATCGCCCGGCCGCTGCATGCGCGCGCAGGCGGCGGATTCGAGGAGTGAGCCCCCCGGCCGACGGCCACCGTGGCGGCGCGGCCACATGCAACCCGCCGGCGCGCCCGGAAACCCGTGCCGCACCGGCCCGTTCGTCCCTTCGGCGCGACAATCCTCCTGAACCACGCGCCGCGGCATGCCCTGGAGCCATGCCCGACGGAGCGACCGCGCCTCCCGCGAAGCGCCCAGCCACTGCCCGACGGGCGTAACACGCACACTGCACCGCCATGAAACTGCACATCGTCCCTGCCCGCGCCGGCCTGGAATGGGTCCGCCTGGGCATCCGCATCTTCTGGCGCCAGCCGATGGCGCTGGCGGCCCTGTTCTTCCTGACCATGGCGGCGATGTCCATCGCCACGCTGCTGCCGCTCGTCGGGCCAGCCGTGGCCCTGGCTCTGCTGCCCTCCGCCACGCTGGCCATGATGGTGGCCGCCGGCGACGCCACGCAGGGCCGCTTTCCCACCCCGGCCCTGCTGCTGGTGGCCTTCCGCACCGGCCGGCAACGCCTGCGCTCCATGCTCGTGCTCGGTGCGCTCTACGCCGTGGGCTTCCTCGCCGTCATGGCCATCTCCGCCCTGCTGGACGGCGGACAGTTCGCGCGCGTGTACCTGGGCGGCGAGGAGCTCACGCGCGAAATGGCCGAACTGCCGCAGTTCCAGGCAGCGATGTGGCTCGCGCTGGCGCTCTACGTGCCGCTGTCGCTGCTGTTCTGGCATGCGCCCGGCCTGGTGCACTGGCACGGCGTGCCACCGGTGAAGGCGCTGTTCTTCAGCATCGTCGCCTGCCTGCGCAACATCGGGGCGTTCACCGTGTACGGCCTGGCGTGGACGGGGGTCTTCCTCGGCGCGGGCATCGCCGCCAGCGTGTTCGTGACGCTGCTGGCCCTCATGGGCCTGGGCAGCGCGATCGCGGCGGGCATCATGGTCGGCACGGCCATGCTGCTGGCGGCGATGTTCTTCACCTCCGTGGTGTTCTCCTTCCGCGACTGCTTCGAGCCGCCGGAACGCCCGGCCGCGCTGCCCGAGAGCCCTGCCGCCGCCTGAGGCCCCTGCGGTCACGCTCTCGTCACGAAAGCGTCAAATCCCCGTCATCTCGGATTCCTAGCATCCCGGTCCGGAGACAGGCCCGGGTACGCCCGGCCTGCCCATCGAAAGGCCCGCTGCACGCTCACGCGACGGCGGCGCCCATACAGCAGACCGACCCATCCGGAATCCAAGATGTCCCACACCCCGATGCCCTCCCGCCGCAAGGCCCTGCAATTCCTGGCCGGCATGCCCCTGCTGCCCCTGGGCGCCACTGCATCCGCCACCTCCGTGCTGGCCGCCTGCGGCGGCGGCAGCGGCGGCATCACGCCCCCGAACTTCGCGTCCGCCAGCTTCACGTCGATGGCCGCGCCCACGCTCGCCACGCCCGCCGCCATGGCGACGACCACCGTCGGCTCGACGCTGAACGTGAAGTTCAGCGACGACTCCACCCAAAGCTACCAGCTGGCCTACCAGCCGTTCTTCATCACGGGCGACCGCGTGTCCGACGGCAAGGGCGGCACGATCCTGGCCGGCGGCTACGTGAACATCAACAACCAGCCCATCATCGACACGACCGTGGCCGGCAAGGAACGCCAGTTCTTCTCCGATTCGCCCGACGGCACCTCGCTGCTCACCGTGCCCAACGCCAAGGTGGACGGCGTGAAGGGCAACCCCGTGTTCGCGGTGGTGCAGTTCGAATACACCACCTGGGCGCAGGACGGCAAGACCGACATGTACGGCAAGCTGCCCTCGCCCATCGCCGTGCTCTCGCTGGACCAGGACCCCGCCACCGGCAAGCTCACCCTCGTGAAGTACCACAACGTGGACACCTCCAAGGTGCACGGCCTGTGGATCACCTGCGGCGCGAGCCTCTCGCCCTGGGGCACGCACCTCTCCAGCGAGGAGTACGAGCCCGATGCGTTCACCGCTGCCTCGAACGCGCAGTTCAAGGCCTACAGCAAGAACCTCTACGGCAGCGAGACGGCCGCCAATCCGTACCACTACGGCCACATGCCCGAAGTGACGGTGAATGCCGACGGCACCGCTTCCATCAAGAAGCACTTCTGCATGGGCCGCATCTCCCATGAGCTGGTGCAGGTGATGCCCGACCAGCGCACCGCCCTGATGGGCGACGACGCCACCAACAGCGGCTATTTCGTTTTCGTGGCCGACAAGGAGAAGGACCTGTCCTCCGGCACGCTGTACGCGGCCAAGGTGGGCTCCGGCTTCTCGATCGACCCGGCCGCGAACTCCGCTGCCCCGCTCACCTGGATCAAGCTCGGCTCGGCCACCAGCGCTGAAATCGAGAAGCTCGCCAGCTCGCTCAAGCCCACCGACATCATGTCCGTGACCTCCACCGACCCGAAGGACGCGAGCTACACGAAGATCGTCGCCAACGGCAAGACCGAGTGGATCAAGATCAACCCCGGCATGGAAAAGGCCGCCGCCTTCCTCGAAACCCACCGCTACGCCGCATTCGTCGGTGCGAGCCTGGGCTTCACCAAGATGGAAGGCACGACGGTCAACGCCAAGGACAAGATCGCCTACTCGGCGCTGCAGAACGTGCAATCCTCGATGGTGGCCGGCAACGCCGCCAACGTGCCGGGCAACGGTATCTCGGTGCCCAAGCAGCTCGTCGCCGGCGCGGTGATGGCGCTCAACCTGCGCGGCGGCCAGAAGGACACCCAGGGCAACACCATCAACAGCGACTGGATGCCGGTGGACACCAAGGCCCTGCTGGCCGGCGAGGACATCGCCGCCGATGCGCTGGGCAACACCGCCAACCCCAACAACATCGCCAACCCGGACAACCTGAAGTTCTCCGAGAAACTGCGCACCCTCTTCATCGGCGAGGACAGCAGCCAGCACGTGAACAACTTCCTGTGGGCCTACAACGTGGACACGAAGCAGCTCTCGCGCATCATGTCGGTGCCGGCGGGCGGCGAATCCACCGGTCTGCATGCGGTGGACGAGATCAACGGCTTCACCTACATCATGAGCAACTTCCAGCACGCCGGTGACTGGGGCAGCATCCACTCCAAGGTGAAGGACCAGCTCGACCCGATGATCCGCGCCAACTACAAGGACAAGTTCGGCTCCGCCGTGGGCTACCTGACCGGGACGCCCCGGCAGATGAAGCTGGGCGCCTGACCCCGCGCCGTCCGCGGGGCGCGCGCCGCGGATTTCTCCCTGACAGCGGGGCCCTTCCGGGCCCCGCTTTTTTTCGGCCGCGGCATGCGGCCCCTGCGCGGTCCGAAGCCCCGAACCGCCTCCCGGAGCGGTTGCCCCTGCGGGACGATTTGCTATTTTTACAATAGCACCAAACCACCAACAGATTTGATGCTCCGGGCATCTTCAGCGTCCATTCATGGGCGCATTGGCATCGCCCGGAGATGATAATTAATCTCATTCCTATAATGCCAGCGCCCGCCGTGCTGCACCGCGGCGCGGACCGGGAGGGGTCTGCGCTGCCGGAAAGCGCAGGGTGTACGCCCGGGCGACTCCATGTCCCCGGCCTCACCGGGTTCCGTACGCCGCGGCGCGCCATGCGCCAGGCCGACCGCACGGACGCCGTGGATACCTCGCTGTATCCGCCCCGCCTTTTTCCCATCGTTTCAGGAGATGCCATGACAACCGCTTCGTTCCAAACCACTGTTCTCTCCGGGCTGCTGGCCATCGCCTCGCTCGGCTCCACGGGGGTGGTCCTGGCACAGGCGGCTCCGCACGGCACGGGCGCGCCCGCTGCGGCGCCTTCGGCGGCGGCGGTCACTCCCGCCACGGTGGCGGCGCACTACGCCGTGCTGGTGCACGCGAACAACGAGGACACGCTGAACGCCGCCAGGACCATGCAAACCGCCATCAAGGCCTTCACCGCCAGGCCGTCCGTGGAGACGCTGGCCGGGGCGCGCAAGGCCTGGCTGGCCGCGCGCGAGTTCTACGGGCAGACCGAGGCGTTCCGCTTCTACGGCGGCCCCATCGACGACGACAAGGGCCCCGAAGGCCAGCTCAACGCCTGGCCCATGGACGAATCCTATGTGGACAGCGTGGAAGGCAAGCCCGATTCCGGCCTGGTGAACGACCGCAAGTTCGCCATCACCAAGAAGAACCTGGCTGCGCAGAACGAGCGCGGCGGCGAGGAGAACGTCGCCACGGGCTGGCATGCCATCGAGTTCTTCCTGTGGGGACAGGACCTGTCCGAGACGGGCCCGGGGGACCGCAATTTCGAGGACTTCGTGGACGGCAAGGGCAAGAATGCCGACCGCCGCCGCCAGTACCTGAACGTGGTCACGGACCTGCTCATCGACGACCTGGCTTCGCTCGTCAAGGCCTGGGACCCGAAAACACCGAACAACTACCGCGCGAAATTCGTGAAGGGCGGCCAGGAATCGGTGCGCAAGATGCTTGTGGGCCTGGGCTCTCTGTCCCGTGGCGAACTGGCCGGCGAGCGGCTGGAAGTGGCCCTCAACAGCCAGGACCAGGAGGACGAACACTCCTGCTTCTCCGACAACACCCACCGCGACGCCGTGACCAATGCCCTGGGCATCCGTAACGTCTGGCTCGGCGAATACCGGCGCGCCGACGGCAGCCTGGTGCAGGGTGCCTCGCTGCGCGACCTGGTCGCCGCGAAGGACGCCGCGCTGGCCGAACGGACCACGCAGCAGATCGCCGCCTCCGTGAAGGCCGCCGAAGGCATCCAGGCGCCCTTCGACCGCGAAATCATCGGCGGCAAGGACGCCCCGGGCCGCCTGCGCATCCAGAAGACCATCGACAGCCTCACGCAGCAGAGCAAAGACCTCGTGGAGGCCGCCAACGCCATCGGCATCACCAAGCTGACCCTCGTGCAACCGTGAGGGCGATGCGCGACATGACCTCTTCGCGAAACGCGCGGCGGCGCGGCGCGCTGTGGCCTGCCGCGGCCCTGGCAGGCACCGGCCTGGCCGCCGCGGGCGCCCTGCTCCTGGCCGGCGGCGCCGCGGCCGGCGACCCGCCCGACCCGCTCGGGGAGAAGACCGGCGGCGACACCACGGTCTATGCCACCGGCCGCAATGCCTTCTCGTTCCCCGCGGCCAACCTCGAGGACGCGGAACGCACGCGCTTCGTGATCGGCAACTCGTTCTTCAAGCGCAACTGGGTGGAAGCCGGCGCCTCGACCAAGGCGCGCGACGGCCTGGGCCCGCATTTCATCGCGCGCTCCTGCGGCGGCTGCCACGTGCAGGACGGCCGCGGCGAGCCGCCGGAGATCTTCAACCGCCTGGGCGAAACCCGCGACCCGATCGTCTCGCTGCTCATCCGCCTGTCGATCCCCGGCACCGATCCGCACGGCGGGCCCAACCCGGAACCGGTGTACGGCGACCAGCTCAACACGGCGGCCGTGCAGGGCGTGAAACCGGAGGGCACGGTCACGCTGCGCTACGAGACGGTCGGGGGCAGCTTCGCCGACGGCACGCCCTATACGCTGCTCAAGCCCCACTACGGCGTGCGCGACCTCGGCTACGGCCCGCTGCACGCCGGCACCATGCTCAGCCCGCGCATCGCGCCGCAGGTCATCGGCGTGGGGCTGCTCGAGGCCATCGGCGAGGCCGACATCCTGGCCAACGCCGCCGACCAGGCGGCCGCGCCCGGCCCGATCAAGGGACGGCCCAACCATGTCTGGGACGCGCCATCGGGCCGCAAGATGCTGGGCCGCTTCGGCTGGAAGGCCAACGTGGCCACCCTCGCGCACCAGACGGGCGGCGCCTTCGTCGGCGACATGGGCATCACCTCCCGGCACTTCCCCAGCGAGCACTGCACCACCACGCAGGTGGACTGCGGCGCAGCGCCCAGTGGCCGCAGCGCGGGCGCGCGCGGCCAGGAAGGCGTGGAGATCGACGACAAGACCTTCGACGACGTGGTCTTCTACCAGGCCACGCTGGCCCCGCCTGCACGCCGGGACGTGAACGACGCGGCCGTGCTGCGCGGGCAGGCGCTGTTCGCCCGGGCCCAGTGCGCGACCTGCCACCGCCCGAGCTACGTCACGAAGGAAGGCCCGTTCCCCCGCCTGACCAGCAAGGCCCTGTCGGGCCAGCGCATCTGGCCCTACACCGACCTGCTGCTGCACGACATGGGCGAGGGCCTGGCCGACGGGCGGCCCGACTTCCTGGCCAGCGGCCGGCAGTGGCGGACGCCGCCGCTGTGGGGCATCGGCCTCATCAAGGACGTGAACGGCCACACCCGGCTGCTGCACGACGGCCGCGCACGCGGCGTGCTGGAGGCCATCCTCTGGCACGGCGGCGAGGCGGAAGAAGCGAAACAGAACGTGCTGAAGATGGACAAGGCCGAGCGCGACGCGCTGGTCCGATTCGTGGAGTCCCTATGACCGCATCCGCTCATTTCATGGCTGCCCTGCGGCGCCGCGGCACCCCTGCCCTGGTGGCCGCGGGCGCTGCGCTGCTCGCGGCAGGCGCGCAGGCCCAGGCCCCGCTCGACTGGCGCCACGATGCCGTGCCGTTCTACGACACCACGCACGCGCTGCAGGGGCTCTATGCGCACTGGGGCCTGCAGCGCGCCACGGAGTTCGCCCAGGCATCGGGCGCACTGCCCCCGGCGCTGCGCACGCTCTGCGCCGCCGGGCCCGATCGCTCGGCCGCGGCGCTGGCCGACGCGCGCCAGGCGTGGCAGCGCGCCATGCTGGCCTGGGAAGGGCTCTCCGCGGTGGCCGTCGGCCCGGTGGTGGCGCGCCGCGCACAGCGACAGATCGACTTCATGCCCACGCGCCCGCAGCTCATCGAGCGCGCGGTCAAGGCGCAGCCGCAGGGTGCCACGGCCTTCGAGCGCGTGGGCACGCCGGCCAAGGGACTGCCGGCGCTCGAATGGCTGCTGTGGACCCAGCCGGCGCAGCCCGCCTCGCCCGCCTGCGGCTATGCGGTGGAAGTCGCACTCGACGTGGAGCGCGAAGCCGTGGCCCAGCAGGCTGCGTTCCGCGAGGCCGCGCAGACCGACTGGGCCGCCGAGGACCAGCAGGAGCGCTCCGCCCAGGCCATGGGCGAATTCATCAACCAGTGGGTGGGCGGGATCGAACGCCTGCGCTGGGCGCACATGGAAAAACCCCTGCGCGCCGCCCAGGGCACGCGCACGCCCGATTACCCGCGCGCTGCCAGCGGCCAGGTCGGGACGGCCTGGAAAGCCGAATGGGCCGCCCTGCGCGCCCTCACCGTGCAGGCCGACGGCACGCCGCCGGTGCAGCCGGGCCAGGGAGCGGTGCCGCTGGAAACCTACCTGCGCGGGAGGGGACTGAACCCGCTTGCCGACCGCCTGCGCGAAGCGGCCCTGCGCATCGACGCGGCGATGGCAGCGGCCGCCGGTACGGATGCCGCAGCACCCGACGGCCCGCGGGTGCTGCAGGCGGCAAAAGAACTCAGCGCGCTCAAGCGGCTCGCCGAAGCCGAGGTGGCACCGGCCCTGCAGGTCAGCATCGGTTTCTCGGATGCGGACGGGGACTGACGCGGTGGGCATGTCGCACAGGAACGATGGCGTGGCCCGGAGCGGGCCTTCGCGGCGCGCGGCCCTGCGCGCGCTGGCCGGTATCGGCCTCGCCGTACCGTTGTCCGGTACCTGGAACAGTGCCAGCGCGTCGGGCACGCCCCTGCGGCTCGCGGCCGCCTGGCAGCAGGAGGATGGCAGCTACCGCGTCGGTCTGCTGGAGGCGCAATCCGGGCCCGGCACCGCGCTGCGCGCGCTGCACGCGCTGGAGATCCCCACGCGTGCGCACGGCCTGTGCCCGCTGCCCGACGGCAGCATCGTGGCCGCATCGCGCCGCCCGGGCGACTGGCTGCTGCGCTGGTGGCCGGGCACGGCACGCGAACCCGTCTGGCAGTGGTCCGACGGCCAGCGTTCTTTCAACGGCCACGTGATCGCGTCACCGGACGCGAGCCTGCTGCTGTCCACGGAAACCGAGGCGGACACGGGCCGCAGCCTCGTCGTGCTGCGCGACGTCGCCAGCCTGGAAATGCGCGCGGAGTGGCCCACCCAGGGCATCGATGCGCACGAACTGATCTGGGACCGGCGCGTGCGGGTGGACGGCATGCCGACCCTCATCGTCGCCAATGGCGGCGTGCCGACGGCCCCCGAGACCGGCCGCGTGAAGCGGGCGCTGGACACCATGGACTCTTCCATCGTGCGCCTGCACGGAGGCACGGGCGAAACCCTGGGGCAATGGCGCCTGCAGGACCGCCGCCTGAGCCTGCGGCACCTCGCCTGGAATCCCGGCGCGGACGTGCTCGGCATTGCGCTGCAGGCCGAACACGACGGGATGGACGCGCGCGCCGCGGCACCCGTGCTCGCGCTCTTCGACGGCAAGGCGCTGCGGACCGCCGACCCGGCGCCGCAGGTGCTGCCCGGCGGCCTGCGGGGTTATGGCGGCAGCATCGCAGGATTGGCGGAAGGCTGGACCGTGAGCTGTCCCCGCGCTCAGGGCATCGCCGCCTTCGATGCCCGTGGTGGATGGCAACGGCTCATCGCGCTGCCCGAGGCCTGCGCGCTGGCAGTGCGGGGTTCCGGGCTGTGGGCTGCCGGGGTGGACCACACGCTGGAGAACGCCCAGGGCGCGGCGCCGCTTCGCCACCCCCACGGCCTGTCGCTCACGGATGCGCGGGTGGACAACCACTGGTACCCCGCCTGATCCACCCATCAAGGCCAAGCTACATTCGGAGACACTCAAACGGAAAGTTATACAAGGCATTACAACAGCACCCTATTGCGTAAGGTTTTACTTACACTCCGGCGATTCTGCGAGGTCGCCAATGCCTTTTTCCCCACCCCATCGCATCCGTTTCGCCGCGCTCTGCTGGGCGGGCGCATTGCACTGCCATGCCGTGCTGGCCGCGGATATCCTGCTGGCGCCTCCGCCCAACGGTGGCTTCTCGGTGACCAGCAGCGACAAGACGCAGATCCGGCTGCGCGTGGACGAGGCCTCGGGCACCGTCACGCTGCCCGGGCTGGCGTCGGTGCCGCAGCAGGGCACGCCCGTGTGCCACGGTCCGGGCGGCGTGCTCGGTGATTGCAATGCCGGAGTGGTCGGGGCCACCGGAGCGACAGGCGCCACGGGTGCGACCGGCCCGGCAGGGGCGACCGGCCCCACGGGCAGCGCAGGGCCCACCGGGGCGACGGGCGCCGCGGGCCCCACGGGCGCATCCGGGGCCACCGGAGCCGCCGGCCCGGCGGGCGCGACCGGGCCCGGCGGGCCCGCAGGCCCGGCCGGGCCCACCGGAGCAACGGGAGCGACAGGCGCCCAGGGCAGCGTCGGTCCCGCCGGCCCCACGGGCGCGACCGGCTCCGTGAGCGCGGCCGTCGCGATCCGGACCTTCACGCTGCCCAACGTGGGCAGCGACACCTGCGCAGTCGTGTCCTGCTGCAATCCCGGCGAGAAAGTGCTCGGTGGCGGGCATGTCGCGAACACCGGCAGGGCCTCGCCCGAAGATGCGGCGGTCTATGTCGGCGAAAGCCGCCCGGTCGACAACTGCGGAGGCACCGCAGGTACTCTCGGCTGGTCGGTGAAGATACTCAACTCGTACCGCGCGAACCTGCAGAGCTGCTCCGCCTACGCCATTTGCTCGCCATAGCGCCAAGCCATCCGGTTGCCACGATGACCGAGACCACGCACACCCCCCAGGCCCGGCACGGCGGTGCCACGGCAGAGCTTCCGCATGCACGGCGCATTGCCTGCGGCATCGACATGGCCACCGCGCTGGCGGAGATCGATGCGCTGCCGGACGCCCAGTGGGGCCCGCATTTCAATCTCGCCAAACATAACGGCGGCTGGCACGTGGCCGCACTGCGCGGCACGCCCCGCTCCCCCCTGGCCGCCGCGCCGGGAGAGTTCTCTGCCGACCTCTACCAGGACGGCGCCGCGATGGCGCAGTGCCCGACAGTGCGCTCGCTGGTGGCCGCCATCGCGGGCGGCGCGCCCCTGAAATCGGTGCGGGTGCTGCGGCTGGCGCCCGGGGGCACCATCCTCGAACACACCGATCCGGGCGTCGGCCTGCGGCACGGCGAGGTCCGCCTGCACCTGCCGCTGCGCACGCACGACGCGGTGTTCTTCTACGTGGGCGGCGAGCGCGTTCCCATGCGTGCAGGGGAATGGTGGTACGCCGATTTCTCCCTGCCCCACCGCGTGGCCAACCGGGGCGCCCGCGAGCGCCTGCACCTCGTGGTCGATTGCGCGGCCACGCCCGCGCTGCGGGAGTCCATCGCCTCGGGAGATGCGGGCGACCCGCTGCCCGAAGCGCACGATCCGCAATGGCAGTTCGCGCGATTCCGCCAGGAGGTCTTCGGCGATCCGGCGCTGCAGGAACGCCTGACCGGCATCCGCTCGCGCGAGGATTTCGCGCAGGCCTGCGTGCAACAGGGCCGGGCCCTGGGCCGGGACTTCACCGAGGCGGAGGTCCTGTCCGCCATGGCCTGCGGGCGCGATGCATGGATGCGGCAATGGATCGTCTGAATTTCGAGGGCTGGTCGCCCATCCGCATCTACCGGGAACCGGGCGGCGAACTGCTCGTCGACTGGATGCGCGCACCGCCGGAGGTCACGCGCACGCCCTTCTTCGCCGATGGCGTGCAGAATGCGATGCAGTGGCCGTTCCACCAGGCATTCCGCCGGCAGACGCCCCTGGCCGACCTGATCGGCTGGGCGCAGGCCTCGCTGGGCCTGCAGCCGTCGGGCATCGTCTTCCACGTCTCGCGCTGCGGCTCCACCCTCGTCACCCAGGCCTTCGCGGCGCTCGATGACCACGTGGCCCTGTCGGAGCCGCCGCCGCTGGACGACCTGCTGCGCGCGGATCACCGGCTGCCTGGCCTGGATCCAGCCCAGGCACTCCTGGCCACCCGGGCCTTCGCGAGCACATGGGCCCGGCCATCGCCGCCCGGCCGTCACGGCCACCTCGTCATCAAGTGCGACTGCTGGGCCACGGCCCTTGCCGGCCGCATCTCCGAAGCCTGGCCCGATACGCCGTGGCTTTTCCTGTACCGCGATCCGCTGGAGGTGCTGGTGTCGCAGATGCAGCAGCGCGCGGCCTATCTGATCCCCGGCGGACCGCTCGGCGTCAATCCCGCAGGCATCCCCTTCGACGAAGCGCTGCGCATGGGCCCGGAGGCATATTGCGCGCGCAGCCTGGGAAGCATCTACGCGGCGATGGTCCGGGAATTCCGGCCGGACCGCACGCTGCTGATCGACTACCGGCAACTGCCCGCGGCGATCCCCGGAGACATCGCGCCGCATTTCGGCATGCAGCCCGGCGCGCAGGCCATCGAACGCATGCAGGCCACCTTCGGCGTGCATGCGAAGAATCCTTCACACCCCTTCACGCCCGACGCCGGGCGCAAACACCGCGAAGCACCGCAGCGGCTGCGCGAACTGGCCCAGGAATGGATCGCCCCGCACTACGATGCGCTGGAGCGGCTGCGTACCGGGCAGGACAGCGGCGCCGCGGCGAACAGCGTCGAGGCCGGCGCGCGTGCCGAAGGAGCGACACTCCCATGACCCTTCCGACCCCCACCCTCGCGCGGCCCGGCCGCCGCGGCTTCCTCGGGGCCTCGGCCTCCACGGCCGCAGCCGCCGCCACGGCAAGCGCCCCGGCAGTTGTCCTGGCGGCCGCTTCCGCGGGAACCGCCGGGCCATCCGCCTCCACGACGCAACGCACGGTCGGCGTGCTGCTGCCGGAATCGTCCCGCTACCCCACGCTGCCCTCGGAATTCCTCGCGGGCCTGGAAGCCGGGGCCGCAGCGTCCGGCCTGCCCTCTCCGCGCTGGCTGCCGCTGCCCTACGGCCGCAGCGTACGTACGGCATTGCGGCAGGCATGCGCCGCCGTGGAAACCGGCACCGTGGACGCCCTGGCGGGATGGCTGCCCTTGGAAACCGCGATGGAGCTCGCGCCGCTGCTGCAGAAGCACCGCGTGCCCTTTCTCGCAAGCGATACGGGCGCCGACCGGCTTCCGGACCACTCCTCCGCGCGGTCGTCCTGGCTGGTTGCACACACGCTTGCGCTGTGGCAGTCCTGCGCCCGCATGGGGCAGGAGGCGCCCCGGCGCTGGGGCACGCGGGCGGTGCTCTGCATGGGCCTGCTCGAAAGCGGATACGACTTCCCGCACGAGTTCCGCGCGGCGTTCGAGGCCGCCGGGGGCACGGTGGCCGCCACCCATGTCTCGGGCCTGCCGGACGGACGGCCCGAATTCGACGGGCTGCGGGCCGTGCTGAAGGGAACGTCCGCCGATTTCGCGGTGGCGCTGTACTCGGGCCGACAGGCAGAGCGCTTCCACGAGGCATGGCTGCGCCTCGGCATGGACCGCCAGCGGCCCCTGGTGGGCAATCCGTTCGCACTCGGAAGCCCGCTGTCCACCGCGGTTCTGCAGTTGGGTACCGATGCAGGGGAGCGCCTTGCCCGGTGGCAAGCGGCAGCCTCTGAGGGGGCGCATGCAGCCATGGCCCGGCTGCAGGCCGCCGCCAAGGAGTCGCCATCCTGGCCCGAGCCAGCACGCCCGCGCCTACGCAGCGGCTGGACCAACCCTTATCTCGTGACTTGATGAAGGATAAAAAGACATGGCCCTGGATCCATTCCTCGGTGAAATCAGCATTTTCGCCGGCAATTTCCCTCCCAAAGGCTGGGCGTTCTGCCAAGGGCAGCTGCTGTCCATCTCGCAGAACAGCGCGCTTTTTTCCCTGCTGGGTACGACCTATGGAGGCAACGGCGTAACGACGTTCGCGCTGCCCGATCTGCGGGGGCGGATCCCGCTGGGCCCGGGGCAGGGCCCGGGATCGCCGACGAACTATGTGCAGGGAGAGGTGGGCGGGCAGGAAACAGTGACATTGCAGAATGCCCATATGCCGGCGCACGTGCACACCGCCTCGGTCGCCGTGAGCAGCAATCCAGGGAATTCCGCGGCCCCCAGCGGACGCTACCTCGCCGCGTCCGACCAGCGCAATGACCAATACACCGACCAGAGTCCCGATGGCACCCTGGCTGGTGTCACGACCAACATCGCCGGGAACAGCATGCCCCACGCGAACATGCAGCCCTACCTCTGCCTCAATTTCATCATCGCCCTGCAGGGCATCTTCCCGTCGCGCAACTGACCGGCCGGGCCGGCACGGAAGGCACCGTCCTCCTCGTCACTCCACCACCGTGAGCTTGGCCACCGACAGCGCCAGCCACTTGGTGCCGTGCCGCGGGAAGTTCACCTGGGCGCGCGCATCGTCGCCCGAGCCTTCGAGCGACAGCACCTTGCCCTCGCCGAACTTGGTGTGGAACACCGCCAGCCCCACGCGCAGCCCATGCGCAGGCGGTGCCTTCTGCGCCGGCACGGGCGGGCTCGCGAAGGTCTCCGACTTCGCCCCCGACCCGAAGCCGCCCCACGGCGTCCCCGCACTCCCGCCCCGCCCGCCGGACTGCGGCGCGAAGCTGCCGAAGCCCTGCTGCCTGGGCGTGATCCATTTCAGCGCCGCCTCGGGCAGCTCGTCGAAGAACCGGCTCTTGATGTTGTAGCGCGTCTGCCCGTGCAGCAGGCGCGTCTGGGAATGGCTCAGGTAGAGCCGCTTGCGCGCCCGCGTGATCGCCACGTACATCAGGCGGCGCTCTTCCTCCAGGCCGTCCCGGTCGCTCATGGAGTTCTCGTGCGGGAACAGGCCCTCCTCCATGCCGCCGATGAACACGGCATCGAACTCCAGCCCCTTGGAGGCATGCACGGTCATGAGCTGAACGGCATCCTGCCCGGCCTGGGCCTGGTTGTCGCCGGCTTCCAGTGCGGCGTGCGTGAGGAAGGCGGCCAGGGGTGACAGCGTCTCGCCGGTATCGGCATCCACGCCGCCGGGCAGCGGTTCATCCACCACGGGCAATGAGGTATCGATGCCCTGGCTCGCCGGGCTCTGGCGCAGGCTGGCGCCGTGCTCGTCCACCGGCAGCGCGACGGCGTCGCGGCCGAACCCTTCCTGCGTGACGAAGCTCTCGGCGGCATTGATCAGTTCGTCCAGGTTCTCCAGACGGTCCGCGCCTTCCTTTTCGGCGCGGTAGTGCTCCACCAATCCGCTCGACTCGAGCATCTGGCCGATGATGCCGCGCAGCGTCTGGCCCTGCGTCTGCTCGCGCATCACATCCACCATGGCGACGAAGGCGCCCAGGTTGGCGCCCGCCTTGCCGGGCACGGCACTCACGGCATCGTGCAGCGAACAGCCGGCCTGCCGCGCCGCATCCTGCAACACCTCGACCGTGCGCGCCCCGATGCCGCGCGGCGGGAAGTTCACCACGCGCATGAAGCTCGTGTCGTCGTGCGGGTTCTCCAGCAGGCGCAGGTAGGCCAGCGCATGCTTGATTTCCGCGCGCTCGAAGAAGCGCAGGCCGCCGTACACGCGATAAGGCACCGCGGCATTGAAGAGCGCCGATTCGATCACCCGGCTCTGCGCGTTGCTGCGGTAGAGCACGGCGATCTCGCGCCGCTCGAAGCCGTCATTGCGCGCGAGCTGGCGGATCTCGTCCACCATCCATTGCGCCTCCGCCAGGTCGGTGGGCGCTTCGTAGACGCGCACCGGCTCGCCCGGCCCCTGCGTGGTGCGCAGGTTCTTGCCCAGGCGGCGGCTGTTGTGGCTGATGAGGGCGTTGGCCGAATCGAGGATGTTGCTGTAGCTGCGGTAGTTCTGCTCCAGCTTGATCTGGTGGCGCACGTCGAACTCGCGCACGAAGTCCTGCATGTTGCCCACGCGCGCGCCGCGGAAGGCATAGATGCTCTGGTCGTCGTCGCCCACCGCCAGCACGCTGCCGTGCGTGACGAGGCGGCCATCCACCACGTCGCCCGCGAGTTGCTTGAGCCAGGCGTACTGCAGCTTGTTCGTGTCCTGGAACTCGTCCACCAGGATGTGCTGGAAGCGCCGCTGGTAGTGCGCGCGGATCGGGTCGTTGTCGCGCAGCAGTTCGTAGCTGCGCAGCATCAGCTCGCCGAAATCCACCACGCCCTCGCGCTGGCACTGCTCCTCGTACAGCTGGTAGAGCTCCACCTTCTTGCGCCCGTCCGCATCGCGCGCATCCACGTCGCCTGGCCGCAGTCCCTCTTCCTTGCAGCCGCTGATGAAGTAGGCCATCTGCTTCGGGGGAAAGCGTTCCTCGTCGATGTTGAACTGCTTGCACAGCCGCTTCACGGCCGAGAGCTGGTCCTGCGTATCCAGGATCTGGAAGGTGGCGGGCAGGCCCGCCGACTTGTGGTGGGCACGCAGCAGCCGGTTGCACAGGCCGTGGAAGGTACCGATCCACATGCCGCGCACGTTCACCGGCAGCATGGCCGAGAGGCGCGCGGTCATTTCCTTGGCGGCCTTGTTGGTGAAGGTGACGGCCAGGATGCCGCCGGGCGAGGCATAGCCGTTCTGCAGCAGCCAGGCGATGCGCGTGGTGAGCACGCGGGTCTTGCCGGAGCCCGCACCGGCCAGGATCAGGGCGTGGCCCGCGGGCAGCGTGACGGCGGCAAGCTGCTCGTCGTTCAGGTTCTGCAGCAGGGGCGACGCGGCGGCCGATGCGGCAGCGGGGCCCGGCTCGGCAGCGCCGAAAGGCGCTGGCGCGCCGGAAAACAGGTCGTGTGGGAGCATCCCGCCATTGTAGGAACCCGGCCGCCTCCGCCCGGCGCGCGGGGTCAAGGCCCTGGGCAGGCGCTCAGGTCAGCAGGCCGTCCAGCGCGTCGGACTCGAACTGCTTCCAGAGCGCATCGCGCCGCTCCAGCGCCTCCTGCACCGCGCCGTGGCGCAGCTGCGCCACTGCCGACACCAGGGCATTGCACAGGAAGAAGGCCGCGGTGTAGGAATCGAACGGCGATGCATTGGCCGTGCGCGCCACCAGCGTGTGCTGCGCATGCTGCACGACGGGCGCCACCGGGCTGTCCGTGAGCGCCACCACGGTGGCGCCCTGCGCCCGGAAATGCTGCGCCGCCAGCAGGCCGCCGCGCGAATAGCGGCGGATGGTGAACACCAGCAGCACGTCCTGCGGCTGCACCCAGAGCATCCGGTCCACCGCGAACGGTGCGCCCGCCCCCAGGTCCTGCACGCCCGGGCGGCACATGTTCAGGTGCGTGGCCAGGTGGCTGGCGACGGGCGCGCTGTTCTTCTCGGCCAGCAGGTACACGCGGCCCCGGGCCTGCGCCAGTTGCCGCACCACGGCTTCGAAGGCGGACATGTCCAGGCCCTGCCGCGTGGCGGCCAGGTTGTGCTGGTCATGCAGCAGCGCATCGTCCACGCATTCGGCCAGGCTGCGCCCGGCGCCCAGCGTAGCGGGCGCGCGCTGCGCGGCGGTCTGCAGGCGCGAGGTGACCTCGGAACGCGCCTCGCGCCGCACCTCGGCCAGGCTGCCGTAGCCCAGCTTGGAGAACATGCGCACCACCGTGGAGGCACTCGTGCCCGTGCGCGCCGCGATCGCGCTGGCGGAATCCAGCAGCCCGTCAGGGTAGTGGCGCAGCAGGTCGTCGGCCAGGGCGCGCTCGCTGGCGGTCAGGGAGGCGGCATGGGCGGCGAGCCGTTCGGTCAGAAGCATGGGGATGGCCAGGGGATGCAGATAGCGCGCGGGCAGCGCGCCGTTCGCGCCGATTGTGCACGGCGCGTCACGCCGGATGCACACCGTTATTGCAACACTCATTGCAAGGCAATATGATTTATGAAATTTTTGTTTCAATCATTCCCCGTTGCCGCAACACTGCCCGACCATGACCGCCACTTCCTCCGCGCCAGCCGTCCCCGCCTCCGCCCAGCCCCTGCTCGACTGGCTCGCCTCGCAGGAGCAGGCGATGGCCGACCTGCTGGCGCAGGTCGTGAACATCGACAGCGGCAGCGGCCATGAAGAGGGCGTGCGCCAGGTCGCCGCAGTGCTGCGCGGCCGCCTGGAGGCTGCCGGAATCCCCGTGCAGACCCTGCCCGAGCCGGGCTGGGGCGAATGCATCCTGGCCAGGGTGCCGGGCAGCAACGCGGCCGCCCCGGGGCACTACCAGCTCATGGGGCACATGGACACGGTCTTCCCGCTGGGCACGGCGGCGCAGCGCCCCTGGCGCGTGGAAGGCGGCAAGGCCTTCGGCCCCGGCGTCGCCGACATGAAGTCGGGCCTGGTGATGAACGTCTTCGTGGCCGAGGCGCTGGCACGCTTCGGCGGCAACGCCACGCCTGTGCACCTGCTGTTCACCGCCGACGAAGAGGTGGGTTCGCCCGCCTGCCGCACCGTCATCCGCGAGCACGTGCAGGGCGCCCGCGCCGTGCTCAATGCCGAACCCGGCCGCATCAGCGGCAACGTGGTCAACGAGCGCAAGGGCTCCTACCGCATCGACTTCGAGGTGCAGGGCGTGGCCGCGCACGCCGGCATCAACCCCGCCCAGGGCGCGAGCGCCATCGACGCGCTGGCCCGCAAGATCCTGGCGCTGCACGCCCTCAACGGCTGCGAGCCCGGCATCACGGTGAACGTGGGCTTCATCCAGGGCGGCATGGCCTCCAACGTGGTGGCCCCGCTGGCCTCGGCACACGTGGACCTGCGCTACACCGCCGGCAACGACCTGGAAGGCGTGCTCGCGCGCATCCAGGCCATCATCGAGGAAGAATCCCTGCCGCGCACCAGCGGCCGCATCGTCGCGAAGACCGGCACCCTGCCCATGGCCCGCACGCCCGACGCGCTGCTGCAGACCTACCAGCGCTGCGCGCAACAGATCGGCTTCACCGTCGAGGGCGAGGCCACCGGCGGCGCGGCCGACAGCGGCATCACGTCCAACATGGGCATTCCCTCGCTCTGCGCCCTGGGCCCCGTGGGCGGCTATGCCCACAGCGAACGCGAGTTCTGCGACCTCACCACTTTCGTGCCCCGCGCCCAGGCGCTGGCGCTCACGCTGCTGGCGCTGGGCTGAGCCAGCGTTCACCCTTTTTGTTTTCCTGACCTTTCCGAGACCTATGTCCTTCGAACGCACCCCCGCCACCCGCCGCCAGATCCTCGCCACCGGCCTGGGCCTCGCCGGCGCCGCCGCCCTGCCCGCCTTCGCGGCCGGTGACAAGTACCCCAGCCGCCCGATCACGCTGGTCGTGCCCTTCCCGCCCGGCGGCTCCGTCGATGTGATGGCGCGCCAGTACACCGAATCGCTGGGCCGCATCCTGGGCGTGCCGATCGTGGTGGACAACAAGCCCGGCGCCGGCGGCTCCATCGGCACGCAGTTCGTGGCCCGGGCCCCGGCCGACGGCTACACCCTCGTGGCCTCCTCGCAAAGCAGCCACCTGGCCAACCCGCTGGTGCAGCCCAAGCTGGGCTACGACCCGATCAAGGACTTCGAGAACATCGCCATCCTGGGCCGCCAGCCCAACGTGCTGGTCGCCCACCCGAGCGTGCCCGCGAAGAACTTCGCCGAATTCGTGGCCTACCTGAAGGCCAACCCCGGCCAGGTCAATTTCGCCACGGCCGGCGCCGGCAGCATGGGCCAGATCAACGCCGAGGCGTTCCTGCAGGCCGTGGGTGCCACGGGCGTGCACATTCCCTATCGCGGCGGCTCGCCCTACGTCACCGCCATCCTGGCGGGCGAAGTGCAGTTCGCGCTGGACAACCTGGTGGTGTTCCTGCAGCACATCCAGGCCGGCAAGCTGCGCGCCCTGGCCGTGGCGTCGGACACGCGCGTGGCCCAGCTGCCCGACGTGCCGACCTTCAAGGAACTGGGCTTCCCCGCCCTGAACCAGCCGTCGTGGACCGGCATCGCCGCGCCGGCCGGCACGCCGGCCGCCGTCGTCGCCACGCTGCACAAGGCCATCCGCAAGGCCGCGACGGAGCCCGCCATGATCGAGAACCTCAAGGCCCGCGGCGTGATCCCGCCCGAAGAGATGTCGCCCGCAGCCTTCGAGAAGATGATGTCCGAGCGCCTCGTCTCCTACGGCGAGGTGGTGCGCAAGGCCAACATCAAGCCCGAGTAAGGCAGATCCTGCGCCGCGGCGCGTCTTGTGGGAACATGTGCGGCGCCGCCACCGCACAGCCCCAGGACCCGCCGATGCGCACTTTCCTCCCCGCACTGCTCCTCTGCCTCGCCCCGGCCTGGATGGCCACGGCGCCGTCTTCCGCAGCGGCCCAGTGGACCGCGTGCAGCAGCGACGGCAAGGCCGCGCCACGCGTGCTCTACGAGCGCTTCCTCAGCGCCGACTGCGCCGCCTGCTGGGCCGATGCGCCGGCCACGGTCCCCGGCGGGCGGGCCCTCGTGCTGGACTGGATCGTGCCGGGCCGGCAGGGCGACGACGCCCCCCTGTCCGCCGCGGCCACGCGCGATGCGCTGGAGCGCCTGCAGGCGCTGCGCCGCGACCCGCCCATGGCCACCGACACCGCCATCACCGACGTCACCCCCACGGCCCCGCTGCCGGGCCGGCTGCGCGTGGCCCTGGGCCCGCCCGTCAACGGCTACGTCGGCGCCACCATCGCCCTGGCGCGGCCCGGGGGCAAGGCCTCTGCCCCGCATGCCCTCGCCGGCACCCGCCATACCTTCACGCTGCTGCTGGTCGAGACCGTGGCCGCCGGAGCGGAAGGCAATGCCGCCGAGCGCCACATCGTGCGCAATGCGCTGCAGGGCACCTGGGAAACCGGCACGGCAGCGCCGCGCACCGGGTGGTCTGAACTGCGGCCCATGCGCATCCCCGACGGTGCCGACCCGGACCGGCTCGGCGCCGTGGGCTGGCTGCAGGGCGCGGACGGCACGGTGGTCGCGGCGGCACGGGCCCATTGCCCCGCCCGCGATGCCGGCAGGCCGCAGTAACCCTGCGCTCCGTCCGCCACCCCCCTGGTGCGCCACGGATGCGCGCGGCAGGGGTAGAATCAGTCACCGGGCCCAAGTTTCTTGACGTCCGGTTTTTTTGTGCCTGCGCACAGCAGGGTTCGGCAGAGGCCTCCACGGCCCGCCCGCACGACCGGCCTCCAAGCCAAGCGCCCCATCGCGGGGGAAAACGGTCCTCCGCGACCTTTCACAGGAGCTTGGAAATCTCATGGAAATCTTCGACTACGACAACGTCCTGCTGCTGCCGCGCAAATGCCGCGTGGAGAGCCGGTCCGAGTGCGACGCCAGCGTCACCCTCGGGCAGCGCAGCTTCCGCCTGCCGGTGGTGCCGGCGAACATGAAGACGGTGGTGGACGAGAAGATCTGCCGCTGGCTCGCCAGCAACGGCTACTTCTACGTCATGCACCGCTTCGACCTCGACAACGTACAGTTCGTGCGCGACATGCACGCGGCCGGCTGCTTCGCTTCCATCTCGCTGGGCGTGAAGCAGCCCGACTACGACACGGTGGACCGGCTCGTGGCGGAGGGCCTCTGCCCCGAATACATCACCATCGACATCGCCCACGGCCATGCCGACACGGTGAAGGCCATGATCGGCTACCTCAAGCAGCACCTGCCGCAGGCCTTCATCATCGCCGGCAACGTGGCCACGCCCGAAGCCATCATCGACCTGGAGAACTGGGGCGCGGACGCGACCAAGGTGGGCGTGGGCCCCGGCAAGGTGTGCATCACCAAGCTCAAGACCGGCTTCGGCACCGGCGGCTGGCAGCTTTCGGCGCTCAAGTGGTGTGCCCGCGTGGCCACCAAGCCCATCATCGCCGACGGCGGCATCCGCAGCCACGGCGACATCGCCAAGAGCATCCGCTTCGGCGCCACCATGGTCATGATCGGCTCGCTGTTCGCGGGCCACGAGGAATCGCCCGGCAAGACCGTGGAGGTGGATGGCGAGCAGTTCAAGGAGTACTACGGTTCCGCCAGCGACTTCAACAAGGGCGAGTACAAGCACGTGGAAGGCAAGCGCATCCTCGAGCCCATCAAGGGCTGCCTCGCGGACACGCTGGTGGAGATGGAGCAGGACGTGCAGAGCTCCATCAGCTACTCCGGCGGCCGCAAGCTCATGGACATCCGCAAGGTGAACTACGTGATCCTGGGGGGCGACAACGCGGGCGAACACCTGCTGATGTGAGGCGTCGAAAAATTTTTTGCCCACCTGCTTGCAGGCCGGGAAAAAAGTAGTGCATAATTCGAGGCTCTGCAGCGCCGCAGACACAGTTTCAAAGGTTACTGTGGGTTCTTAGCTCAGTTGGTAGAGCAGCGGACTCTTAATCCGTAGGTCGAGTGTTCGAGTCACTCAGGACCCACCACCCATCAAGCGCCCTGGCATGTCCAGGGCGCTTTTTTTTATTCCCTGCCCCCATTGCGCACAGCGCACATCCGCCGTGGATTTCCTCGCGACTTTCCACGCACCGGCATGCACACATCCCCTGCCCGCCAGCCCGCCTACCCGGCGCAGCAGGCTTGCAAGGCGTTTTTACGGCAAGAAATCCTTTCCGACATACGGCCTTCGCCCATGAAAAAAGCCCGCCATGAAGGCGGGCCCGGATGCCCCCCGGAGCCGGCGATGCCCGGCACCGGCGCGCACACCTCAGGACGAGGCAGCACCTGCGCTGGCCCCAGCGCCACCGCCGCTGGAGGCCGTGGACTTGCGATGGCTCTTGCGGCCAGCCTCGCGGGCTTCTTCCGACGTGAACTGGTGGGCGTTGCCGCTGGCGTGGGCCGCGCGCCCGCCCAGGGACGCGATCTCGCGCTGGCGGGCCGGGTCCATGCCCGCGAACCCCCGCCGGGCCGGACCGGCACGGCGGGCTCCCTGCTTCAGCGCCTCTTCCGCCTGTGCTTGCTTGCCCGTATCGCGTTCGTTCGTTGGGTCATTGGCCATGTACCGCTCCTCTCAACAAAATGGGAAATGGATGGAATTTGCAGTCCGGCGCCGCGGCGGCCGGGCCTACGCAATGACCCAGGGCAAACGGCGTGCCCGACGGTGCAGACAACCCGGCCGGCAAAAAAAGAGCCCGCCTTGGTGGCGGGCTCAAGAGGGGCGCGCCTGGCGGGGCGGCCAGGCGAAAAAGTACAGGGCAATCGGCGTGCCCAGAAACCCGTAACCCGGCCTCGACCTGCGCGTTCAGCGCGTGGAGGAGGAGTCTGCAGCCGTGCTCTCGTAGGCCTTGAGCTTGTTGTAGAGGGTCTTGAGGCTCACGCCGAGGGCCGCCGCGGCGCGCTCCTTGTGGTTGTCGAAGTGCCGCAGGGTGCGCAGGATGAGCTGCTGCTCCACGTCCGCGATCGAGGTGCCCACGTCCACGCGCAGCTGGCCTGCGGATTCGGCGCCGTCGTCCTCTACGGGCACGCGCGCGGCCCTGGCCTCGGGAACCGCCGGGGCATCGGCGTCGGCGCCGTTGGTCGGGAGCCACTGCGCCGTGATCGCATCGCCCTCCGCCATCACGTAGGCGCGCTGCATCACGTTGCGCAGTTCGCGCACGTTGCCAGGCCAGCGGTAGCGCTCCAGGCGCTCGAGGGCCTCGGGCTCCAGCCGCTTGGGCCGGCCCTCCTTCTGCCCGATCGCCGCCAGGAAATGGGTGCTCAGCAGCCCGATGTCCTCGGTGCGCTCGCGCAGCGGCGGCAACTCGATCGGGAATACGTTCAGCCGATAGAACAGGTCCTCGCGCAGGGCCCCGCCCGCCACGGCGGACAGGGGATCGCGGTTGGTCGCGGCCACGATGCGCACGTCGGTGGCCCGCTCCACCGTGGAGCCCACGCGCATGAAGGTGCCGGTTTCCAGCACCCGCAGCAGCTTGACCTGCAGTTCCATGGGCATTTCGGTAACCTCGTCCAGGAACAGCGTGCCACCATGCGCGCGCTCGAAGAACCCCTGGTGCTGCCGCTCCGCGCCCGTGAAGCTGCCCTTCTCGTGGCCGAAGATCTCGCTTTCCATCAACTGGGGCGATATCGCGCCGCAGTTGATGGCCAGGAATGGCTGCGAACGCCGCCGGCTCAGGTCGTGCACCGTCCGCGCCACGAGTTCCTTGCCGGTCCCGCTGTCGCCGGTCACGAACACCGTGACCGAGGTGCCGGCCACGCGCGCGATCTGCTCGTACACCCGCCGCATGCAGGCCGAGCGCCCCACCAGGTGGCCGAACCGGCCGGTATCGTCCACCGTCTTGCGCCAGGACTCGATCTCCGCGGCGATCGCCGCAGGAGGCATCACGCGCGACAGCACCCCGCGCAGTTGCGGCAGGCTCACGGGCTTCACGAGGTAGTCGGCCGCACCGAGGCGCAGCGCCTGGATCGACGTTTCCAGCGTGGCATGCCCCGTGACCAGCACCACCTGCGTGTTCGATCGCAGCGATTGCTCGTTCATGAACGACAGGCCGTTGCCATCCGGCAGGTGCAGGTCGAGCAGCACCACGTCCGGCGGCTGCAGCACCATCTTCTTGCGCGCCGCCTCCAGCGTGTGCGCCGTGGCGGCGTGGTAGCCCTCGGCGCTGCACAGCGCCGCCAGCATGTCCGCCGCATCGGCGTCATCGTCCACGATCAGAGCCAAACCCATGAATCCTCCAACAAACCTCTCGCAATGCTGCCGTCGGCCCACCGCGTCGGTATAGATGCGTGTGGACTCTGCACCCGTCAAGGCGTGCGGTCCATTGCGTTTTGTAATTGTTCCATCGTGATCGGTTTGATCAGGTATTCATCAAAACCGGCTTTCCGCGCCTTGGAAATGTCCTGCGCCTGGCCGTAGCCCGACACGGCCACCATCCGCCCGGCATACCCCGCCGCACGGGCGCGCAGCGCGATCTCGTACCCGTCCACGCCCGGCAGCCCGATATCGACGATGGCCACGTCCGGCCGCTCCGCGATGATCAGTACCAGCCCGTCGAGCCCGTCCTCGGCCGCATGCACCGTGTGCCCCCTGCCACGCAGGTAGGCGCTCACGGAGCGCAGCATGTCCGCATTGTCCTCCACCAGCACGATGCGCCGCGAAGGACCGTGCGGGCGCATCGACATGGCATCCGCGGGCGCCGCGGCGCTGCCGGGCGCCACGCGCGGCCAGCGCACCGTGAACACCGTTCCGTCCTCCGACGTGGAGACGTCGATCGTGCCGCCATGCTGCTCCACCAGGTGCTGCACCAGTGTCAGCCCCACGCCCAGGCCACCGTCCTGCCGGTCGAGCATGCGCTCTCCCTGGCGGAACAGGTCGAAGATGTGCGGAAGCAGGTCCTCGTCGATGCCGTCGCCCCCGTCCGCCACGCACAGCACGGCCTCGTCGCCCTCGCAGGCCACGCCCACGTCGATGCTGCGGCCCTCGGGCGTGTACTTGATGGCGTTCTGCAGCAGGTTCACGATCACCTGCTCGATGCGCGTCGCATCGCCGTTGATCCAGGCCGGTTGCAGGTCGAACGTCCAGGCATGGCGCCGCATCGTGCCCCCGACGGACAGGGATTCGCGCACGCTGCGCACCCGCTCGGCCAGGTCGGTGGGCCGGCGCGCGAGCACGGCGCTGCCGCGCAGCACGCGGCTGACGTCCAGCAGGTCGCGCATCATGCTCGCCAGGTGCTGGGTCTGGCGCTGGATGATGCCCAGGGCCTGGTTCGTCGTCTCCTGCCCGCCCGCACCGGTGGAAAGCACGTCGGATGCCGCCGCGATGGCCGCCAGCGGATTGCGCAACTCATGGCTCAGCATGGTCAGGAACTCGTCCTTGGCACGGCTGGCGGCCTCCGCCTGCCGCCGCGCCGCCTGCTCCTGCTCGGACTGCAGCGCCCGCCGCCGCTCCGCGTTCTTCTGCTCGGTGACATCGACCGTGATGCCCACGACCTGCTCGGGGCGTCCGCGGACGCCGTAGCGCAGCAGCAGCCGGCTGGACAGCCAGCGGGGTGCGTCGTCGGGCGCGGCGGCGATGCGGTACTCCAGCTGGGCCCGGGGGCTGCGCGCGCGCAGCGCACGCGCCAGCGAACGGCGCAACCGGGCACGGTCGTCCACATGCACGAGCGCGCTCCAGGCCCTCAGCCCGCGCGGCCCCCCGCCATGCGCCGCCGAGGCTGCCGGGTCGCACCCGAACAGCCCCTCCTGGCCCGCCGTCCACACCAGCTCCGACGGCCGGAAACGGTATTCGAAGAACCCCACGTAGCCCGCTTCGCAGGCCAGGTCGATCAGGCTCTGCTTTTCCTGCCGCTTGCGGTCCGCAGCCAGCCAGAGCGCCATCACCTGCAGCAGCTCGGTGATGTCCGTCACCGCGCTCAGGGCTCCGCGCGGCCTTCCCTGCTCGTCGAGCAGCGGCACGGCACTGGCCACGACCGACATGGGCGCCCGCCCCGGCACGCGGATCTCCAGCTCCATGGGGCCGACGGGCTGCGCCAGGCGGCATGCCAGCATCAGGGGCTGCTCCTCGGGCGCGAGTTCCTTTCCGCCGCGGAAGATCCGGGCCGGCATCTCCCGCCCATCCTCTTCGTCCGCCACGCCCAGCAGGCCGCGCATCACGGGATTGAGCACCACATGGCCGCAGTGCGCCCCGTCGGCGAAGGCCAGCCCGATGGGCGTGTTCTCGAACAGGGCCTCGAATTCCGCGGCCTTGGCCTGCAGCCGCTGCCGCGTGGTGGCATCGCGCCGCTGCGCGGTCCAGAGCGCATCGCGCAGCAGGGCGATTTCCCGCACGGGAATGCGCAGGGATGGCGGCAGGCGCTGGGCCCGTGCCAGCATCTGCAGCGGCTGGGCGATGCGCCATGCCAGCAGGAATGCCAGTGCCACGCCCAGCACCAGGCAGGCACCCATGGTGGCGATCGCGGACAGCACGGTGCGGCGCTCGGCCGCCTCGATGGGCGCCGCAGGCACGCCCACGCTCACCTGCCAGCCGTAATGCGCCACCGGCCGCCAGGCCGCCACCGCGGGCTCGGCGATGCCCTCCTCGCCCATGCGGGCCTGCACGCGCTCCACGCCCGTGGGCAGGAGCTGCCGGCCGCGCGCCAGATGGCCTGCCGCGGCCACCACGTTCTGGCGCGCGTCCACCAGCGCGATGAAGCCCCCTTCCGGCGGCGTGGCCGTGGACAGCAGCCGCTGCCACGCATGCACGTCCATGCGTGCACCGAGCACGTAGCCATCCACGCCCGCGAGGCGCACCGGCACGGCCAGCGCCACTTCGGCCCCGGCGGAGCCCGCGTCCACGGCCTCCGACAGCGCCGCGCGGCGTTCCGACGACGCCCGGCGCGCCAGCGCTTCGATGGCGGCGTCCTGCGCCGGGTTGCCCTCGGGCCGGGCGGTGTCGAACACGATGCGCCCGTCCGCCCCCGCGAGGAACACGCTGTGCCACTGGGGTTTCATGGGCGGCCGCTGGCGCAGCCAGCGCTCGAGAGCGGAAGCCTGGCCGGACCGCAGCGCATCCGTGCGCTCCAGCGCCAGCAGCGCATCGACCGTGGACGCCGTGTCCAGCGCCACGGTCTGCGCCAGCCCGGCGGCGCTGTGGCCCAGCACGGACTGCAGGCGGCTGCGGGTCTGCACGAGTTCCGCCGAGACCTTGTACGTCAGCAGCAGGGCGATGGGCAGCGTCGCGGCCAGGATCATGGCCACCAGATAGGTCCGCAACGATGCAGAGGGCCAGGCGCGCTCGGACCAGCCGGGCAGCCCCTGCGTCCGTCCGGAGCCCCCTTGCGCCTCCCGGACGTCCGCATCCTCGTCGGGGTCGGATGTCGGAATCGATGATTCGGTGTGTTGGGCCATGCAATAGTTTCCGCAATTAATACCGTCCCCCAGCAGCGTCCGTTGCCAGGACGGCGCGTTCGCCGCGCCTGCGGAACCGCATGGCAATCCGCACTCCCTGCCGGCCGTCCACTGTTACAGGACATCGCTCGACGGGCTGCAGGATTGTTGCAAAGGTATCCATACGTACACTGTCGGACAAGGGCGGCATGGTGTTTGCACGAAGCGTTCGAAGGCCACACATGGCTGGCCTGCCCGAGGAACCCTTCGCCCGATGCCGACACTCGCTCTTGGAGCCCGACAGAACCAGTCCCCGCACCTTTCGCCGCGCCTGCAGAAGGCCGTGCAATTGCTGCAGATGCCGACGGCGGAGTTCATCCAGAGCGTGATGGCTGCGGTTGACGAGAATCCGTTCCTGGAGGAAGACGAACCGGCGGCGCCTGCCGCCCCGGGCCCGGAAGACGGGCCCGCCTGGACCGCGGCACCGGGATCCCGGTCGCCCCATGGCGGCAGTGGCGATGGCCTGTCCATGCTGGAACGCGAACCGGCGACCGCCACGCTGCACGAACACCTGCACGCGCAACTGCGCCTCTTGCGGCTGCCCGACCGCGCATTCCTCCTGGCGAGCCTGGTCGTCGAGGAGCTGTCCGAAGACGGCTACCTCGCCACCCCCCTGGAGTGCCTCTGCGGCGACTACGGCGTGGAGCCCGAGGCCACGGCCGGGGAGCTGGACGCCGCGCTGCGCACCGTGCAATCCCTGGAGCCCGCGGGCGTGGGCGCGCGCGATCTGCAGGAATGCCTGCGCCTGCAGCTGCCCGCGGTCGCCTGCCCGCTGCAGCGTGCGCTGTGCGACGCGGTACTGGCCAGGGCGGCGGAAGGGTCCGGGCCGCAGGCCATGCGGCAGCTGGCGGCACGGCTGGACGTGCCCGCACATGCCGTGCACGAGGCGATGGAGCGGCTGCGGCATCTCGACCCCCATCCGGGATGGCGGCACGGGTCCCAGCCGGTGCAGTACATCGTGCCCGATGTCATCGCACACAAGGCGCGTGGCCAATGGACCGTGTCGCTGAACGAGGCCGTCATGCCGCGCGTGCGCGTCCATCGCCAGTACCAGCAGCTGCTGCAGTCGCCGGCCGATGCGCCGGACGGGCCGGCGCCCCCTCCGGAAGACACCGGAGCGCGCAGCGCGCACCGCGACCTGGCGGCGCAACTGGCCGAGGCGCGCTGGACCGTCCGCCATGTGCAGCAACGCTTTTCCACCGTTCTGGATGTTGCCAGGGCGATCCTGCGCCGGCAGCCCCACTTCCTGGAATATGGCCCCATCGGCATGCGACCGCTGGCGCTCAAGGACATCGCGGAAGAATTGGGCGTGCATGTTTCCACCGTATCGCGGGTGACGAACAACAAGTACCTGCAGACGCCGTTCGGCCTGTTCGAACTGAAGTACTTCTTCTCCCGCGCCATGGCCACGCCGGCAGGGCGGGACAGTTCGCCCACCGCCATCCGCGGGCTCGTACAGGAAATCCTGGCGGCGGACGACGGCCAGCGGCCGCTTTCCGACGTGGACATCGCACGGCAGCTCGAGCGCCAGGGTATCCGCATCGCGCGCCGCACCGTGACCAAGTACCGGCAGCAGCTGCGCATTCCGCCCGCAGAGCAGCGTGCTGCCGCACGTCCCTGACGCTGCAGGCGCCTGCGCGGCCGCGAGGGGCCAGCGCCAGCGGAGACGGCCCATAATCACCGGCGCACCATGCCGTTCTTCCGCAGCGCCCTCGCCGTCCGCCGATTCGTGCTCGCCTGCTTTCTGTGGGCGATCGCCGCGTCGGGTGCGTCCCCGCTGGTGCTATCCGCCACCGCCCTCGACCGCATCTGCTCGGCGGACGGCACCGCGCGATGGGCCGCAGTGCCCGCGGCGGACCGTGGCGAACCGGCGCCGCAACCGCATGCCCATGCGCTGGATTGCCCTGCATGCCTTCCCACGGGACTGGCCCCGCCCACGGTGGAGGCCGGTGCATTCCAGCACGTCCTCCTGCCCGCGGCACGCCCGTCCGGCCGGCAGAACCCGCATCCCGCATGCCCTGCCGCCGGACACCTGCCGGCCAGGGGGCCGCCCGGGTACATGTGCCACGGAGCCTGAAGCGCTCCAGCCCCCTGCCCTGCAGGCCTCCCCATCCGGGCGCTGCACTGCGCCTCCTGAACGACCATCACACCATGCAACGCATCCTTTCCTCTTCCCTGATTGCCATCGCCGCCCTGGCCAGCCTGGCGGCACACGGCCAGACCGCCACCGTCCAGGACGCCTGGGTCCGGGCCACCGTGCCCCAGCAGAAGGCCACTGGCGCCTTCATGAAAATCACCGCCGCCAGGCCGATGAAGCTCGTCGGCGTGAAGTCCCCCGCAGCCCCCGTGGCGGAAATCCACGAAATGCGGCTGCAGGACAACGTCATGAAAATGCGACCCGTGGACAAGCTCGATCTCCCCGCAGGCCAGGCCGTGGAACTCAAGCCCGGCGGCTACCACGTCATGCTCATGGACTTGCCCAAGCCGGTGAAGGCGGGCGACACCGTGCCCCTGCAGCTCGTGCTGGAAGGCGCAGACGGCCAGCGCCAGACGATAGACGTGCAGGCGTCCGTGCGCGCCCTGGGCACGACCGGGACCAACGCCCCGGCGCAGGACGCACCCGCCCATGCGGGCCACGGCGCGCACCAGCACTGACGCCGGGGAGACGCAGGCCGGCCGCCGGCCTGCAGCACCGCCCCGATAATGGAAATCGCCCGCCCGCCGGTGCCCCGCACCGCGCGGGCCGCACCCTCCCCGCCCCCAGCCCGGTCCTGCTTCCACCATGAATCCAGACGCCCACCATCTCTGGCGCGCCCCGCGCTGGACCCTCGCCGTCCTGCTGGCCGTGCTGGGCATGCTGGGGCCGTTCTCGATCGACACCTACATACCGGCGTTCTCGGGCATCGCGGCGGCCCTGGGCGCCACGCCGGTGCAGATGCAGCAGACGCTGTCGGCCTACCTGTTCGGCTTCGCGTTCATGACGCTGTTCCACGGAGCACTGTCCGACAGCTTCGGGCGCAGGCCGGTGGTGCTCTGGGGCATCGCCGTGTTCACGCTGGCTTCCGCAGGCTGCGCCCTGTCGCAAAGCATCGGCCAGCTGGTGCTGTTCCGCGCGCTGCAGGGCCTGTCGGCCGGCGCGGGCATCGTGGTCTCGCGGGCGGTGATCCGCGACATGTTCCCGCCCGCCCAGGCCCAGCAGGTGATGAGCCAGGTCACCATCTATTTCGGGGTGGCTCCGGCCATCGCCCCCATCGTGGGCGGATGGCTGTTCGTCCATGCGGGCTGGCACAGCGTGTTCTGGTTCCTCACCGGAGTGGGGCTGCTGCTCTGGATCGCCAACTACCGCCTGCTGCCCGAAACATTGCATGCGGACCACCGCCAGCCCTTCAACGCCCGCCACCTGCTCCAGGGCTACTGGCAACTGGGCTCCAGCCCGCGCTTCCTGCTGCTGGCGCTCGCCAGCGGCGTGCCGTTCAACGGCATGTTCCTCTACGTGCTCGCGGCCCCCGCCTTCCTCGGCGAGCACCTGCACCTGCCGCCCACGCACTTCTTCTGGTTCTTCATACTGACCATCTCGGGCATCATGGGCGGCGCCTGGCTCAGCGGCCGCCTGGCGGGCCGCATCGCGCCCAAGCGCCAGATACGGCACGGCTTCCTCATCATGTTCGTCATGTCCCTGCTGAACCTGGCCGCCAACGCGCTGTTCACGGCGCACGTCTCGTGGGCGCTGTTCCCCATCGCGGTCTTCGCGTTCGGATGGGCGCTGATGGTGCCCGTGGTCACCCTGCTCGTGCTGGACCTGTACCCCGAGCGCCGCGGCATGGCGTCATCGCTGCAGGCGTTCGTCGGTTCCACCGCCAACGGCCTGGTGGCGGGCGTGGTGGCCCCGCTGGTGATGCACTCCACCCTGCTGCTGGCCTGCGCATCGCTGGCGATGATGTGCGTGGGCCTGGTGGCCTGGGTCTATCTGCACCACCGCTGGCCGGACATCGGCCGCGTGGCCACCGCCGCCTGAAGCCGGCGCAGCCGGAGGCGCCCGCGTCAGTCAGCCGCGGCGGCGTTCCAGCCCCGCCTGCTGGTAGTAGCGCAGCTTCTCCGCATACATGGCCTGGTCGGCACGGTGCACGGCCGCCTCGACCTGGTCGCCCGTGGCCGCGATGGCCGTCCCGATCGCCAGGCTCAGCGGCTTGCCGGGATAGAACTGGTTGTTGAGCTCCAGCAGCGATGCGACCCGATCGGTGACGGCCTGTGCGCCGCGCTCGTCGCAGGCCGGCAGCAGCAGGGCGAATTCATCGCCCCCGATGCGCGCGGCGCAATCCGGGGAATCCACCGCCTTGATGAGCACCTCGCCCACGCGGCGCAGCATCGCGTCGCCGGCCGCATGACCATACTCGTCGTTGATGGCCTTGAGCCCGTTCATGTCCACCACCACCACCGCCACCGGCCAGGGGCCCTTGCGGACGAGCCGGTTCAGTTCCTCCATGTAGAAGGCGCGGTTGCGCAACTGGGTGAGCACATCGTGCTTGCCGAGGTACTCCAGATAGGCCTCCGCCTTCTTGCGCGCCGTGATGTCCACCAGCGACAGCAACACCATGGACCAGTCGTGCCTGCGTTCGTCCAGCACGGCGAACTGCATGTGGATGTACACCGGCTCACCGGAGAGGCTGTAGTTCACGACCTCGCGCTGCTGCACCAGCCGGCCGTCCCACAGGTCGAGCAACTGCTCGGCGAACGACTCGGCCATCTCCCCGCGGAACACCTTGCCGATCTGCTGGAGCAGCTGCTCCTTGCTGTCGGCGCCGAACATCTCCAGCGTCTGCTGGTTCACGTCGATGACGCGGATCTCCTGCATGCAGCGCGTGACGAACTCCGGATGCACCTTCAGGAACGTCTTGAAATCGCGGATGCCCTGCGAGCGCACGTCGTCGAGCAGGCGCTTGACGCAGCTGAAATCCTCCACCCACAGCGACACCGGCGAATGCTCGAACAGGCCGCGAGCGTATTGCTCGCTGCGCAGCAGCGCCGTGCCGGCGCGGATCTGCTCGGTGTTGTCTTCGAGCGAAATCAGCACGCGGTCCCAGCGGTCCTCATGGCCCGGCAGGATGCGGCCGCGGATATGCACATCGAGGCGGCGGCCGTCGAGCGCGTAGTTGACCGTCTGGTTGGAGAACTCCAGCGAACCGGACCACAGTTGCCGCAGCTCGGAGATCGCCTGCTCGAACATGTCGCCGCGGAACACCTGGTCCAGCGAAGCCAGCAGCGTGGCCTGGTCGGGCGCCGCGAACAGCTGCAGCGTGCGCCGGTTCACCTGGAGCACCTTCAGGCTCGCGCCGTACTGCTGCATCCGCGCGGGGTCCTCCCGCACATGGGCCTCGGCATCCACCACTCCCTCGCTGCGCCAGCCGTCGAGCAGCGACTTCAACGCGCTGAAGTCCTCCAGCCACAGCGACACCGGGGCCAGGTCGAACATGTGTTCAAAATCGTTGTCCGACGAGGGAGTAAAGGTCATTTTTCGGAAAACTCCTTGCAGAGGGGCTGGGGCGCATCCATACCGGTGCGCGGCATGCCCTGGGGAGATGGATTATCGGCCGCACCCGCGTACGGCAAGCCCCCGCGCCGTGGCATGGACGAAAAAAAGCCAGCCTCCAGGGCTGGCCTTCGCGGTCATGCGGACCTCAGCGCGCCGGACGCGCCGGGCGCTTGCGCGCATCGTGCGGCGCGAACGACGGCTTGCCGCCAGCCGCCCCGGGTTTGGCGAAAGCCGGCTTGCGGGGAGCGAAATCCCCGCCCCGGCCACCGCCCTCGCCGCGGCTGCCGCCGAAGCCGCCACGCGCCGGCTCGCCGAAGCCCTGCTTGCGGCCATAGCCCTCGCCGTCGCGGCGCGGACCGAAGCCACGCTGGTCGTCACGGGGTGCGAAACCACGCTGGTCATCGCGCGGAGCGAAGCCCCGCTGATCCTCGCGGGGTGCGAAACCGCGCTGATCGTCCCGGGGAGCGAAGCCCCGGCTGTCATCGCGGCCCCGGCCATGGCGGTCGCCGAACCCACCCCGGCCGCCACCTGCGGGACGGCGGTCGCGGAAGCCGCCACCGTCACGGCCGCGGCCGCCGAACTCGGAGCGCGCCTGCGGAGGACGCTGCTGGGGCTCCAGCCCCGGAATCACTTCGGCCTTGAACGGCTGCTTGCTGTAGCCCTCGATGTCGAAGATCTTGCGGCGATCGCGGAATTCCGCGAACGTCACCGCCAGGCCGTCGCGGCCCGCGCGGCCCGTGCGGCCGATGCGGTGGGTGTAATCCTCGGCCTTCATCGGCAGGCCGAAGTTGAACACGTGGGTAATGGTCGGCACATCGATGCCGCGGGCCGCCACGTCGGTGGCCACGAGGATCTGCACCTGTCCATTGCGCAGCGCCATCAGGCGCCGGTTGCGCAGGCCCTGGCTGAGGGCACCGTGCAGCGCCACGGCGGAAAAGCCGTCCTGCTGCAGGTCGTTGGCCAAGCCATCGCACTCCACCTGCGTGCTGGCGAACACCACCGCCTGGTTGATGGAGGTGTCGCGCAGCCAGTGGTCCAGCATCTTGCGCTTGTGCTGCGCGTTGTCGGCCCAGAACAGCACCTGCTTGATGTTGGCGTGCTTCTCCTGCGGG
The DNA here is from genome assembly GCF_040892545.1 of Paracidovorax avenae. NCBI lineage: Bacteria > Pseudomonadati > Pseudomonadota > Betaproteobacteria > Burkholderiales > Comamonadaceae > Paracidovorax > Paracidovorax avenae. The sequence continues at coordinate 3,904,321 of NZ_CP156079.1, forward strand.
GAGTCGATCTGCACCTTCTTCACCGAGGCGCCGCCGTCGTGCATGACGCGCATCGCCAGCTGCTGGATGCGGGGCGCGAAGGTCGCGCTGAACATCATCGTCTGCTTGCGCTGGCTGGTGAGTTCATTGATCTCGGCAAGGTCGTCGGAGAAGCCGAGATCCAGCATGCGGTCGGCCTCGTCCACCACCAGGAACTGCACCTGGTCGAGCTTGAGCTGCATCGAGCGCTGCAGGTCCAGCAGGCGGCCGGGCGTCGCCACCACGAGGTCGGCGTTCTGCAGCTTGGCGATCTGCAGCTGGTAGGGGATGCCGCCCACCACGTTCGCCACGCGCAGGCCGCGGCAATGGCGCACGAGCTCGATCGCGTCGTGGGCCACCTGCTGGGCGAGTTCGCGGGTGGGGCACAGGATCAGGGCGCCGGGGGTGGCCGCCTTGAAGTGGCGCGGATTGGTCGGGTCCTTGCGCTTGGCGCGCTTGGGAGCGGGCTCGCCGCGGGCCGCGGCCTCGGCCGCAGCCGCCTCGTATTCGGCACGGGCGGCCGCCTGGGCCGCGGCCTGCTGGCCGATCAGCGTATGCAGCACGGGCAGCAGGAACGCCGCCGTCTTGCCGCTGCCGGTCTGGCTGGAGACCATCAGGTCGATGAACTTGCCGGCGTCGTCACCGGCCCCCATGGCCAGCGGAATGGCGCGTTCCTGTACGCCCGTGGGCTGGGTGTAGCCCAGGTCGGCCACGGCCTGCACGAGTTCGGGGGCGAGGCCCAGTTCGACGAAGCCGTTGGGGGCTGCCGGGGCCTGGGGCGCAGCGGCGTCAGCAGCAGTGTCCGTGGCCAGGGCCACGGGTGCCATGGCTTCGGTTTCGGCCACGAAAGAGGTATCTGCAGGCGCGAAAGCGCCCTGCACTTGCAAAGTGTCGGTCATGTCTATGTTTCTCACACGAAGACGAACGCAGGCAAAGAGGCCTGCGCGGGCTCCGTCAATGGTTAAAAAACATCAACCATTCAACAGAACCGGCGCCCGGTGTGTCGGGGCAGGTGAGCATTGGTGCGGAAGATCATGCAGCGAACCCTGGAAGATTCGCCGCCGTCCGCGGCCCGGTGTGAAGGGGAGATGCGCAAATCGCGCGGAACGGAAGTTGCATCCGATGTTTTTCCGCGCAAGCCTGCAATTATCGCACGATTCGGGTTTTCCCGCAAACGGCGCGATCAGGGCACCAGCAGGTGCTTGCGGTAGTGCGCCAGTTCCTCGATGGATTCGTGCACATCGGCGAGCGCGGTGTGCTTCTGCGCCTTCTTGAAGCTGGCGTACACCTCGGGCTTCCAGCGCCGGGACAGTTCCTTGAGGGTGCTCACGTCCACGTTGCGGTAATGGAAGAACGCTTCCAGCTTCGGCATGTAGCGCACCAGGAAACGCCGGTCCTGGCCGATGCTGTTGCCGCACATGGGTGCCACGCCCTTGCGCACGTAGCGCGCGAGAAACTCCAGGATGGCCTGCTCGGCTTCGGCTTCCGTGACCGTGGAGGCCCGCACCTTCTCGATGAGACCGCTGCGTCCGTGCGTGCCCTTGTTCCAGGCGTCCATGCCATCGAGCAAGGCGTCGGACTGGTGGATGACGAACACCGGCCCCTCCACCCGCGGCTCCAGTTCCGGGCCGGTGACCACGACGGCGATCTCCAGCAGGCGATCCTTCTCGGGATCGAGCCCCGTCATCTCGCAGTCGAGCCAGACGAAGTTCAGGTCGGATTTGGGAAGGACGGGAGGGACGGAGACGGATGCGGTATCGGACATGGCCCGGATTGTCTCCCAAGGCGGAACGCCCTGCCGCCGCGATGCCGGTCCGCGAAGCCCTAAACTCCCGGTACATGCCTCCCGCACCCGATACCGCCTTCTACTTCACCACGCCCGCCGGCCTGCTGACCGCGTCCTTCGCCCTGCTGCTGGCCGCCGGCCTGCTGGTGCGCTTCTGGCTGGCGTCCCGGCAGATCCGGCACGTCGCGCGCCACCGCAATACCGTCCCGGAGCCGTTCGCCGGGCGCATCCCCCTCGCCGCCCACCAGAAAGCCGCGGATTACACCATCGCCAAGGCCCGCCTGGGCCTGCTGGAAGCCGCCCTGGGCGCTGCCGTGCTGCTGGGCTGGACGCTGCTGGGCGGACTGAACGCGCTCAACCAGGCGCTGCTGTCCGTGCTGGACGGCGGCATGGTGCAGCAGATCGCATTGCTGGCGGCGTTCGCGCTGGTGAGCGGGCTCATCGACCTGCCCCTCGCGGCCTACCAGACCTTCGTGCTCGAAGAGCGCTTCGGCTTCAACAAGACCACGCCGCGCCTCTGGCTGAAGGACCTGGCGCAGTCCACGCTGATGGGCGCCGTGATCGGGCTGCCGCTGGCCGCGCTGATCCTCTGGCTCATGGGGGCCGCGGGCGCCCTGTGGTGGCTCTGGGCCTGGGGCGCCTGGGTGGCTTTCAGCCTGGCGCTGATGGTGATCTATCCGCTGTTCATCGCACCGCTCTTCAACCGCTTCCAGCCGCTGGAGGACGAATCCCTCAAGGCCCGCGTCACGTCGCTCATGCAGCGCTGCGGCTTCGCGGCCAAGGGACTGTTCGTGATGGACGGCAGCCGGCGCAGCGCCCATGCCAACGCGTACTTCACGGGCTTCGGGGCCGCGAAGCGGGTGGTGTTCTACGACACCCTGCTGCGCCAGCTCGGGCCGGACGAGGTCGAGGCCGTGCTCGCGCACGAACTCGGCCACTTCAAGCACCGCCACATCGCCAAGCGCATGGCAGGCGTGTTCGCGATGGCGCTGCTCGGTTTCGCGCTGCTGGGCTGGCTCTCGGGGCAGACCTGGTTCTACGAAGGCCTGGGCGTGCAGCCCGCCGCCCTGCTGCCGGGCCAGCCGGCAGGCTCGGCTGCCAACGACGCGCTGGCGCTGCTGCTGTTCCTGCTGGCCACGCCCGTGCTGACCTTCTTCGTCTCCCCGGTTTTCGCCCAGTTGTCGCGCCGCGACGAATTCGAGGCGGATGCCTATGCCATGGCGCAGGCCGAAGGCAGCGCCCTCGCCTCCGCATTGCTCAAGCTCTACGAGGACAACGCCTCCACGCTCACGCCGGACCCGGTGTACGCGGGGTTCTACTACTCCCACCCGCCGGCCAGCGAACGGCTGGCCCGCATGCCCCTTCCCCAGCCATCGACATGACCTCTTCCTCCATGCTCACCAAGAAAGACTGGTCCGCCCACGCACGCCGTGCGCTCAGCCCCACCGAAATCGTCGCGCGCCTGGCGGACCTGCAGGGCTGGGCCCTGAGCGGCGACGGCGCCGCGGTCGCGATCGAGAAGACCTACCGCTTCGCGAATTACTACGAGACCATCTCGTTCGTGAACGCCGTCGCCTTCATCGCGAATGCGCAGGACCACCACCCGGACCTGTCCGTGCATTACGACCGCTGCGTGGTCCGCCTCAACACCCACGACGTGAAGGGCATCTCCACCACCGACCTCGAATGCGCCGCGCGCTTCGACGCGCTGCTGGCGGCCTCCGAATGACGGCCCGACCGGCGACCCATGGCTGAGCGCTCGGCCCCCCTCGAAGGCCTGGTCGTCGCCAGCCACGGCCGCCACTGCCTGGTCGAAAGCCCCGACGGCTCGCGGCGCATCTGCCATCCGCGCGGCAAGAAGAGCCAGGCGGTCGTCGGCGACCGCGTGCTCTGGCAGGCCCCGCCCCCCGGCCAGGGCGACGAAGGCACGATCGAGAAAGTGCTGGAGCGCCGCAACCTGTTCTACCGGCAGGACGAGATCCGCACCAAATCGTTCGCCGCCAACCTGGACCAGGTGCTGATCCTCATCGCCGCCGAGCCGGTGTTCTCCGAAAGCCAGCTCGCGCGGGCGCTGATCGCGGCGGAAGCAGAACGCATCGCCCCGGTCATCGCCCTCAACAAGAGCGACCTGGTCGAGCCCTTCGAGCGGGCCTGGGCGCGGCTCTGGCCGTACCGGCACATGTGTGGCGACGGCGCCGGGCGGCACCACTACCAGGTGCTGCCGCTCTCGCTCACCCACTCGGCGGAGGTGGACCATGCAGCGCTGCGCGAGCAACTGCAGGGCAAGACCACGCTGGTGCTCGGCCCCTCCGGATCGGGCAAGAGCACGCTCATCAACCTGCTGGTGCCGCATGCGTCGGCGGTGACGGGAGAAATATCCCAGGCGCTCAATTCAGGCAGGCACACCACCACCACCACCACGTGGTACTGGGTGGACCCGCAGGATCGCACCACGGCCCTCATCGACTCCCCGGGCTTCCAGGAATTCGGACTGCACCACATCGGTGCCGCGGACCTGGCCCGGCTCATGCCGGACATCGGCCACCACGCGGGCGAGTGCCGCTTCTACAACTGCACCCATCTGCACGAGCCCGGCTGCGCCGTCATGGCACACGTGGACGAGCCCGATGCCTCGCCGGTTCCGGGTTCGGGCCGCATCGGCGCGAACCGCTACCAGATCTACCGCCAGCTGTACGAGGAACTGAGCGCGCACCGCCACTGGTGAGCGGTGCAGCAGAGGGCTGGCGCCCGGGGCAGCGCCCCGGTTTCAGCCGAGCAGGCGGGCCAGGGTGAGCAGGGCGAGCAACAGCATCCACACCGCGACAGACCGCCACACCAGGCCCACGACGCCGCGCAGGTGGGCCACCTCGGGCTCCCTGCCCGGGGTGCTGTCGCCGCCGGCCGGCCCGGGCTCGGGCGGCAGCACGCCCTCGCCCAGCGCGTCCTGCCGTGCCTGCAGGGCTTCGCCGCCGAGGCGCACATTGATGGCGCCGGCGGTGGCCGCCAGGATCACGCCGTCGTTGTCATTGGGAAAATGCTGCGCATGGAAGCGCCAGCCGTCGATGGCTTCCTCGAAGCTGCCCACCACGGCGAAGCTGAGGGCCGTGAGGCGTGCGGGCAGCCAGTCCACCACCGTCCAGGCCTGGGCGGATGCACGCTGCAGCGGCTCGCTGCCGGGATGCACGAGGCTGGCGCCGCGTCCACCTGCCTTCCAGTAGCGGGACACGAATTCCGCGAGCCGGTAGAACACCGCGCCCGCGGGGCCCAGGCCCAGCGCCGCCAGGATGGAGAACCAGGCCAGCACCCCGAAGACGTGGCGGTGCGCCGCGATCACGGAATACTCGATCACGTGCCGCACGATCTCGCTGCGCGGCAGCAGGCCCACGTCCACCTGCTGCCAGGCGGCCAGGCGGGCCCGGGCGGCGTCCTCGTCGCGCTCTTCCAGCGCATCCCGGATGTTCGTGAAATGGTGGCTGAACTGCCGGAAGCCGAGCGTGAGATAGAGCACGGCGATGCTCCACACCACGGCGGCCGGCCAGCCGATGGCCACCATCAGCAGCCAGTGCACCCCCAGCACGGCCAGCGACGGCACGCACACCGCGAGGGTCCATGCCACCCAGCCATGGTGCGGCTTGCCCGCATCGAAATTGCGGCTCACGGACAGCGCCCACGCGCGCACGCCGGCATGGATCGGGTTGCTGCGGGCCAGCGGGCGGGCCTGCTCGATCAGCAACGCCATGAGGATGGCAAAGAAGCTCATGCCGGCAATCATACTGGGCCGTAACCACAGGAAACATGGTGGCCAGCCCTCTTCCGGCGGGCGGCCGCTCAGGCCAGCAGGAACCGGTAGAAATTGCGCAGCATGCCCGCCGTCGCACCCCAGATGAAGTGGGTCTTGCCCGTCACCGGATCGGTGTAGGGCATGGAAAACCATTCGCGGCGGGCGCCGCCGATGTCCAGGGCATGGCGCCGGTGGTTCGACGGGTCCAGCAGGAAGGCCAGCGGCACCTCGAAGATGTCGGCCACTTCATAAGGGTTGGGCTCGAAGCTGCCCTCCGGACGGACCAGCGCGACCACGGGCGTGACGAGGAAGGCCGTGCCGGTGGCATAGACGGGCAGCGTGCCCAGCACCTCCGCCCTGCCGCTGTCGAGGCCCACTTCTTCGCGTGCCTCGCGCAGCGCGGCGGCGGCGGCATCCGCATCGCCCGGATCGACGCGCCCGCCCGGGAAGGCCACCTGCCCCGAATGGTTGGACAGATGCGCGGTGCGCTCCGTCAACAGCACGGTCGGCTCCTCGCGCAGCATGATCGCCAGCAGCACGGCCGCATCGCGCGGCGCACGGGTCGTCATGGCCCGCTCGCGCAGCACATCGGGCGTCCAGGCCGGCGGCGCGGCGAAGCGCTGGCGCAGCGCCTCGGGCGTCCACACGGCGGCCGGCACCGCGGGCAGGTGGCCGTCCGTCCCCAGCACCGGAACCGTCCGGGGATCGAATCCTGGCAGGGCCGTCAGCGGCCCGGTGGCAGCCGTGGTGGAGGGGGAAGAGGACATGCGTCGGGGTTCTCCGGCGTGGGCAGACAAATGCGGGCGCCGGGGGCGCAGCGCGGCGGCCATGAAAAAAGCCGCTACAGGACCCTGTAGCGGCTTCGGATGCCAGAGCGGCAGCCCGGCCTCAGGCGGCGGGAGCGGCGGCCTTGTTGACGCGCGAAGGCAGCTTTTCCTTGATGCGCGCGGACTTGCCGGAACGGTCGCGCAGGTAGTACAGCTTGGCGCGGCGGACGTCGCCACGGCGCTTCACTTCGATGCTGGCGATCAGCGGGCTGTAGGTCTGGAACGTACGCTCCACGCCTTCGCCGCTGGAGATCTTGCGCACGGTGAAGCCGCTGTTGAGGCCACGGTTGCGCTTGGCGATCACCACGCCTTCGTAGGCCTGCACGCGCTTGCGGTTGCCTTCCACCACGTTCACGCTCACGATGACGGTGTCGCCGGGCGCGAATTCGGGGATGGTCTTGTTCAAGCGGGCGATTTCTTCCTGCTCGAGGGTCTGGATCAGATTCATTGTTGATTTCCTTGCGATCATGGCCGCGCCAGGATTGGCAGGCGTCGGGATTGACGCATGGTGCTGGAAGGCCGCCCCGGCAGCCCTGAGGCCGCGAAAGGAAAGCGTCCGCCAGCGGCCGGACAGAGGATCGAAAAGCCCGCCATTATAGCAAGCCGTTCAGTTTCGCCAAGACGGCTTCATCCGCGCGGTCGAGTCGGCCCGCCGCGCGTGCGGCTTCGACAAGGTCCGGCCGGTGCCGGGCCGTCACGGCAAGCCGCTGGTCGCGCCGCCAGCGCTCGATCTGCGCATGGTGGCCGGACAGCAGCGCAGCGGGCACCGCCTGCCCCTGCCACGACTCCGGCCGGGTGTAGTGCGGGCAATCCAGCAGGCCGTCCAGCGCCGCATTGAAGCTGTCTTCCTGGTGGCTGCCGGCGTCGTTCAGCACGCCGGGCTGCAGCCGGGCCACCGCGTCGAGCAGCGCCATGGCGGGGATCTCGCCGCCGGAAAGGACGAAATCACCCAGGCTCAACTGCACGTCCACGCGGGCATCGACAAACCGCTGGTCCACGCCCTCGTAGCGGCCGCACAGCAGCACTGCGCCGTTGCCGGCGGCCCAGCCTGCCACGCCGTCATGGTCCAGCCTGCGCCCGATCGGCGAGAACATCACCAGCGGCGCCGCGGCATCGGGCGCCTCGCCGCGGTCCGTGCGGATGGCCTGCAGGCAGCGCTCGAGCGGCTCGGCCATCATGACCATGCCCGGCCCTCCGCCGAAGGGGCGGTCGTCCACGCGGCGGTAGTTGCCCTCCGCGTAGTCGCGCGGGTTCCAGAAACGCACGTCCACGAGCCCGGTGGCATAGGCCCGCCGCGTCACGCCGCTGGCGAGAAACGGCGCGAACAGCTCAGGGAACAGCGTGATGACGTCGAAACGCACGGCGGGCTCAATAATCCGGCTGCCAGTCCACCACGATGCGGCGCCCGGCGATGTCCACCTTGTCGACGAAGGCGGAGACGAAGGGAATCATGCGCTCGCCCTCCTTGCCGCCTTCCTGAGGGAACGACAGCACCAGGGTCGTCTGCGGGCCCGTGGCGAGCAGCTCGCGCACCGTGCCGAGCGCGACGCCCTCGCGGTTGACCACCTCCAGGCCGATGAGATCGACCCAGTAGTACTCGTCCTCGGCCGCCGTGGGGAAGCTCGAGCGGGGCACGAAGATGCGGGCACCCCGCAGGGCTTCCGCGGCATCGCGGTCATCCACGCCCTGGGCCTGCGCGACGATGGAGTCGGAGTGCTCGCGCGCCTGGCGGATGGGCAGCAGCACGGTGCCCGTGAAAAAGCTCTTCGCGCCCTTCTCGCTGGGCTGCAGGTACCACCGCTTGGAGGAGAAAAGCGCTTCGGGGTCGGCGCTGTAGGGCAGCACCTTGAACCAGCCCTTGACGCCCCAGGCGTCCGCGATGCGCCCTACTTCCACCGCATCGGCGGGCAGGTCGGCGGGATCGAGGATGGGAAGGGCGGGCATGGTGGAAAGAGGGGATGAAAAGAAAAAAAGCGGGCTCCGTTTGCCGTGGCAACGGAGCCCGCCTCGTTCCGGGAAGATGGATCTCCCGGCGCGACGACCGAGGATCAGGCGGCGACGGCCTTCTTGGCGGCCTGCTTGATCAGGCGCTCGACGGTGTCGGACACCTGGGCGCCCACGCCCTTCCAGTACGTCAGGCGGTCCTGGGCGATGCGCAGGCCTTCTTCGCCTTCCTTGGCGGTGGGGTTGTAGAAGCCCAGGCGCTCGATGAAGCGGCCATCGCGGCGCACGCGCTTGTCGGCAACGACGATGTTGAAGAACGGACGGCCCTTGGAGCCGCCGCGGGAGAGTCGAATCACGACCATAATGAATCCTTCGGGTGGGTGACAGCAAAATCTGTCGAGGTTTTGCGGCGTTTGAGACACGCGACATGGCCACCCGGCCAGCGACACGCTGCAAAGCCCGCGATTATATCCACATCCCGACGTATGCCCAACATCCGCCCGAGCCGCGACGAAGATCTTCCCGCCATCACCGCCATCTATGCCCACCATGTGCTGCACGGCACGGGCACTTTCGAGACCGATCCGCCCAGCGCCGCCGACATGGCGGCACGGCGGGCGGACGTGCTGGGGCGCGGCCTGCCCTACCTCGTGGCCGAGGAACAGGGAGAGATCCTCGGCTTCGCCTACGCCAACTGGTTCAAGCCGCGCCCGGCCTACCGCTTTTCCGCGGAAGACTCGATCTACGTGGCGGACGCGGCCCGCGGGCGCGGCGTGGGCCGGCTGCTGCTGGACGAGCTCTGCGGAGCCGCCGAGGCTGCGGGCGTGCGCAAGCTGCTGGCGGTGATCGGCGACTCCGCCAACGCCGGCTCGGTCGGCGTGCACCGCGCCGCCGGCTTCACCGAGATCGGGGTGATGCGCTCGGTCGGCTGGAAGTTCGGCGCGTGGCGCGATGTGGTGCTCATGGAGAAGCCCCTCGGCGCCGCGGACACCACGGCGCCCGAATGAGCCGGACAACGCGCATGGCCCGCCCCAGGAGCAAGACCGCCGCTGCGTGGCTCGCCTTCCTGGGCGGCCCGCTGGGCCTGCACCGCTTCTACCTGCACGGGATGGGCGACCTGTGGGGCTGGATGCTGCCCATCCCCACCGCGCTGGGCATCTACGGCATCCAGCGCGTGCAGCAATGGGGGCAGGACGACCACCTGAGCTGGGTGCTGGTTCCGCTGCTCGGCTTCACCATCGCCGGCTGCGCCCTGCGGGCCATCCTCTACGGGCTGATGCCGCCGGAGCGCTGGAATGCCCGGTTCAATCCCGCCGGGGACCCCGAAGCACCCGCGGGGCGCACGCGCTGGGCGACGGTGTTCGCGATCGCGCTGGCGCTGATGGTCGGAACGGCCGTGCTGATGGCGAGCCTGGCGTTCAGCTTCCAGCGCTACTTCGAGTACCAGATCGAGGAAGCGCGCAAGATCTCGCAGTGACGCCGGGCAGCCTGGTCAGTACATCTGCAGGCTGATCCAGTAGGCGATGGCGGCGACGAAGGCGCTGGCGGGAATCGTGAGGATCCACGCCCAGACGATGTTGCCGGCCACGCCCCAGCGCACGGCGCTGGCGCGCTGGGTGGAGCCCACGCCGACGATGGCGCCGGTGATGGTGTGGGTGGTGGACACAGGAATGCCCAGGGCCGTGGCGAGGAACAGGGTCATCGCCCCGCCCGTCTCGGCGCAGAAGCCGCCGACGGGCTTGAGCTTGGTGATCTTCTGGCCCATCGTCTTCACGATGCGCCAGCCGCCGAACATGGTGCCCAGGCCGATGGCCATGTAGCACGCGATTATGGTCCAGGTCGGGGGCGCGGTGTCCGAGGCCGAGGCATGCCCGGTGGCGATCAGCAGCAGCCAGATGATGCCGATGGTCTTCTGCGCGTCGTTGCCGCCGTGGCCCAGGCTGTAGGCGCCGGCGGAGAGCAGCTGCAGGCGGCGGAACCACTTGTCCACCTTGCTGGGCCGGGAGCGGCGGAAGATCCACGCGACGGCCACCATCATGAGGGAGCCCAGCAGGAAGCCCAGCAGCGGCGACACGAAGATGAATGCCACGGTCTTGAAGATGCCCCCGGAAATCAGCGACCCGATGCCGCCCTTGGCGATCACCGCCCCCACGATGCCGCCGATCAGTGCGTGCGACGAACTGCTGGGGATGCCGTAGTACCAGGTGATGACGTTCCAGGTGATGGCGCCCACCAGCGCGCCGAAGATCACGTGGGTGTCCACCACCCCGGGCTGCACGATCCCCTTGCCGATGGTGGCGGCCACGCTCAGGTGGAAGACGAAGATCGCGACGAAGTTGAAGAACGCGGCGAAGACGACGGCCTGCGTGGGCTTGAGCACGCCGGTGGAGACGACGGTCGCGATCGAATTGGCGGCGTCGTGGAACCCGTTCATGAAATCGAACAGGATGGCCAGCGCGACCAGGAGGGCGACGACCCACAGGGCGGTTTGTACGGTTTCCATGCTTTGAGAGCGCTTGCGTCCGCCGCGGGTCAGGAGTTCTCGAGGATGATGCCCTCGATGTGGTTCGCCACGTCCTCGCACTTGTCGGTGATGGTTTCCAGCAGCTCGTAGATGGCCTTGAGCTTGAGCACCTCGCGCACGTCGGGCTCTTCGCGGAAGAGCTTGCTCATGGCGCTGCGCATGACGCGGTCGGCGTCGCCTTCCAGGCGGTCGATTTCCTCGCAGGTCTTGAGCGCCGCCTCGGCCACGCCCGGATCGGCGATCTTCTCCAGCAGCTTCACGGCATCGCGCAGCCGCTCGCAGCACTTCAGGCTCAGGTCCGTCAGGCGGGAGATCTCTTCGGTCATGTGGCGCACGTCATAGAGCGCCATGGTTTCCGCCGAGTCCTGGATCAGGTCGGCCACATCGTCCATCGTGTTGATGAGCGAGTGGATCTGCTCGCGGTCGATCGGCGTGATGAAGGTCTTGTGCAGCGTGCGGTTGACCTCGTGGGTCACGCGGTCGGCCGCCCGCTCGGCGTTGTCCACGTCCTGGTTGTACTTGTCGCGCAGGTGCGGGTCGTTGTAGTTGGCGACCAGTTGGGAGAAGGCCCTCGCCGCCTCGACGATGCGGTCCGCATGCTGGTTGAACATCTCGAAAAAATTGCCCTCGCGGGGCAACAGCTTTCCAAACAACATGGGGACTCCTGGACGACTGGCAGGCATGCGCCACATCCGGCGGCTGCCGCATTGTGACGAAATGGTGACGATTTCAAGAAAGGCGCGAGTTTAACCGCGACCGCGATCCCGCTCCGATCCGGGTAGATGCGGCCCGATGCGCAGTGTTGCGCCAGCGCACGTGCTGCTTGTGAGCGCACTCCTACAGACGCGGCACGTGAGTGCCCACAAACCTGCAGCGCCACGCCCCTTCCAATGGCCCAAGGCCCGCGCGCGGGCCGAGGTGCAGCGACCCACCCTGCCACCGCCCAGCCGCCCTCCCACTACAAGGAAAATCCATGCACACACCGAACCGCTCCCTCCGGCTGCTGTCCTGCGCCCTCGCGCTCGCCTGCGGCACCATGGCCGCCCACGCGCAGGCCAGCCGCGCGACCGGCAACTCCTTCATCCCCGCCACGCAGCAGGGCTACATCGGCCTGAGTGCGGGCCAGTCCAAATACGACCTGCGCAACGGCACCAGCCTCTTCAACTTCGACGACAGCGACACCGGCTGGAAGCTCTATACGGGCGGCTTCTTCCATCCCAACTTCGGCGTGGAGTTCGGCTACCTGAACTTCGGCACCGCCAGCCGCCTCGGTGGAGACACCAAGGCCCAGGGGCTGAATTTCAGCCTGGTGGGCCGTGCGCCGATCGGCGACCAGTTCGACGTCTTCGGCAAGCTCGGCACGACCTACGGCCGCACGAAGACTTCCGGCGATCCCGGCTTCGGCGTGGCCACGGGCAACGACAGCGGCTTCGGGCTGTCCTACGGCGCGGGCGTGCGCTGGGCCTTCAATCCCCAGTGGGCTGCCGTGCTGGAGTGGGAGCGCCACCGCCTGCACTTCGCCGACGGCAAGTCGGACGTGGACATGACGACGATCGGCGTGCAGTACCGGTACTAAACGCAAAAGGCCCCTCGCGGGGCCTTTTTCTCGTCCATGGCGCAGGGCGCCGTCGCGCGTCACTCGCCCAGGTAGGCGGCACGCACGCGCGGATCGTTCAGCAGGTCCTGGCCCGGGCCGGTCATGGTGATCAGGCCGGACTCCATCACGTAGCCGCGATCGGCCAGGGCCAGCGCGCGGCTGGCATTCTGCTCGACCAGCACGATGGTCACGCCCAGGGCATAGACGTCGCGCACCACCTCGAAGATCTTGTCCACCATGATGGGAGACAGGCCCATGGAGGGTTCGTCCAGCAGCAGCACCTTGGGCTGGCTCATGAGCGCGCGGCCCATGGCGAGCATCTGCTGCTCGCCGCCGGACATGGTGCCCGCGAGCTGGTCCTTGCGCTCGCGCAGGCGGGGGAAGATGTTGAACATCTTCTCGATGTCGGCCTGGATGCCGGCCTTGTCGTTGCGCGTGTAGGCGCCCATCAGCAGGTTCTCGGTGATGGTCATGCGGGCGAACACGCCGCGGCCCTCGGGAACCATCACCAGCCCCTTCTTCACGAGGTCCCAGGCGCCCTTGCCGCGGATGCTCTCGCCCAGGTAGTGGATGTCGCCGTCGTTCATCGCCAGCGTGCCGGTGATGGCCTTCATCGTCGTGGTCTTGCCGGCGCCGTTGGAGCCGATGAGGGAGACGAGTTCGCCCTCGCGCACCTCGAAGTCCACGCCCTTGACGGCCTGGATGCCGCCGTAGGCCACCTTCAGGCCCTTCACGGACAGCAGTACGTTGTTGGATTTCTCGGCCATGCTCAGTGTCCTCCGGTGCCCAGGTAGGCCTCAATCACTTTTTCATTCTTCTGCACGTCGGCAGGGGTTCCTTCGGCGATCTGCTTGCCGTAGTCGAGCACGGTCACTCGGTCGCACAGGCCCATCACCAGTTTCACGTCGTGCTCGATGAGCAGGATGGTCCGGTTGTCGCGGCGGATGCGGTCGATCAGTTCACGCAGTTGCACCTTCTCGGTGGCATTCATGCCGGCCGCGGGTTCGTCGAGCGCGATCAGCTGGGGATCGGTGGCCAGGGCGCGCGCGATCTCCAGGCGGCGCTGGTCGCCGTAGGACAGGGTGCGTGCCTTGAAATCGGCGTACTTGCCGATGCCCACGTAGTCGAGCAGTTCCTGCGCGCGCCTGGCGATCGCGGCCTCTTCCTCCTTGAAGGCCTTGGTGCGGAAGACCGCGCCGATGAGGCCGGACTGCGTGCGGATGTGCCGGCCCACCATCACGTTCTCGAGCGCCGTCATCTCTGCGAAGAGGCGGATGTTCTGGAACGTGCGCGCGATGCCCGCCTTGGCGACCTCGTGCACCGCCGTGGGTTCATAGGGCTTGCCGGCCAGCTGGAAGGTGCCGCTGTCGGGCGTGTAGAGGCCCGTGATGACGTTGAAGAAGGTGGTCTTGCCCGCGCCGTTGGGGCCGATGAGGCCGTAGACCTGGCCGCGGCCGATGGTGATGCCGACGTCGGACAGGGCCTGCAGCCCGCCGAAGCGCTTGGAAATACCGGCGACCTGCAGCACCACTTCGTTGGTTGTTTCTGCCATGTTCATTGCTCTCGAAGGGTGTTCTCAGGACTTCTGCACGAGGCTCTTGCCGTGCTCGGGCGACGGCCAGAGGCCGCGCGGGCGCATCAGCATGATGACGATCATGGCCAGCGCGATCAGCAGCTGGCGCAGGATGGCGGAGTCGAGGCGGCCGTCCGTCATGGACTGCAGCGGGCCGGCCACGTAGCGCAGCACCTCGGGCAGTGCGGACAGCAGCACGGCACCCAGGATCACGCCGGGGATGTGGCCGATGCCGCCCAGCACCACCATGGCGACGATCATCACCGACTCCATCAGGCTGAACGACTCGGGCGAGACGAAGCCCTGGAAGGCACCGAACATCGCGCCGGAGACGCCACCGAAGGAAGCGCCCATGCCGAAGGCCAGCAGCTTGAGGTTGCGGGTGTTGATGCCCATGGCCTTGGCGGCGATCTCGTCCTCGCGGATGGCCATCCAGGCACGGCCGATGCGCGAATCCTGCAGCCGGTAGCAGATGATGACGCTGAGCACCACCAGGATCAGGAACAGGTAGTAGTAGAGCGTGACGGAGTTGATGTCGTAGCCGAACACCTCCAGGCGCCGGCCCAGGTCCAGGCCGAAGACCTTGACGGAGTCGATCTGGCCGATGCCCTTGGGGCCGTTGGTCAGGTTGATGGGGTGGTCCAGGTTGTTCAGGAAGATGCGGATGATCTCGCCGAAGCCCAGCGTCACGATGGCGAGGTAGTCGCCGCGCAGCTTGAGCGTGGGCGCCCCCAGCAACGCCCCGAAGATCGCGGCCACCAGCGCGGCCAGCGGTATCACGAGCCAGAGGGAGGTGTGCAGCCCGTTGGGGAACATGGCCGCGAAGCTCGCGAAGGTGTCGGACAGGTGCGGCGACGCCATGAGGCCGAAGAGGTAGGCCCCCACGGCATAGAAGGCCACGTAGCCGAGGTCCAGCAGGCCGGCATAGCCGACCACGATGTTCAGGCCCAGGGCGAGCATGACGTAGAGCAGCGCGAGGTCGGCGATGCGGACCCAGGCGTTGCCGAAGGACTGCAGGATGAGCGGCAGGACGAGCAGCGCGATGGCGCCGATGATCCACTGGGCTTTGTTGTTTTTCATGGGAATGCTCTCCTCAGGCACGGTCGGCCACACGCTCGCCCAGCAGGCCCGAGGGGCGCAGCGTGAGGATGATGATCAGCACGATGAAGGCGAAGATGTCGGTGTAGTTGCTGCCCAGCAGGCCGCCCGTGAGGGTGCCGATGTAGCCCGAGCCGATGGCCTCGATGAGCCCCAGCAGGATGCCGCCCACCACCGCGCCGGCCAGATTGCCGATGCCGCCGAACACGGCCGCCGTGAAGGCCTTCAGGCCCGGCAGGAAACCCATGGTGTGCTGGGCGGTGCCGTAGTTGGAGGCGTACATGATGCCGGCGATCGCGGCGAGCACGGCGCCGATGATGAAGGTGGCCGAAATCACCATGTCCGGCTTGACGCCCATCAGGGCGGCGACGCGCGGGTTCTCCGCGGTGGCGCGCATGGCGCGGCCGAGCTTGGTGTAGTTGACCAGGTAGACCAGCGAGGCGAGCGCGATGGCCGTGACGGCCAGGATCAGCACCTGCGTGGAGGTGATCACCGCGCCGCCGATCTGGAACGGCGTGGTCGGCAGCAGCGTGGGATAGGGCTTGTAGTTCGGCTTCCAGATGATCATCGCCAGCGTCTGCAGCAGGATGGACATGCCGATGGCGGTGATCAGGGGGGCGAGGCGGGGGCTGCTGCGCAGCGGACGGTAGGCGACTTTCTCGATGGTGAAGTTGAGCGCGGCGGCGACCACGCAGGCGATGATCGTGGCCAGCAGGAGGATGACCCAGCCCGGCGCGCCCGGCATGGCCTCCTGCATCAGCCCGATGCAGCTCCAGCTGGTCAGCGCGCCGATCATGAGCACTTCCCCGTGGGCGAAGTTGATCAACTGAATGATGCCGTACACCATGGTATAGCCCAAGGCTATCAAGGCGTACATGCTGCCGAGGACCAGACCGTTGATGATCTGCTGCAGCAAAATGTCCATAGAAAAAGTCCTTCGTTGATAACGTCCCATCCCGTTATTGGGCCGGGAATCGGTTCAGCCTTTTGGGCCCGATTGCCATGTAGCAAAAAACCCGCCAGGACAGGTGCCACGCGGGTTTGGTGCGGGATTGTAGCCAGATGCCTTGCGGCCGCCTTACCACGGCTGGACGGGGTTTTCCCGGGGATGGCCAGGGCATCAGGAGCCCGCACAAGCCATTAGGTGCGCTGATCCATTCGGGCGCGGACGCGGGGGCGGGACACTTCATCCATCGCCCGCCCCCCGGGCCGTCGACTCACTTCCTGCCGGCTTCTTCGTCCCAGCTTCTGAGCACCGCCAGCTTTTCCGCGATCTTCACCTCGAGGCCCCTGGGCACGGGTTGGTACCAGCCCGGCTCGTCCATGCCGTCGGGAAGGTAGGTTTCCCCGGCAGCGTAGGCGTTGGGTTCATCGTGCGCGTACCGGTACTCGTGGCCATAGCCCAGTTCCTTCATGAGCTTGGTGGGTGCGTTGCGCAGGTGGACCGGCACTTCACGGCTCTTGTCCTTCTTCACGAAGGCCCGGGCAGCGTTGTACGCGTTGTAGCCGGCGTTGCTCTTGGCCGCGACCGCCAGGTAGATCACGGCCTGGCCCAGGGCCAGCTCACCTTCCGGGCTTCCCAGCCGCTCATAGGTCAGCGCTGCGTCGTTGGCGATCTGCATGGCCCTCGGATCGGCCAGCCCGATGTCTTCCCACGCCATGCGGACAATGCGCCGCGCCAGATACCTCGCGTCCGCACCGCCGTCCAGCATGCGCGTGAGCCAGTAGAGGGCCGCGTCCGGATGGGAGCCGCGCACCGACTTGTGCAAGGCTGAAATCTGGTCGTAGAAATTGTCCCCGCCCTTGTCGAAACGCCGGCTGTTCAGCGTCAGGGCGTTCTGCAGGAAGTCGGCCGTGATCGCCGTGATCCCCGAAGCCCTGGCGGCCGTGCTGGTCTGCTCCAGCAGGTTCAGGAACCGTCTCGCGTCGCCGTCCGCATAGCCGATGATGGTGTCCGTTGCCAGTTCGTCGAACTGCAGATGGCTGAGGGCCATCTCTTGCGCACGCTTCAAAAGCAGCCGCAGTTCCTCATCCGTCAGGGACTTCAGTACATAGACCTGGGCGCGCGACAGCAGAGCCGAGTTCACCTCGAAGGACGGGTTCTCGGTGGTGGCCCCGATGAAGGTCACCAGGCCGCTTTCCGCATAGGGAAGCAGGGCGTCTTGCTGGGACTTGTTGAACCTGTGGATTTCGTCCACGAACAGGATCGTGTGCCTGCCCATCGCCAGGTTGTGCTGCGCCTGCTCCATGGCCGCGCGGATGTCCTTGACACCGGAGAACACCGCAGACAAGGCGATGAACTCGCACTGGAATGCCGTGGCCGTGAGCCGGGCCAGGGTCGTCTTGCCCACACCTGGCGGCCCCCAGAAGATCATGGAGTGCGGCTTGCCCGACTCGAACGCGAGCCTCAGCGGCTTGCCCTCTCCCAGCAGGTGCGACTGCCCGATCACCTCGTCCAGGCTGGCCGGGCGCAGGGCTTCGGCCAGGGGGGCAGCAGGAGGAGCGGAGAACAGATCGGCCATGGCGGTGGAATGCAATGCAGCGAGGGAATGTGGGTTCGGGAAAGGGAAGCCGGCAGGAGCAAACGGGAAAGACGGGCCGCCGCAACCATTATTCCTGCAGGCGGTATCCTGCACCAATCCGGGGACTCCGCGCTGCAGGCCGACGCCGTGGGGCGTCCCCGCACCCTCCCACGACATGCTGCGCCCCCTGCCCGATCTCGCTCCCCTGCTGCGCAGTGTGCGCAGCTGCACTCTCTGCGCAGGCAGCCTGCCCCTCGGGCCGCGCCCCGTGCTGCAGGCCTCCACCGGCGCGCGCATTCTCGTCGCGGGGCAGGCACCGGGCCGCAAGGTGCACGCCAGCGGCATTCCCTTCGACGATGCGAGCGGCGAGCGGCTGCGCGACTGGATGGGGGTGGACCGGAAGACGTTCTACGATCCCGGCCGCATCGCGATCGTCCCCATGGGCTTCTGCTACCCCGGCACCGGCCGCTCGGGCGACCTGCCTCCGCGCCCGGAGTGCGCCGCCACCTGGCGCAAGCCGCTGCTGGACGCGCTGCCCGGCATCCACCTCACCATCGTGCTCGGCGCGCATGCCCTCGCCTGGCACGGGCGCCGCACGCCAGCCCCCGCGTCCCTGACCGACGCGGTGCAGGACTGGCGCCGCGACGCACCGGGCCTGTGGGTGCTGCCGCACCCCAGTCCACGCAACAACGGCTGGCTGAAGCGCCATCCGTGGTTCACCGACGAATTGCTGCCCGCCCTGCGGCAGCGGGTGGCGGAAGTGCTCGCGGACTGAGCGGGCAGAGCGCGTGTCCGCTGCGGCAACGCCAGGCATGCAGGCGAAGCCATGCACGGGCATGCGAAGCGACAATCCGCTGCCGGAGGCACGAGTCCGCGAGGTGCCAGGCTGCGTGCGGTACCGCGCGCACAATCCGGCGTCGCGCGCTTGCCCGAGGGCAAGTCCCCCAACATCCGGAGACACATCCATGCATTCCGCTGCCCATGCCGTCGCCGCGCTGATCGCGCTGCTGCACATCTACATCCTCGTTCTGGAGATGTTCCTCTGGGACAAGCCCGCAGGTCTCAAGGCGTTCCGGAACACGCCGGAGCGCGCGGCGGACACGAAGGTGATGGCAGCCAACCAGGGGCTCTACAACGGCTTCCTGGCGGCCGGCCTGCTCTGGGGCCTGTGGCTCGGCGGGCCGCACGGGCGGGCCGTGCTGACCTTCTTCCTGCTGTGCGTGCTGGTGGCCGGGCTCTACGGCGCCGCCACGGTGGCCCGCAAGATCCTGTACATCCAGACGGTGCCCGCGGCACTGGGCCTGGCCCTGCTCTGGATCTAGCAGGCAGGCCGGCAGCACCCGGCCCTGCCGGGCATCACTGGCGCACCACGTCCGCGCCCTGCGGGGGCTTGAACTCGAAGGTGGAAGCCGGCAGGGAAGCACTGGACTGGACATTCGCGAAGCGGATCACCGACCGCTGGCCGAAGCTGTCGAGGATGTCCAGGGCCGCGAGCTGCTCGCCCTGGAAGCCCACGCGCACGCTCTTGAGCTGGCCATCCCTGGTCTTCGGGGTGGCCAGCACCCACTGCAGGCCATCCTGGTCCGGAGCGGATTCGAGCGTGAAATCCTTGCGCAGGGCCTGCAGGTCGGGGGCGGAAGCCAGCAGCGCGGCGGGCGTGGTGCCCAGCGCCTGCGCCTGCGCCCGCTGGGTGACCTGGTTCAGGTCGGCGTCATAGAGCCAGAGCGACTTGCCGTCGGCCACGATGGTCTGGGCGAAAGGCTTGGTGTAGGTGAACTTGAAGCGCCCCGGCCTCTGGAACTCGAAGGTGCCGGAGGAGGTCCTGGTGCGCGGTGCCTGGCCGTCCTTCGGAGGCGATGTCACGGTCTGCGTGAAATCCGCGCGCCCGGCCTGGGCGCCCTTCATGAACGACTCCAGGCTCGCCAGGCCATCGGCCCAGGCGCTCTGGGCGCCGACCGCGATCGCGGCGATCGCCAACCACTGTTTCATCATGCTTCGATCCAATCCTTGTCGTCCAGGCTCCGGCATGCCGGCGGTCACTCGCGGTGGGGCACCAGCACCTCGCGCTGCCCGCTCGCGGTGAGCGCGCTCACGAGGCCGGCCTTTTCCATGTCTTCCAGCAGGCGCGCGGAGCGGTTGTAGCCGATGCGCAGCTTGCGCTGCACGTACGAGATGCTGGCCTTGCGGTCCTTGAGGACCACCTCCACCGCCTGGTCGTACATGGGGTCTTTTTCCCCGCCTTCACCCCCCCCGCCGCCTTCGCCGAAGGCGCCATCGTCGCCGTCCACGGTCCCGCCCTCGAGCACGCCCTCGATGTAGTCGGGCTCGCCCTGGCTCTTGAGGTAGCTGACGACCCGGTGCACCTCGTCGTCGGACACGAAGGCGCCGTGCACGCGGATGGGCAGCCCGGTGCCGCTGGCCATGTAGAGCATGTCGCCCATGCCCAGCAGCGCCTCGGCGCCCATCTGGTCCAGGATGGTGCGGCTGTCGATCTTCGAGCCCACCGAGAAGGCGATCCGGGTCGGGATGTTGGCCTTGATGAGGCCGGTGATCACATCGACGCTGGGCCGCTGCGTGGCCAGGATGAGGTGGATGCCGGCCGCCCGCGCCTTCTGCGCCAGCCGGGCGATCAGTTCCTCGATCTTCTTGCCCACCACCATCATGAGGTCGGCCAACTCGTCGATGATGACGACGATGTGCGGCAGGCGCTCCAGCGGTTCGGGCTCCTCGGGGGTGAGGCTGAAGGGGTTGTAGATGAATTCCTCGCGCGCCTTGGCCTCGTCGATCTTGGTGTTGTAGCCCGCGAGGTTGCGCACGCCCAGCTTGGACATGAGCTTGTAGCGGCGCTCCATCTCGGCCACGCACCAGTTGAGGCCGTGCGCGGCCTGCTTCATGTCGGTGACCACGGGCGCGAGCAGGTGCGGGATGCCCTCGTAGACCGACATTTCCAGCATCTTGGGGTCGATCATCAGCAGGCGCACGTCGCGCGCCTCGGCCTTGTAGAGCAGCGAGAGGATCATCGCGTTGATCCCCACCGACTTGCCCGAACCCGTGGTGCCGGCCACGAGCACGTGCGGCATCTTGGCGAGGTCGGCCACCACCGGATTGCCCACGATGTCCTTGCCCAGGCCCATGGTGAGCAGGCTCTTGGCCTCGTGGTAGATCTGGGAGCCCAGGATCTCGGAAAGGCGGATCGACTGGCGCTTGGCATTGGGCAGTTCCAGCGCCATGTAGTTCTTGCCGGGGATGGTCTCGATCACGCGGATGGACACCAGCGACAGCGAGCGGGCCAGGTCCTTGGCGAGGTTCACGATCTGCGAACCCTTCACGCCGGTGGCAGGCTCGATCTCGTAGCGGGTGATCACCGGCCCGGGCATGGCCGCCACGACACGCACCTCGACGCCGAAGTCCTTGAGCTTCTTCTCGATGAGGCGGCTGGTCATCTCCAGCGTCTCGGGCGCCACCGTTTCCTGCCGCGCCTGGGCGCCATCGAGCAGGTCCACCTGCGGCAGGCGGCTGTCGGGCATTTCGGTGAAGAGGGGCTTCTGCCGCTCCTTCACCACGCGCGCGCTCGGGGGTGCGTCCGCCATGAGCACGGGCTCGATGATCTGCACGGGCTGCGGATGGTGCTCCTGGATCTCGTGGCGCTCTTCCTGCACCACTTCCTCGCGCTCGCGGGCGGCGCGCTTGCCGGCCGCGACATCGCGGGCCTTCTCGCGGCTCGCCCTGCCGAACTGGACCAGCCCGTCGATGCGGCCGCCCAGCCGTTCGGCCAGCTGGCCCCAGGAGAAGCGGAACACCAGCGCGGCGCCCGCAACGACCGCGATCACGGCCACCAGGCCCGAGCCGGTGAAGCCCAGCCACTTCACGCCGGCGGGGCCGGTGATATAGCCGAGCACGCCGCCGGCATGCCCGGGCAGCAGCGGCTCCAGCCGATAGAGGCGCGACCACTCCAGGGCCGTGCTCGCGCACAGCAGCAGCGCGAGGCCGCTCCAGAACATCAGCCGCCGCGCCAGCGGGCTCTGCCCGGGGGTCGCGGACTCTCCGCCGCGCATCCAGCGCGCGAGAGAGGCAATCCAGGCGCGCACGCCCGCGGCCACGCACCACCACACGGAAAAACCGAGGGCGAAATAACTGCTGTCGGCCAGCCAGGCGCCCAGGCGCCCGGCCCAGTTCGCCATGAGCCGGCTGTCGTGCGCGCCGGAGGTGGACCATGCGGCGTCCTGCGCCGAATAGCTGGCCAGGGCCAGCAGCCAGAAAACCAGGGCCAGCAGCCCGACCACCAGGCCGATCTCGTGGCCGAAGCGCGCCGCCATGCTGCGTGGCGCCGATCTGCCCCCGGCAGAAGCATTGAGGGTGTTGAGGGAATACGTCATAGGTCGAAGAGCGCGGCAAGCTTACCCGATGCCCTGCTCGGCGGTCAGGAGCGCAGGGGCCCTGCCCACCCCTGGCGCCGTCCGGGATTCCAACTGTTTCCTACAATCGCGGCGATTGAAAACCCCGTCCCCTCGCGGGCCGGCCCCGGGTGGATACTCGGGCAGCCGGCCGCATCTGGGGAAAGTCCCGGCACAAACTCTTACTTTTCACCATGTCCACTACGCAACACGCCAAAGTCATGATCCTGGGTTCCGGCCCCGCCGGCTACACGGCCGCCGTGTACGCCGCCCGCGCCAACCTGAACCCGGTGCTGATCACCGGCATCGCGCAGGGCGGCCAGCTCATGACGACGACGGAGGTGGACAACTGGCCCGCCGACGTGAACGGCGTGCAGGGTCCGGAACTGATGCAGCGCTTCCTGGAGCATGCCGAGCGCTTCAAGACGCAGGTGGTGTTCGACCACATCAACCAGGTGGACCTGTCCAGGCGCCCGTTCACGCTCACCGGCGACAGCGGCACCTACACCTGCGATTCGCTCATCATCGCCACGGGCGCCTCTGCCAAGTACCTGGGACTGCCATCCGAAGAGGCGTTCATGGGCCGCGGCGTGTCCGGCTGCGCGACCTGCGACGGTTTCTTCTACCGCGAGCAGGACGTGTGCGTGGTGGGCGGCGGCAATACCGCCGTGGAAGAGGCCCTCTACCTCTCCAACATCGCCCGCAAGGTGACGCTGGTGCACCGCCGCGACAAGTTCAAGGCCGAGCCCATCCTGGTGGACAAGCTCAACGAGAAGGTGGCCGCCGGCAAGATCGAGCTGAAGGTATTCCATACGCTCGACGAGGTGCTGGGCAACGACGGCGGCGTGACGGGCATCCGCATCAAGAGCACGCTGGACGGCAGCACGCAGGACATCGCGCTGCAGGGCTGCTTCATCGCGATCGGCCACGCGCCCAACACCGGCATCTTCGAGGGCCAGCTGACGCTGGAGAACGGCTACATCGTCACGCAGGGCGGGCTCAAGGGCTTCGCCACGCAGACCAGCGTGCCCGGCGTGTTCGCGGCAGGCGACGTGCAGGACCATGTCTATCGCCAGGCCATCACCAGCGCCGGAACGGGCTGCATGGCCGCCCTCGACGCGCAGCGTTTCCTGGAGCAGGAAGGCGTGATCTGACGCGCGCCCGGCCCGTCCGCGGTGCGGAAGCCACGCAGGCTGGACACCTTTTTGAAGGCCGCGCTATAATGCGCGGCTTTGCTGCATCTTGCGCACCGCTTTTTTAAGTGGTCCGCTGCCACGCAGCAGATACCAACCGGGTTACCGCCACCCTATCTGGCGAGGTGAGGCCGCACGGACAGGCTCTGCAATTCCCAAGCGGAGCGTGCATGTCCTGCGGCTGTATTTGAAAAAATCGGAGTGTCCTCATGGCACGCGTCTGCGACGTCACGGGCAAGAAGCCCATGGTCGGGAACAACGTTTCCCACGCCAACAACAAAACCAAGCGCCGGTTCCTGCCGAACCTGCAATACCGCCGTTTCTGGGTCGAGAGCGAAAACCGCTGGGTGCGCCTGCGTGTTTCCAGCGCCGCCCTGCGTCTGATCGACAAGAACGGCATCGATTCCGTGCTCGCCGACCTGCGTGCACGTGGCCAGGCTTAAGGAGTAGCACCATGGCAACCAAAGGCGGACGCGACAAGATCAAGCTGGAATCCACCGCAGGAACCGGCCACTTCTACACCACCACCAAGAACAAGAAGACGATGCCCGAGAAGATGTCGATCATCAAGTTCGACCCCAAGGCTCGCAAGCACGTCGAGTACAAGGAAATGAAGCTGAAGTAAGGCGCCAGCCTCCTCCAGCGATTTCCCGAGAAGGCCGCCCCACCGAGGGCGGCTTTTCTTTTTCCAGGCCGCCTCAGGCCGCGGCGGCCCGGCGGCGCTCTTCCCGCAGCGGCGCGCGGCCAGCCTCCTGCAGGGCGTCGCACTGGCCGGCCAGCAACTCGCCCAGTGCCCGGTAGCCCTCTTCCACCGCCGGCGTGAATGGCATGCCGCAGCTGAGCCGCAAAAAACGTTCATAGCGGCCGGTATTGGAGAACATGGGCCCGGGCGCCACGCGGATGCCGCGCGCCAGGGCATCGTCGTAGAGCCGCGTGGAGGACAGGCCCGCGGGCAATTCCAGCCACAGGCTGATGCCGCCGGGCGGCAGGCTCAGGCGCGTTCCCGCGGGGAAGTACCGGGCCACCGCACGGGCCGACTGCTCGCGCTGCTCCTTCAGCGACGCCCGCATGCGGCGCAGGTGGCGGTCGTAGGCCGGCGAGCCCACGGTGCGGGCGGCGAGCAGTTGCGACCATGTCTGCATGTTGCGCGTGCGGGCGAACTTGAGCATCTGCACGCGGGCGTTCCAGCGCCCCGCACTCATCCATCCCTGGCGCAGCCCGGGAGCGAAGCTCTTGCTGAGGGAAGCGCAGTAGATCACCTGCCCTGCGTCGCCCGGGCGATCCCAGGCCTTGGCGGGCCGCATCGGCTGGGCGGACTCGACGAACTCGCGGTAGATGTCGTCCTCGATGAGGGCGAGGCCATGCTCCACGCACAGCGCGACAAGGCGCTCCTTGTGGGCATCGGGCATGACGCTGCCCTGGGGCATCTGCAGATGCGGCACCACCACCACCGCCCTGAGCCGGGGCTCGTTGCGGGCCGCGAGCTCCAGGGCCTCGATCGATATGCCGGTGTGCGGGCTACAGGGAATCTCGAGCGCGCGCAGGCCGCGCACCTCGATGGCCTGCAGGATGCCGAAGAAGGTGGGCGATTCGACCGCGATCACGTCGCCGGGCTCGGCCACTGCATCGAGGGCGAGGTTGACGGCCTCCGAGTTGCCATGCGTGGCGCCGATGCCCTCGGGCGCGAGGCTCAGGCCGAAGCTCAGTGCGTGGTGCGCCATGGCCCGCTGGAATTCCGGATGCGTGGAAGGCGCCGACGGGCTGTACACGAGGATGTCGGGCTGCTCGCGCAGCAGCCGGATCGCGAGGCGGTTGAGCGCCTCGGCATCGAACAGCGCGGGCGCCGGCATGGCGCTGCCCAGGTCCAGCGCCAGGGGCGCGCGGCGGGCCTTTTCGAGGAAGGTGGAGATGCGCTCGTTGATGCCGGCGAACACATGCGGGTCCGGTGCGAGCGGCTCGTGCAGCTCCGGCTCGCGGGCGGCGGGCAGCGAGGACACGCGGCCGGGAACGGAGGCGAAGTACCCCACCCGCTCGCGGGCCTGGGCGAAGCCTTCGGCTTCGAGGTGCCGCAACACCTGCAGGGCAGTGGTGAGGCTCACGCCGTGCCGCTGGCACAGCTCCCGGACGGAGGGCAGGCGCTGGCCAGGCTGCAGGCTGCCTGCCGTGATGGCCTGTGTGTACAGGCCCGCGATCTGCCGGTAGCGCGGCTGGGAGGCGGCCTGCGCGGCGGGCGGCTGGGGAAATTCGGCGACGGAATCGTGCATGGCGAAGGCGCCTCGGCGGAAGCGAAACGGGAACATGGCCGTGGAAGGCCGATCCGGCCATCATGCCGCGGGCCTGGGCGGCCGCACAGATACAGACAGGCCACGCCCACACCATAACAGAGACAGAAAAACCCGCGCTGTTCCCCTCTGCAAGCGGACACCCTGTGCCTGTTTTCGAATCAGGGTTCTCCCTAGGATGAAGCCCTGTCCCGATGCATTCCGCTCCAAGGAGAAACCATGCCGCATATCACCCGCCCCACCCCCGCCGCCCTTGCGGCAGGCTGTTCCAGCCCCGCGGCCTCGCCGCTGTCCGTGCAGCCCGGCCAGAAGCTGCTGGTGTGCCTGCCGCCCGGCGCATCGCTGGTGGTGGAGAGCGGCCGGCTTGCCCTGCGTTCCGGCCCGGTCGTCTGGGGCCAGGTGGTGGCGTCCCAGGTGGACCTGGGCCACCTGGAAGCCGGGCAGTGCCGGGAAGGTTCGCCGGCTTGCGGGCCGGAGTGGATGGAGGTGTCGAATCCGGGGCATGCCACGGCGCATGCCGTGCTGCTGGAGCCGGCGCCGGCGCTTTCGCCGCTGGGCGCCGTGCTCCGGGCCGGCGTGGCGGGACTGGCCGGGGCCACGACCGCGGCGCGGGCGCTGCTGGCGGCCGCCGCCGCGGCATGGGGCGGGTCGCGCCGCAGAGCGGCAGCCGGCCCGCGCGCCACTACGGCGCGGTAGATCCGCCAGCCGGGGCCGCGACGGCCGTGCCGGGACGGGCTTGGGCGTCAGGCCTGCGCGGCCCGCAGCCTCAGGGAGAATTCGCGCAGCGCGGCGACGCCGCTCTCCTCGGCGCGGCGGCACCACGCCTGCAGGTCGGCCGTCAGCTGCTCGCGCGACTGCGAGGTGTTCAGCCAGAGCTGGCGCAGTTCCTCGCGCATGGTGACCATGGTGTCGAGCACCGGGTGGGCCTGGCGGGCGCGGGCAAGCTGCTCCCGGGCGCGTGCGGGCACCTTTTCGGCATCGCGGTGCAGCCAGCGGCGCGCAGCGCGCAGTACGGACACGTCCGCCTTGCGGGCCTTGAGGGCGGCGATCTCCTGGCGGCAGGCGCGGCGCACGCCGCGCGCATAGCCGGCCATGACCTCGTAACGGTTGGCGATCAGGGCCTCCAGGGTCTTCTCGTCGGCCACCGGCTTGACGGCGCCCAGGCGCAGCTTGGGCGGCACCTTCCTGACGGTGGCCCAGCCCACGCGGCGCATCAGGCTGATGTAGAGCCAGCCCACGTCGAACTCGTAGGGCTTGACCGAGAACTTTGCCGAGGTGGGATAGGTGTGGTGGTTGTTGTGCAGTTCCTCGCCACCGATCACGAGCCCCCAGGGCACGAGGTTGGTGCTGGCGTCCTGCGCCTCGAAGTTGCGGTAGCCCCAGAAGTGGCCGATGCCGTTGACCACGCCTGCGGCCCAGAACGGGATCCAGAGCATCTGCACGGCCCAGACGGTGGCGCCGATGGCGCCGAACAGCAGCAGGTCGATCACCAGCATCAGGCCCACGCCCTGCCATGCGAAGCGGCTGTAGAGGTTGCGCTCGATCCAGTCGTCGGGCGTGCCGTGGCCGAACTTGGCCAGGGTCTCGGCATTGCCCGCTTCGGAGCGGTAGAGCTCCGCGCCGCGCCACATCACCGTGTCCAGGCCGCGGGTCTGGGGGCTGTGGGGGTCGTCGGCGGTCTCGCACTTGGCGTGGTGCTTGCGATGGACGGCCACCCATTCCTTCGTGACCATGCCCGTGCCCACCCACAGCCAGAAGCGGAAGAAATGCGACGGCACGGCGCCGAGGTCCACCGAGCGGTGCGCCTGGGCGCGGTGCAGGAAGATCGTCACGGCGGCGATCGTGATGTGCGTGGTCACGAGCGTGTAGAGGACGATCTCCCACCAGGACAGGTCCAGCAGGCCATTGGCCATCCAGGCAAGGATGGCATCGAAGACGGCCCGGTCGGGAAGGTGCATGGGAAGCCTTTGAGAAAAGCGGACGGAAAATTGCCCGATGAAGGGCACTTCATTGATTTTAGAAGCCGATATGCCCGGGAAGTTGCACAAGACCGCGCCATGCGCGGTGTTTTCATCGGCGGACCGGCCGGGGGAAATCAGCCTTTCCGGGTCCATACCGCGGCGAAGAAGCCGTCGGTGTGGTGCAGATGGGGCCACAGGCGCAAATAGCCAGTGCCGCTGGCGCCCCCGCTGCACAGTCCGGCCGCGCCCTCGACCTTGAGCTGCTCGAGCAGCGCGCCCACGTCTTCCGCCACGAAGTCGGAATGTGCCGCACTGAAGGCTTCCGCGATACCCTCGTTTTCCTCCGGGAGGATGCTGCAGGTGGCGTACACCAGGCGTCCGCCCGGCTTGAGCAGGCGCGAGGCGCTCTGCAGGATGGCGGTCTGCTTGGCCACCAGCTCCTGGATGGCCTGGGGGGACTGCCGCCATTTCAGGTCCGGGTTGCGGCGCAGGGTGCCCAGGCCGGAGCACGGTGCGTCCACCAGCACGCGGTCGATCTTGCCGGCCAGGCGCTTGATGCGCTCGTCGCGCTCGTGCGCGATGGCGGCAGGATGCACGTTGGAGAGGCCGCTGCGGGCCAGCCGCGGCTTGAGCGCGTCGAGCCGGTGGGCGGAGACGTCGAAGGCGTAGAGCCGCCCGGTGCTGCGCATGGCCGCACCGATGGCGAGCGTCTTGCCGCCGGCGCCGGCGCAGAAGTCCACCACCATTTCGCCGCGGCGGGGCTGCAGCAGCAGGGCGAGGAGCTGCGAGCCTTCGTCCTGCACCTCGACTGCGCCGCGCGCGAACGCATCGACCTTGGTGAGCGCCGGCTTGCCGTCCACGCGCAGGCCCCAGGGGGAGTACGGCGTGGGCACTGCAGGAATGCCGGCCTTGGCCAGTTCCTTCTGCACGTCGGCGCGCCTGGCGTTCAGGTCGTTGACGCGCAGGTCGAGCGGCGCCGGCTGGGCGAGGCTGTCCGCCAGGGCCCAGAAGCCTTCGCCCACCTGGCGCCGGAGCGGCTGCACGAGCCAGTCGGGCAGGTTGTGGCGGTGCGGCTCCAGCAGGTCGGACGGCGGCACGGCGTCGCACTGGTCGAGCCAGTTCTTCTCGGTGTCGGAGAGCGCGCTCTTGAGGAAGTCGCGCGGGCCGTGGAAGCCCAGGATGGCGAGGCGCCGCTCGCGCGGGCCCGAGCCGGAGCGCGCCAGCTGCTCGAACAGCAGCTTCTTGCGCAGGACGGTGTAGGCGGTTTCGGCGAGGGTGGCGCGTTCGCGCGGACCGAGGGAGCGGTGGTCCCGGAAATAGCGGGACACGACGGCATCGGCGGGGTGTTCGAATTGAAGGGTGAGCCTGACGAGTTCCGCGCAGGCATCCAGAAGGGCTTTCGGGTGCATGGGCCGATTGTCCCATCCATGCGTGCCAGGCGCGCCGCTGTTACGGAATGCAATGCGCTGCAAAAGAAAACCGCATGCGTTTTTCCGGCGCGCCGGGCACTGCCGGGATTAGATTGGGCGCATATGCACCATGCACCCATGCGACGACTGCGCGCGACCCCGCTGCTTCCGACACGCCGGGCGCTGCGCCTGGCAGCCGCCGCCACGGCGGCCGCAGCGCTGGTGTGCGCCTGCGGCGGTGAGAGTGTGGCCGCGCAGGCTGCGGCGGCGCCCGCAGGCAGCATCGACTCTCTGGGCGCGACGGGCTGGGCCTCCCATGGCACGCCGACCACCGGGGGACAGGGCGCCGCGGCAGAAAGGACCTACACGGTGAGGAACCGCAACGAACTCGTCCAGGCGCTCTACGGCAACACCGCCGTGATCGCACCGGACGGTTCGGTGCAGGGGACGCCGGACAAGGCGCCCAAGGTCATCCGCATCCAGGGCACCATCGACCTGAACGTGGACGGCCAGCTGCGCCCTTACACGCCGGACCGCTACGTGGCGGGCTCCTGTGCATCGTCGGTGCACGGCTATGCATCCCAGGCCAGCCTCTGGTCGGACTACCTCGCGGCCTACCGCCCGGGCGTCTGGGGCAATGCGCGAACGGTGAGCGGCAAGCCGGAAGACGCGCGGGCCTGCGCGGCGGAACTGCAAAGGCGCGTCGTGACGATCGGCGTGCCGGACAACACGTCCCTGCTGGGCATCGGCACGGACGCGAGGATCCTGCACGGCAACCTCCTGCTGGGCATGCCGGATGCGCCGGTCGCCAACATCGTGATCCGCAACATCGCTTTCGAAGACGCATTCGACGACTTCCCCCAATGGGACCCGACGGACTCCTCCGACGGCCGATGGAACTCGGAGTACGACCTCATTTCCGTCGCCC
The DNA here is from genome assembly GCF_040892545.1 of Paracidovorax avenae. Lineage (NCBI taxonomy): Bacteria > Pseudomonadati > Pseudomonadota > Betaproteobacteria > Burkholderiales > Comamonadaceae > Paracidovorax > Paracidovorax avenae. The sequence continues at coordinate 3,934,158 of NZ_CP156079.1, forward strand.
ATGCCAGCCACGTGTGGATCGACCACAACACCTTCAGCGACGGCGACCGCCACGACCATGCCTTCCCTTCCGTGTGGCACGAGACGGTGCACGGCACGGACTACAGCGGCAGCGATTTCAAGGTGCAGCACCATGACGGCCTCGTGGACGTCACCCGGCACGGCAACTACGTCACCCTGTCGAACAACCATTTCCATGACCACGACAAGGCATTCCTGATCGGCGGCACCGATGTGCCCGGCGCGGACAGCGGCAATCCGCGCATGCTGAAGGTGACGTTCCACGGCAACTATTTCCAGAACCTGCGGCAGCGCCAGGCCCGGGTCCGCTACGGGATGGTGCACCTCTACAACAACTACTACGAGAGCACGCGGGACACCTCGGCCGACTATCCCTGGCTCGCCGGCATCACGCTGGGCCAGAGCGGCAAGGTGCATGCGGAGAACAACGTGGTGGCGCTCGCCAGCCCGGACCGGCCCGCGCGGCATGCCGACGTGGCAAACGCCCGGATCTCGGCGGCACGGATGCAGGATTGCGCGGCGCTGTTTTCCGCCAGCGAGTGCGCCTCCACGTTCTACGACAGCGGCACGGTGCTCAACGGGCAGCCTGTGGACCTCACGGCCACCGTGCGCTGGTCATCGGCCCTGGTGACTGCTCCCGCATGGAAGCCGTCGGACTTCTACGGCTACGTGCTGGAAGATACCGCGGGACTGGCGGCGCGCGTCATCGCCCGTGCGGGAGCGGGCCAGCTCGAAAGCTCCGCAGCGCGACGCTGACCCGGGCTCCGGGAAATGCCCGGGCGGGTGCGGGCCGGCGCACAATCCGGCGATGCACAGTCCCTCCCACCCCGACGGCGAACTGCCTCCGCTGCAGCCCACTCCTCCCGGCCTCTACCGGCATTACAAAGGCATGCTCTACGAAGTGATCGGCACCGCGCGGCACAGCGAAACGCTCGAGCCGATGACCGTGTACCGGGCGCTCTACGGCGACCGGGGGCTGTGGGTACGGCCCGCGGCCATGTTCGCGGAGACGGTGCAGATCGACGGACAGCCTCGCCCCCGGTTCGAGCGCGTCGGGAACGCGGAGGCCCTGGCGGGCTGAACCGCGCGGGTTCCGCCTGCAGCGGCGCGTCAGGCAGGCGCGCGCCCGGGGGCTGCAGGGTCGTCCGGGCGCGGCAGGACCACGGTCGCCCGCAGTCCTCCGCCAAGGGCATTGGACAGCAACAGGCTGCCCCCATGGCGCTGCACGATGTCGCTGGCGATCGACAGGCCCAGGCCGGCGCCCCCGGAGTGGCGGTTGCGCGAGGTCTCGACGCGATAGAAGGGCTGGACCACCTTGCCCAGTTCGTCCGGCGGCAGGCCGGGTCCATGGTCCCGCACATGGATGCGCAATGCATCGGCCGCGTCCTCCAGGGCGATCTCTGCGCTGCCACCGTAACGCACCGCGTTGCCCACGAGGTTGTCCAGGCAACGCCTGAGCGCGCCGGCGCGCGCGGGCAGCGGGCGGGCGATGCCGGAGCAACGCACTTCGTGGCCGCAGGCCTGCTCGTCGTCCACGAGGCTCTCGACGAGGGCCTGCACGTCCAGCAGCGCCAGCGGCTCCGCGCCCGCCACGCCCCGCAGGTGGTCGAGCGTGGCCGCGATCATGGCGTCCATCTCGGCGATGTCGCGAACGAAGGCGGTGCGCTCGGCGTCCTGCTCGAGCGACTCGGCCCGCAGGCGCAGGCGCGTCAGGGGCGTGCGCAGGTCGTGCGAGACGGCCGCGACGAAACGGTCGCGCTCATCCAGCTGGCGGCGGATGCGCGCCTGCATCAGGTTGAACACCCGGCTGGCCTCCCGGCATTCGGCCGTGCCATCCTCTGGCAGCGGCGGGCGATGGATATCCGTCCCGAGCTGCCGCGCCGCCGTGGCGAGCCGGTGCAGCGGACGCGCCAGCCAGCGCGCCCCCCACCAGGCCGCGAGCATCAGTGCCGCCAGGCGGATGCCGATATCCAGCAGCAGGCCCGGATGCCACCAATCCGGAGGATGCGGGGCATGGTGCGGAAGCGGTGGCTCCACGCCGCCCTGCCCGCCGACCGTGGTTCCGGGAGCCCCCTGCCGCGCACCGCTTGGCCCATCGGCTGGAGGCGGCCCGTGGCGGGGGCCTGGCCCCGGTCCGGGCCGCAACTCGAACATCAGCGTCAACGCCAGCACGTGGCTGGCGAGCACCGCCACGAAAAGCAACAGCGCCAGCCGGCCAAACAGGGTGTCGGGCAGGCAGCGGGCGGCGGTCGTGCGCCAGCCGGGGGGCCGCGGGGACGGCGGAATGGGTGCCGCTTTCGCGGGCGCTTCCGGCACGGCGGCGGCCATGTCAGGCCCGGGCCGCCAGGCCCTGCACGGTCTGGATGTCGAACAGATAGCCGGAGCCGCGCACGGTCTTGATCAGCGCCGGCGCGCGCGGATCGTCGGACAGCTTGCTCCTCAGCCGGGAGACGAGCAGGTCGATGCTGCGCTCGAAGGACTCCATGGCACGTCCCCGGGCGTGCTCCATCAATTGGTCGCGGCTGCATACGCGCCGCGGCATGCGCAGGAAGGTGCAGAGCAGGCGGTACTCGGCATTGGACAGCGGCACGGTCAGGCCTGCGGGCGACACCAGGTGCCGCTCCACGCTGTGCAGCGACCAGCCGTCGAAGCGCACCACGTCGGCCGCCGGCGGCACGCTCCCGGATTCCCGGAAGGCGGGCGCGGCGCGGCGCAGCACGCTGTGAATGCGCGCCACGAGTTCGCGGGGCTCGAACGGCTTGGTCATGTAGTCGTCCGCACCCAACTCCAGCCCCAGAACGCGGTCGTAGGCGTCGGCGCGGGCCGTGAGCATGATGATGGGTACGCCGGAGCGTGCTCTCAGTTCGCGCGCGAGTGTCATCCCGTCCGTTCCGGGCAGCATCAGGTCGAGCACCACGAGGTCCATGGGCTGCGCGGCCATGCAGGCGCGCATGGCCGCGGCATCGCGTGCCGCATGGGCCGTGTAGCCGAAACGGCCGAGGTACTGGGTCAGCAGCGCGGTGATGTCGTCGTCGTCGTCGACCACGAGGATGTGTTGCATGGCGCGGGGACGGAAAGCGTGGAGGGAAAGCCGCCGGATGTCCGCAGAGTGTATGCAGCGCGCGCCCGCCTCCAGGCCGCGAACAGGCCGGGCTTCACCCCGCTGTTCGGGCCTTGCGCCCGTCCCATGTACCAATGCCGGTACAAACGGGACAAAACGCCGTTACCGACGACGCCAAGAATCCTGGGCAGGCCTGAGAAGCGCCCGGCACCGCGGCCCACGCGACCTCCCCTGAGGAGGCGCCCGGGCTGCCGGAGCCTCCATCCACCCAGGAAGAAAGGAAGGAACGACGATGACGACCATCAGCAGTGTCGGCGGCAGCGCGTGGTCCTCCGCGGCAGCCATGCAGCGGACCCAGCAGCGCAGGGGACCGTCGCCCGAGGATATCCTGTCGAAGCTCGACAGCGACGGCAACGGCAGCGTGAGCGGCACGGAATTGCAGGGATTGCTCGACAAGGTGGCGAAGAAAGGCGGGGCCGACGGGACGGCGGCGGACGCCAGCGACCTCGTGTCACGCTATGACAGCGATGGCGATGGCAATCTGAATGCACAGGAACTGGGAAAGACCCTGGAGAGCCTGATGCCGCAGCGCTCCACCATGGACTTCGCGCAGGCGCGCGGCGCGGGTGCGGGCCAGGCGGGCGACGACCTGTTCGGCAAGGTGGATGCGGACGGCGACGGCAGCGTCAGCCAGGCCGAACTGCAGTCGCTGGTGGCGAAAATGTCCGGTGCGTCGGACGGCAGCACTTCCGCCACGGACGCGGAAAGCACCGAGCTGTTCAAGAAGCTCGATAGCGACGGCGATGGCCAGCTGTCCGAGGCGGAATTCGATGCCGGCCGGCCGTCGGACCAGGGTGGTCCGCGGGTTGCGGGCGGCATGCCGCCACCGCCCGGGGGCGCCGGCGGGCCGGGCGGGCCTGGTGGCCCGGCAGGTGCGGGGTCCACCTCGGCCACTTCGGACAGCACCACCTACGACCCGCTGGACACCAACGAGGACGGCACGGTCTCCGCGGCAGAACGCGCAGCAGGCGCGGCCAGCGGCAAGGATGCGGTCACTGCGCTGTTCAATGCCATCGATACCGATGGCGACAAGACGCTGAGCAGCAGCGAGGCGCAGAGCTTCATCACGCAACTTGCCAGCCAATATGCCGCAGCGTCCTCCCCCGCGAACACCAGCGGCAGTTCCGGCACGGCATCGGATGCAGCGACCGGAGACGGCCGGCGGCTGGACCTCGCGCGGCTGGCGGACATGGCACGGCAGCGGTACGAGGCCGCCGCAGCGGGCTGGGCTGGCAGCGGCCGATCCAGCGCCGTGAACGCCACCGCCTGACGCCAGCGGAGCACATGCGATCGCCGTCCCTCCGCAGTGCTGCGAAGCCCGTCACTGGACGAGCTGCGGAGGCCGGCCCCCTGCGATCCCGCCGGAAAGCTGCCTGCGTGCGGCCGCGGCGCAGTCCTGTCGAGGGCCGCCGCACCCGTCCTACAGCCCCATCGCCGTCGCCTGCATAAGGTTGCCCCCATGGTGCGCCGCACGGCGCCTGGACACGAGGAACTTCACCATGGACCATCTTCTGCAAGGCATGTTCGGCGAGAGATCGCTGGCCAAGGTGGCCGGGATCTTCGGCGACAAGCCCCCCGCCGAGGCCCTGGTCGGCCGGCTGCTGCGGCTGCCGGACATGCGGCCGGGCCAGGTCCGGCTGCTGGGGCCGCAGGATGCGCGGGCTTCGCGACGCGATCTGTTCGGTCGCAAGCCGGAGCCCGAGCAGTCCGGCATTTTCCGGACGCTGCTACGCTCCCATCTTCCGGCCGGCCTGGCCGGCGCGGTGGCGGGGCTGCTGTTTTATGAATGGCTGCTGCGCTCGGGCCACCCGATGGTGGCGGGGAACCCGCTGCCGGCCTTCATCGGGACCGTGGGTTTCGCCATCGTCCTCGGCCTGCTGTTGGGCCGGCTGGCACCGTTGCGCCCGGACCATGCGCGGCTCATCAGCCAGGTGCGCTCCGCCCTGCGGGCAGGGCACTGGGCCGTGGTGGTTCACCCGGCGGACTCCTGCCAGGCCCAGCTCGCCACGGACCTGCTGGAAGGCAGCAGCCCCGGGAAGATCGTCTCGACGCTCTGACGCGGCGCTGGCGCCCTTACCGGCGATCCAGCAGCAACTGCAGCACGGCCGGCGCGTAGATCGCGTGCTCCTGCGCCAGCACACGCTCGGCCAGGCGCTCGGCCGTATCTCCCGGCAGCACCGGCACCACGCCCTGGGCCAGGATCGGCCCTGCGTCCAGTTCGGGGGTGACGAGGTGCACGGACGCCCCGGCCACCTTGCAGCCCGCGTCGATGGCGCGCTGGTGGGTGTGCAGGCCGGGAAAGGCCGGCAGCAGCGAAGGATGGATGTTGACCAGCCGCCCTGCGTAATGCGCCACGAAACCTGGCGTGAGGATGCGCATGAAGCCGGCCAGCACCACCAGCGCGGGATCGTGCGCGTCGATCCGCTGCGCGAGCGTTTCATCGAAGGCCTCGCGCGAAGCGTGGGCCCGGTGGTCCACGGCGTCCGTGGCGATGCCCTGCTCCCGCGCCCAGGCGAGGCCGGGCGCATCGGCCTTGTTGCTCAGCACGGCTGCCACCCGCACGCCGTGGCGGCCTGCCCAGTCCTGCATCCGGGCCGTCCGCACGATGGCCGCCATGTTGGAGCCCCCGCCCGAGATCAAAATCACGATGTTCTTCATGGGGCGCGGATTATCGCCGCGTCCGTTCCTCCTCCACGCTTGCCGCGGTGCCACCCGCCTTCTTTCCATGCCCTTCGATCCCCGCCTCCAGCCCCTGACCGCCGCCGAAGCCCGCGTGCTCGGCACCCTGATGGAAAAGGCCCGCACGGTGCCCGACAGCTATCCGCTCACCCTGAACGCCGTGGTGACCGGCTGCAACCAGAAATCGAGCCGCGACCCGGTGACCACGCTGTCCGACGCCGAAGTGCAGGAAGCGCTGGACAGCCTGCGCCGCCGCGCGATGGTGGTGGAGATCGGCGGCCAGCGCACCACCCGCTGGGAACACAACTTCACGCGCGCAGCGGGCGTTCCCGACCAGTCCGCGGCCCTGCTCGGCCTGCTGATGCTGCGGGGCCCGCAGACGGCGGGCGAATTGCGCATCAACGCCGAGCGCTGGCACCGCTTCGCGGACATCTCATCGGTCGAGGCGTTCCTGGACGAGCTGCAGTCGCGCAGCGAGGAAAAAGGCGGTCCGCTGGTGGCACTGCTGCCGCGCGCACCGGGCGCCCGCGAGTCGCGCTGGACGCACCTGCTCTGCGGCCCTTTGAGCGCCGCCGACATGGCCGCGCAGGCGGCCCAGGCTGCAGCCCCTGCATCTTCCGCCCGGACGGCCGATCCGGCGCTGGCCGAGCGTGTCGCGGCCCTGGAGGCCGAGGTGGCGGCGCTGCGCGGATCGCTCACGGCCCTGTGCGAACAGCTCGGGGTGTCGCTCCCCGGACAGCCATAAAAAGCACGACCGTGCTACAAATTGCGATATCGCGCCGGCCACGCCGGCGCCTACACGGAGACAACGCATGGACCTTGCTTTCACCCCCGAAGAACAGGCCTTCCGCGAAGAGATTCGCGCGTGGGTCCGCGAGCACCTGCCGGCCGAGACCGCGCACAAGGTGCACAACGCGCTGCGCCTGACGCGCGACGACCTGCAGGGCTGGGCGAAGATCCTCGGCAAGAAGGGCTGGCTGGGTTTCGGCTGGCCGAAGCAGTTCGGCGGCCCCGGCTGGACGGCCGTGCAGAAGCACCTGTTCGAGGAAGAGTGCGCACTGGCCGGTGCACCGCGCATCGTGCCGTTCGGCCCGGTGATGGTGGCGCCGGTCATCATGGCCTTCGGCTCGCCCGAGCAGCAGCAGCGTTTCCTGCCCGGCATCGCGAGCGGCGAGGTGTGGTGGAGCCAGGGCTACAGCGAGCCGGGCTCGGGCTCGGACCTGGCCAGCCTCAAGACGCGCGCCGAGCGCCGCGGCGACAAGTACATCGTCAACGGCCAGAAGACCTGGACCACGCTGGGCCAGTACGGCGACTGGATGTTCAACCTCGTGCGTACCAGCACGGAAGGCAAGCCGCAGACCGGCATCAGCTTCCTGCTGCTGGACATGAAGTCGCCTGGCGTCACGGTGCGGCCGATCAAGCTGCTGGACGGCGAGTGCGAGGTCAACGAGGTGTTCTTCGACAACGTCGAGGTGCCCGCCGAGAACCTGATCGGCGAAGAGAACAAGGGCTGGACCTACGCCAAGCACCTGCTCAGCCACGAACGCACCAACATCGCCGACGTGAACCGCAGCAAGCGCGAGCTGGAACGCCTCAAGCGCATCGCGAAGACCGAGGGCGTGTGGGACGACCTGCGCTTCCGCGACCAGATCGCGCTGCTGGAGGTGGACATCGTGGCGCTGGAGATGCTGGTGCTGCGCGTGCTGTCTGCCGAGAAGTCGGGCAAGAACTCGCTGGACATCGCAGGCCTGCTCAAGATCAAGGGCAGCGAAATCCAGCAGCGCTATGCCGAACTGATGATGCTGGCCGCCGGCCCTTACGCCCTGCCCTTCATCGAAGAGGCCATGGAAGCGGGCTGGCAGGGCGATGCGGCGATGGGCGCGCTGGGGGGCTTCCCGGGCGGCACGGTGGCGAATGCGCCGCTGGCATCGACGTACTTCAACCTGCGCAAGACGACCATCTACGGGGGGAGCAACGAAGTCCAACGCAACATCGTCGCTCAGACGGTGCTGGGCTGATATCGGCTTTTGGAGACAACCATGGATTTCGATTTTTCTGAAGACCAGCAATCGCTGCGCGATGCGGTGCGGCGCTGGGTGGACAAAGGCTATGCGTTCGAGCGGCGCCGCTCCATCGTGGCGGCGGGTGGGTTCGATCGTGCGGCGTATGGCGAGCTGGCGGAACTGGGCCTGACGGCGCTGACGGTGCCGGAGGCGCACGACGGGCTGGGCCAGGGTGCGGTGGATGCGATGGTGGCGATGGAGGAACTGGGGCGCGGCATCGTGCTGGAGCCGCTGGCGCAGACGTTCGTGGCCAGCGGGGTGCTGGTGCAGTGCGCGCCCGAGGCGGTGCAGGCCGCGTGGCTGCCGCGCATCGCGAGTGGCGAGGCACTGGTGGTGCTGGCGCACCAGGAGCGCAAGGCACGCTACCGGATGGACGTGTGCGAGGCCCAGGCCACCGGTTCGGGCGACAGCGCCACGGTGACCGGTGCCAAGAGCCTCGTCCCCGCGGGCGACCAGGCCGATGCGTTCCTGGTGCCTGCGCAACACCAGGGCCGCATGGTCCTCTTCCTCGTCGAGCGCGGCGCGCAGGGCGTGGCCACGCGCGGCTACGTGACGCAGGACGGCAGCCGCGCGGCGGAGGTCCAGTTCGACAATGCGCCGGCCACGCTGGTCGCGGAGGACGGGCTGGCGGCACTCGAGCTCGCGGTGGACATCGGCATCGCATCTGCGTGCGCCGAGGCCGTGGGCGTGATGGACCAGACCGTGGCCCTCACCGTGGACTACATGAACCAGCGCAAGCAGTTCGGCGTGCCGATCGCGAGCTTCCAGGCGCTGCGGCACCGCGTGGCCGACATGAAGATGCAGCTGGAACTGGCCCGCTCGATGAGCTATTACGCCAGCCTGAAGCTCGGAGCCCCCGCCGATGAGCGCCGCCGCGCCCTGTCGCGCGCCAAGGTGCAGCTCGGGCAGTCGATGCGCTTCGTGGGCCAGCAGTCCGTGCAGCTGCACGGCGGCATCGGGGTGACCGACGAATACATCGGCAGCCACTACTTCAAGAAGCTCACGCAGCTGGAGATGACCTGGGGCGACACGCTGCACCACCTGGGCGAGGTGTCGGCGCGCATGCAGGACACGGCGGGCGTGTTCGCCTGACGGGAGCGGCAACGCGACCGCCTGCGCGCGGTAACACGAACCCCGCGACGGAGGGGTAGGCAAGGTGGACACTCTGTGGTCAAGTTCGCGGTTCATCCGACACGTCACTTGCCCCGAGGGAGTTCCATGCATCACACGCCATCACCAACCCGCCGCCCATCCGCATCCGCCCTGCTGCTGGGTGGCGTCATCGCCGCCTGCGCCGCACCCGCCTGGGCCCAGACGGCCGAACCCGAGCCCGGCATGTGGAGCTTCGACGGCGAACTGGATGGCCGGCCGGGCCGCAGCCTGCACATCGACACCCAGGCCGGCCGCACCATGGCCGTGTCCTACCTGGGGTACCGCGCCGACGGCTCGTCGTTCTTCCTGCAGGCCGCGGGCACCCGGCCCAATACCTCTTCCACCTTCGACGGCACGCTGAGCGAGTTCCGCAACGGCCCAGTGATCGGCGGCGGCGCCGGCCAGGGCGAGACCGCAGCCACCGCGGGCCCCGTGAAGATCGTCTTCGACACGCCCACCACGGGCACCGTCACGCTGCCGGGCGACGTGCCGCGGCGCATTTCACGCTACCAGTACGAAGATCCTACTGTTCGGCTCACGCGCGACTCCATCGCCGGCGACACGTTCTCCGCATTGACGCAAAGCCGGAGAACACCGCATTGGATCGACGTGAAACTGCAGGACGGCCAGTTCTCCATGAAGACCACTACCAGCGCGGAGCGACTCGACTCCTGCACTTACACCGGTAACGTCCAGCCCGCGGGCTCGGGCGTGTCTTCCGAAGGAACGTACCTGTGCACGTCGCGCGACGGGGCGCAGGAGACAGGCGCTTACCGCGCGGAGCATTTCATGATGCAGGCCGATGGCATATTCCGGGGGACCTTGTGGCGCGACGGCGCATCCACCGACCTGTTCGGCTACTGCATGGGGGGCGCCCGTTTCATGGACTGGCCCGGGCTGTGCGCCACGTCATGGAACCAGCCGCAGCCGCAGCCGGAACCCGGCATCTGGGGCTTCGAGGGCGAGGTGAACGGCCGGCCCGGGCGCAGCCTGCAGATCGACACGCAGCAGGGGCGGGCCATGGTGGTGACCTACGTGGGTTATCGGCCCGACGGTTCCTCGCTCTTCCTGCAGGCCGGGGGCGTCCGGGCCGAGGGCGACACGGCCTTCACCGGCAACCTGCAGGAATACCGCAACGGGCCCGTGCTGGGCGGCGGTACCCGCAGCGGCGAGCAGGCTGCCGACCTGGGCGCGATGCGCATCAGCTTCGACTCGACCACCACCGGCACCGTCACCCTGCCCGGCGACACGCCCCGGCGCATCGTGCGGCTCCAGTACGAGGATCTCACGGCGCGGTTCAACCAGACCTACCGCATACGGTACGCCGAGGGCTCCACATTGGGGGGCGCACCGTCCCTGCAACTCAAGTTCCAGGCCCGCGACGGGCAGTTCCAGATGGTCCAGAACGGCGGGGACGGCACCCAGGGCTGCACCTACACCGGCAGCTACCAGTTCGCCGGCCGGAGCCTCGTCAGCCCTTCCGGAACTTACGTGTGCGACGGCTCCGGAGAAACGGGCACCTACAGCAACTACCAGTTCGAAGTGGATGCCGGGGGGCACATCGTTTTCTACAAATCCCCGCGCCAGATCTATGGCGGCGGCTTCTGCGTCCGGCGGACTGAAGCAGGCGGCTTCCGGCCCTGCAGCACCGAAGAGCTGAACACGCCGGCCTCCTGACGGGAACTGCAGCCACGGCGCGGGCCGGGCTGCGCATGCCACGCGGTGCGATACCCCGCCGTGCTGGGCACGGCGGCATCCCAAAGCGACACCCTCAGCATTGCATGCATGGCGCTGCATTGACGCGCCGCCTCCCCGGGCCGAGAGTGCGGAGCCCTGCACACCGAGGAGCACCGCACATGAGGACACCCTGGACCCGCACCCTGGGCATCGCCTGCCTGGCCATCCTGGCCGCCCCTGCCTGGAGCGGCACGGCCGTGTCCGCCCACGCGTCGACCAGCGCCGCGACACCCCCACGCGAAGTGGTGGGCTACTTCACCTCCTGGGGCATCTATGCCCGCGGCTACACCGCGAAGAGCCTGGCCACCCAGGGCGCCCTGCCCCGCATCACCACCCTGAACTATGCGTTCGGCGGCGTGGCGCCCGCCGGCGCGGATGGGAGCGGCCCGGTGGGCTGCCGGCTCGGCGATGCGTGGGCCGACGTGGAGCGGCCCTGGACGGCCGAGGAAAGCGTGGACGGCACGGCGGTGGACGGCAGCCAGCCGCTGCGCGGCAACTTCCAGCAGCTGCGCGCGCTCAAGCGCCTGCAGCCCGGGCTGAAGCTGCTGGTCTCGCTGGGGGGATGGAACGGGTCGAAGTGGTTCTCCGACGCGGCCCTCACGAGCGCGTCGCGCAGCGCTTTCGTGAAGTCGTGCGTCGATCTCTTCATCCGCGGCCGCACCGGCGGAGAAGCCGAAGGCGACGGCCCGGCCGCGGGCGTGTTCGACGGCATCGACATCGACTGGGAGCACGTCGCCGCCGAGGCCGCACCGGGCAACATCGTGCGGCCGGAGGATACGGCGAACTTCACGCTGCTCCTGCAGGAGTTCCGCCGGCAGCTCGACGCGATCGACCCGGCGCTGCGCCTGACCATCGCGGCACCCGCGGGACCGCAGAACAGCGCGAAGATCGAGCTCGCGGCCGTGGCGAAGACGGTGGATTTCATCAACCTGATGGCCTACGACCTCCACGTTTCCTCGGAGCGCCGCACCAACCACCAGGCCGCGCTCGCCCCCAGCCCGCGCGATCCCGACCGGGCAAAGGATCTCTCGGTGTTGGAAGCCGTCGGCCGGTACCTGCAGGCGGGCGTGCCGCGCAGCAAGCTCGTGGTCGGCGCACCGCTGTACTCGCAGGGCTGGAGCGGCGTGAACCCGGCCGGCAACGGCCTCTACCAGCCGGCCACGGGCCCCGCGCAGGGCACCTACGAGGCCGGCGTGGACGATTTCAAGACCGTGCGCGCCAAGCCCGGTTTCACGCGCCACCGGGACGCGTGGTCGCGCGCGGCCTGGCTCTTCGACGGCAGCACGTTCTGGACCTTCGACGACGAACAGGTCGTGCGCGAGAAGGCACGCATCGTGCGGGCCACGGGCCTGCGCGGCATGATGTTCTGGGAGCTTTCCGGCGATGGCGGCGAGCTGGTGCGCGCGGCCGGAGAGGAGCTGTCCACGGGCCGCTGAAACCCGCGGGACGCGCCGTGGAAGGCGAATCCGGGATAATCCCGTGATTACCTGCAGCCGGGCCGAGCGCCCGGCTCTCTATTTTCAGCACGAGACATGAGCGCCACTGCCACCTCCACCGACCCGAACCGCCAACACCTCGAAACGGCGCGCGAGCAGATCGCGCGCGGCGACCTGCAGCAGGCGGCCCTCACGCTGAACCAGGCCCAGCGCACCCAGCCCAACGACCCGCGCGTGTTCATGCTGGCGGGCCTCATGGCCGAGAAGGCGGGCAACATCCCGAAGGCCTTCGACGGGCTGCGCCGCGCCGTGACGCTGGCACCCGACTGGGGTCCGGGCCAGCTGGAACTGGCCCTGCTGCACGCGCGCCAGAACCAGATGCGCGAAGCGGTGGAGCTGGCCGAGAAAGTCGCCGCGCGCGAGCCGCGCAACCTGGTGGTGCTTGCCGGCGTGGTGGACATCGCCCACCGCGCGGGCCACCTGGACATGGCCGTGCGCCACCTGCGCCGCGGCCTGGAGATGGTGCCCGGAGACGTGCAGCTGCGCCGCCTGCTGGCACGCGACCTCGGCGACCAGGGCCACCATGCAGAGGCGCTGGAAATCTGGGGCGCGCTCATCGACGAGAACCCGCAGGACGCCGAGGCCCGCCTGGGCCGCGTGAAGGCCTGCATCGCGGCCGGCACGCCGGCGCAGGCGGTGGCCGACACCACGGCGCTGATGGAACTCGCTCCCGGCGACTCGGTGGTGGCCTACTACACCGCCATCGCGCACGGCGTGACGCCGCAGCACCAGCCGCCGGAGCTGCACCGCGCGCTGTTCGACGAACTCGCGGGCCTCTACGACCAGCACATGGTCGCGGGCCTGAAGTACAAGCTGCCGAAGATCGCGGCCGGGAAGATCCTCGAACGCTACCCCGACAAGCGCCTCAATGTGCTGGACCTGGGCTGCGGCACGGGGCTGCTGGGCGTGTGCCTGGGCCGCCTCGACGGCTTCCTCATCGGCGTGGACATCTCCCTCAAGATGATCGAGCAGGCGGCCCGGCACAACGTGTACGACCGCTTCCACACCGTCAACCTGCTGGACGCGCTGCGCGACACCCCCTCTTCCATCTACGACGTGGTGGCGGCGCTGGACGTGTTCATCTACGCGGGCGACCTGTCGGACACCGTGCCCGACGCCTTCCGCCTGATCGTGCCGAACGGCAACTTCCTCTTCTCGTGCGAGACCGCCCCCGAGGACGGCCCGGACCTGGTGCTGCAGGCGAGCGGCCGCTACGCCCACAGGCGCAGCCACGCCGAGGCCGTGTGCCGGGCGGCGGGCTTCACGACGGTGGAGATCGAGGACCTGGTTCTGCGCTACGACGGCAACGAGCCCGTGCAGGGCTTCCTCGTGACGGCAAGGAAGTAACGCCCGCTGGCAGCCCGGCGGAGCCGGTTCTGCGGCGTCTGCTGGCATGGCCTGCTCCGCGGCCTTCGGATGGGTGGCGCACCGCTTATGCGAAAGCAATGCCCCGAGCTTGACTCGAGATGCGCCTTTTGTGGTGGTACACAGCACCACAGCGCTCGGAAGCGCCAGGCGGTGGGCTTTGGCCGGCTCAGATGCGAAACGCGTCCACGGCACGCACGAGGTGGGCGGCCTGCTGCTGCATGGACTGGGCGGCGGCGGCGCTCTGCTCCACCAGCGCGGCGTTCTGCTGGGTGCCCTGGTCCATGACGGTGATGGCTTCGCTGACCTGGGCCACGCCGTCGCTCTGGGCGCCGCTGGCAGCGCTGATCTCGCTGACCAGGCCGGTGACGCGCTGGATGGCGGACACCACTTCGGCCATGGTGGTGCCTGCCCGGTCCACCAGCTGCGAGCCCTGGCCCACGCGCTCGACGCTGGCGCCGATCAGGTCCTTGATCTCCCGCGCGGCCTGGGCGCTGCGCTGGGCCAGCAGCCGCACCTCGCCGGCCACGACGGCGAAGCCGCGGCCCTGCTCGCCGGCGCGGGCCGCTTCCACTGCCGCGTTGAGCGCCAGGATGTTGGTCTGGAAGGCGATGGAGTCGATCACGCCGATGATGTCGGCGATCTTGCGGCTGGAATCGTTGATGCCGCGCATGGTCTGCACGACCTCGGCGACGACCTCCCCGCCGCGCACGGCCACGGTGCTCGCGTTCACGGCGAGTTCATTGGCCTGGCGGGCGCTGTCGGCGTTCTGGCGCGAGGTGGAGCCCAGGTGCTCCATCGATGCGGCCGTCTGCTCCAGGGCGGCGGCCTGCTGCTCGGTGCGTGCCGACAGGTCGTTCGTGCCGGACGATATCTCCACGGAGGCCTGGGAGACCGCGTCCGCGGACTGGCGGACCTGCCCGATCACGCGGGCCAGTTGCAGGCGCATGGCCGAGAGATGGTGGACCAGGCTGGAGGTGTCGCCCGCGCCTGCGGTGAAGCTCTCGCGCAGGTCGCCGCCGGCGATCTGGCGGGCGATCGCGGTCGCCTGGACCGGGTCGCCGCCCAGCTGGCGCAGGACGGAGCGGATGATCCGCCAGCCCAGCAGCCCCCCGAGCACCGCGCCGGCCGCGATGAGCGCGGACACGATGCGGAAGGTGCGGTCCACCGAGGCAGCCACGCGTTCGGTCTCGTCCCGTGCCTGCTGTTCCTGCAGCTTGCCGGCTTCCAGCAGCAGGTTGCGGACTTCGACGTGCAGCCGGTCGGTGGAGGCGTTGAGCTCGCCCATGGCCGCTTCCGCATCGCCCGCCTGCGCCGCCGCCTGCAGTTTGGCCACCGACGCCTTGTAGCGGGCCCAGGTGTCCGCCAGCTTCTGGCCCGTGGCGCGCAACTCCGCGCTGCCATCGTCCTGGCGCAGCAGGCCGATGGCATCGAGCACGGACTGCTCCGACTGCTGGTTGAGCGACAGCGTTTCCTCGCGGGATTTCGCGTCGGTCTTGAGGATGAACGGGTACATGCGCCGGAAGTGCACCGCCGCCTGCCGGCCGCCATCCACCACCTTGCGCAGCGGGACGACGGTGTCGGTGTACATCTCGCGCTGGGCAGTGCTCACCGCTCGCAGCTGGGCCAGGCCCGTGGCCCCGACCAGCAGGAGGACGGCCAGGAAGAAAGCCACCAGCGCGACCAGTTTCTGCGCCAATGTCATGTTTTTGAATAGCGGCATGGAACGAACCCCTCGGATACTGCAACTCATCCGTGCAGATTGCCCCATGGTGCCAGAAATGTAAGAAATTAATTCATGTTCATCAAAGATGAAAGGCATTTCTACAACGTACCGGCGTCGCTCCCCTCAGAATCCCAGCGCGTGCGGCAGCCAGGTGGAGATGGCCGGCACGAAGGTGAGCAGGGCCAGCACGATCAGGTGGGCCACGAGGAACGGCGGCAGCTCGCGCGTGAGCGCCGCCAGCGGCACCTTGGTGGCCACCGAAGTGACGAACAGCAGCCCGCCCACCGGCGGCGTGATCATGCCCAGCGTGAGGTTGACGATCACCACCATCGCGAAGTGGATCGGGTCGATGCCCAGCGCCGCCGAGATGGGCGCGAGGATGGGCACGAGGATCATCACGCCCGGCAGCGGCTCCATGAAGATGCCGAAGAGCAGCAGCAGGATGTTGACCGCGATGAGGAAGGTGACGGGCGAGAGGTTCCAGCCCACGATCGTCTCGGCCAGTTGCTGGGGCACGCCCTCCACCGTCAGCACCCAGGCGAAGGCGGCCGAGGCCGCCACCACCAGCAGCACCGAGGCGGTGAGCAGCGCCGAGCGCGCGGCGATGTGCGGCAGGGCCTTCCACTCCAGCGTGCGGTAGATCCACTTGCCGCACACGAGTGCGTAGAACACGGCCACCACCGAGGCCTCGGTGGGCGTGAAGATGCCGAAGCGGATGCCCACCAGGATCAGCACCACCAGCATCAGCGCGGGGATGGCGCGGATGCTGTTGGCGAGCATCTCCCGGCCGCTCGGGCGCGGCTCGCGCGAGCGGTAGTCGCGCTGCACGCACACGCGCCAGTTGACGATGGCCATGGCCACGGCGATGAGGATGCCCGGCGCGAAGCCGGCGATGAAGAGTGCGCCGACCGAGACCTGCTCGTCCTGCAGCGCGTAGATGATCATGATGATCGAGGGCGGGATGATGGGGCCCACGATGGCCGTGCTGGCGGTGAGCGCGGCGGCATAGGCGCGCGAGTAGCCCGCCTTGTCCATCATCTTGACCATCATCGAGCCGGGGCCCGCCGCATCGGCCAGGGCCGAACCCGAGATGCCCGAGAACAGCGTGAGCGAGAGGATGTTGGCGTGGCCGAGGCCGCCGCGCAGGTGTCCGACGAACTGCGCGGCGAAGCGCAGCAGCACCACGGTGAGCGCGCCGCCGGACATGATCTCGGCCGCGAGGATGAAGAAGGGCACGGCCATCAGCGGGAAGCTGTCGATGCCCGTGAACATCTCCTTGAACACGATCAGCTGCGGATAGCGCCCGCCCGCGAAGACCGCGATGGCGGCCGACATGGCGAGCGCGAAAGCGACCGGAAAGCCCAGCGCCATCAGCAGGACGGCGGAAACGAAAAGGGTGATGGCCATGGCGTCAGTTCCTCGCGGGCATCACAGGGAGGCCGCCGATTCGGCGTCCATCTCGTCGGATTCGACATAGCGGCCGTCCCGGATGTAGCCGCGCGCCATGAAGAGCAGGTGCACGAAGAGCAGCACGAAGCCCGCCGGCATGGCCGCGTAGATCCAGGCGAAGGGGATGTCGGTGGCCGGCGTGGTCTGGAAGCGCGTGGCCCAGACGTACTGCACCGAGAACCAGGCCATGACCAGGAAGAACGCGCCCAGCGCCACCACGATGCAGCCGCGCAGCGCCCGCGCACCGCGCTCGCCCAGCACGTGGTGCAGGTTGTCGATGGCCACGTGGCCGCCGAAGCGCAGCACCAGTCCGGCGCCCAGGAAGGTGCACCAGATCATCAGGTGGCGCGCCACTTCCTCGGCCCAGACGATGGAGTCGCCCGTGGTGTAGCGCAGCACCACGTTGGCGAAGACGATGCAGGCCATGGCCAGCAGCAGGAGGATGAGCAGCCAGCGGTTGCCGGCGACCAGGGTGCGCTCGAAGCGAGGGAGCATGGTGGGATGGGTGGGGGCTGGAAAAGACAAAGCCCGGACGCGCCGGGCACAGGCCGATGGACGTGCCAGGCAGGCGGCCTGCGCCGCCCGCCCCGGCTTTACTTCACGCTGGCGATCTGGTCCAGCGTCTTCTGGCCGAACTTGGTGGCGTACTGCTTGTAGGCGGGCTCCAGCGCCTTCTGGAAGGCGCTCTTGTCCACCGACTCCACCACCTGCATGCCGGCGGCCTTGACCTCGGCCAGGCCCTTCTGCTCCACGTCGTCGACGAACTTGCGCGAGGCCAGCGCGCCGGCCCTGGCGCCCTGCGTGAAGGCGGCCTTCTGCGCATCGTTCAGGCCCGCCCAGAAGTTGGGCGAGACGATGAGCGCCATGGGCGCATAGACGTGGCCCGTGAGCGAGAGGTATTTCTGCACCTGCGGCAGCTTGGCCGAGACGATCACCGACATGGGGTTCTCCTGCCCGTCGATGGTGCCCTGCTGCAGCGCGCCGATCACCTCGGGCCAGGACATGGGCGTGGGCGAGGCGCCCAGCGTGCGGAAGGCGGTGATGTGGACGGGGTTCTCGGTCACGCGGATCTTCAGGCCCTTGAGGTCGGCGGGCGTCTTGACCGGATGCTTGTTGTTGGTCAGGTGGCGAAAGCCCTGCTCGCCCCAGGCCAGCGCGATGAGGCCACGCTTCTGGAATTTGCCCAGCAGTTCCTGGCCGAAGGCGCCGTCGAGCACGGCGCGGGCGTGGGCCGTGTCGCGGAACAGGAAGGGGATGTCCACCACGCCCACGTCGGGCACGAAGTTGCTCAGCGCCCCGGTGGAGACGATGACGGCCTCCACCGTGCCCAGTTGCAGGCCCTCGATCAGCTCGCGCTCGCCGCCCAGGGCGCTGGAGGGGAACTGCTTGAACTTGATGGCGCCGTTGGCGGCCTTCTCGACGGTTTCGGACCACGCCTGGGCCGCGGCGCCGTAATGCGAATTGACGGCCAGCGCATAGCCGAGCTTGACCTCCTTGGCCTGCTGGGCGTGGGCGGTGCCTGCAGCCAGGCAGGCGATGGCGGCCAGCGCGGCGGCGAGGCCCCGGCGGCGAAGGACACGGCGGGCAGGCAGCGGAACGGAGGACGAGGAAACGGCGAAGGCGGAATCGGCGGCGTGGCGCATGGGTACGGGTCCGGTGAACGTGGAGAGCCTGGCAGGGCCGGCAGCGGCGAAGAAAGCATGCCGCACAGGGCGGCCGGCGATTATCGCGATGCCGGCACCGCTTCCGGAAGCGGGAATGCCCTGAGCGCGGAGGCTGGCGGAGGTGCATACCGCATGCCGGAACGCACCCCTCAGAAGCTGTAGCCCGCGGACGCGTAGAGGTTGCGCTGCGGGCCCGGCGTGAGGTAGTTGCTGACGTGCAGGTGGCTGGAGACGAAATAGGCCTTGTCGAACACATTGCGCAGTGCGACCTGCAGTTCGAGCAGGCCCCCGCCCATTTGGCGCTTCCAGGTGTGCGACAGGTCCACGCGGGCATACCCCGGCAGTGTGGTGGTGTTGGCGATGTCGGCCTGGCGGCTGCCCTGCGCCTGGATGCCGACGCCGGTGGCATGCTCTGCGCTCCAGCGGAACTGCCCCCACAGGCTGAGGGCATGCCGGGCCACGTTCGGGATGCGGCGGCCCGGGTAGTCCGCGTTCTGCCCGTACCTGGCATCGGTGCAGGCGTAGGCGAACGTCACGCCGATGCGGCGCGCCAGGTCGCCGCTCAGGCTCGCTTCGATGCCCCGGGAGCGCCCCGTTCCGGCGATGGTCTTGTCATAGATGTTCGGCGTGGAAGGATCGTCGGCCAGCAGGTGGGTCTGCTGCAGCCGGTACACGGCGATGTCGGACTGCAGGCGCCCGCCGTTCCACAGGGACTTCCAGCCCGCCTCGTACTGCCTGGAGGCGCGCGACGGCAGCGACTGGCCGGAGGCCGAGGATGCCTGGTTCGGCGCGATGCCGGTGCTGTACGCGACATAGACGGAGTCCGTGGCCGAGAGCTTGCGCAGCAGGGCGAGGCGGGGCGAGGTATCGGATTCCCGGATGCCTGCCGTGCCGGCGGCACCATAGAGAAAATCCTGCCGGGTGAACCGCAGGCCCGCGACGGCGCTCCAGCCCCCCCACTCCATCCGGTCCTGCAGCGACAGCACCGTGCTGCGAAGGTCCTGCGTGGTGGTCGTGAGGCTGAAGGACGCCGGCGGGATCGCCGGGCCGCGGACCGGCGCATAGATATTGACGGCCGGGCTGGCCAGGCCGGCGCTGCGCTGGTCCAGGGTTTCGGTATAGCGGTCCACCCCGGCGAAGAGGTGGTGCCGCATGCCTGCCCATTCCTGCACGCTGGTGATGCCGGTGGCGAGTGCGTCGATGCTGCGCTCCGTGCCCGGCTCGTAGGCGAGCCGCCGGCTGAAGGTTCCGGGTGGCGCGCCCGCGACGGCGGGCCCCAGGGATTGCCGCACCGACGTGCTGTGCGCCCGGAGACGGGTGTAGTCGAGAAACAGCCGTGCCGTTGCTGAAAGGGCTACATCCCCATGCAGGTCCACGATGGTGTTGCGGGCCGTCGAGTCGCCCCAGGGCTCGCTGAGCTGGAGGTCGGACGGGACCGCCGCAGGACGGCCGCCGATGCCCGGCAGTCCGAAGTCGGGGCGGTAGGTCTGGTCGGTGTACTCCACGCCGAGGCGGAGGTGGTAGCGGTCGGCGTCGCTCTTGGCGATGCCCGCCTTGACCCCGTCCAGCCGGTCCGGAACATGGCGCCACTCGCTCGCGGACGAGTGCACGGCGATGACGCGGGCGGCCAGTTCCTGCTCGGCGGACAGCACGCGGTTGATGTCCAGGTGGGTGTCGAGCGCGCCATGGGATCCGGCGCCCAGACCGGCCGAGCCCAAGTCGCCCAGCTCGGGCTGCTTCGTCACGATATCGACGGTGCCCCCCGGCTCGCTGCGCACGCCGATGGCGGCGCCCGGGCCCCGCAGGACATCGACCCGCTCCACGAAGGCGGGCGTGAAGGGATAGTTGGACAGCCGTACGCCGTCGCGCATCACGCGGGAGGTACCGGTGCCGCTGTCCGCGATGGCACCCCGGAGCACGAAGAACTGGCTGCGGCTGCCATTGAAGCCCGAGTCGGCCTGCGCGCCGGGCACGTTGCGCAGCGCCTCCTGCAGGGTGGTGGCCCCCTGCGCCCGGATGAGCCCGGCAGGCACGGAGGTCACGGATGCGGGCGTGTCCAGCGGCGCGGCGGGGCTGCCCATGGCCAGTCCGGAAGCCGGCGCTGCGGATTCCGCGGCCTGGACGGTGACGGTGCCGAGCGTGGGGTCCCGTGCTGCGTCGTCCGCAGCGTTGGCGACGCCGGGAAGCAGGCAGGCACAGAGGGCGGGTGCAGCGCGGAATGCATGGCGCATGCGGCGGCGAAGACCTGTGGGGTACATGTGGATGTGTTCTTTCCTGTTGCGAATGCGCAGGCACCGGCCGGCGCGCGGCGGCAGCGCGGCTGTCGCGGGTGATTGCGATGAAGCGAGTGGCGCGCGCGGGACACGGCCGACGCGGCTCGCCCGGCGTCGGCCCCGCACGGGCCCGGGGAGGGGGTCAGGAAAGCACGGGAGGGCCGCGTGGCGGCAGCGGCGCACCGGCGATGCCCGCGATGTGCGCCCGGACGGCGGGCAGCAGGGCATGCGCGAGCGCCTGGGGCACGATGCCCGCACTGCGCGCGGGGAGCGGAGGCAGGGAGATGCCGAGGCACGCCGGGCAATCCAGCGTACCGTGCACGGCCTCCCCGGCACCGTCGTCGCCGCGCTCCACCCACTTCATGGCGCCGCCGGTGCTGCAAACCATCTCCGACGACACGGGCCGGAGCATCGGGGAAGCGATGGCGACGCCCAGCGCCAGGACGAACCACGCCATGACGAGGCGGACCAGCCGTGGCGATGTGCGCAGGACGTGCATGGCGACGCATTATGGGTGAGCAGCCCCGCGGGCGGTGCGCCCGCCCTGCCCCTGCGGCAATATGTCCACCCGGGACCGCAAAGCCCCCTGGCGGGGCGCCGCGCGCCCGCCTTGCCCCGTCAGCTCAGCAGCCGCGACGACTTGGGCACGTGCGCCATGAGGAACTCCATCTGGTCGGCGAGGATGCGCCGGTTGCGCAGGATGAAGTCCTCCCACAGGCTGGGCACGTAGGGGGCGTAAAGCAGCGGCATGTGGGCCTGCTCGGGCGTGCGCGGGCCCTTGCGGTGGTTGCAGGCGCGGCAGGCCGTGACCACGTTCATCCAGTGGTCGACGCCGTTGCGCGCGAAGGGCACGATGTGCTCGCGCGTGAGGTCTTCCTCGTGGAAGTGGCCGCCGCAGTAGGCGCAGATGTTGCGGTCGCGCGCGAAGAGCTTGCTGTTGGTGAGGGAGGGCTTGAGGCCGAAGGGGTTGATGCCGGGAACGCCCTTGGTGCCGATGATGCTGTTGACCTCGATCACGGACTGCTCGCCCGTCAGCGCGTTGTGCCCGCCACGGAACACCGCGATAGGGCCACCGGATTCCCAGCGCACCTCGCCCGCGGCATAGTGCGTGACCGCCTGCTCCAGCGAAATCCACGATTGCGGCAGCCCCTGGGCCGACAGCTTCAAGACCTTCACAACACCCTCCTTGCAACACGACAAGATTCGGAACGCTGATGTCTCGCGGGCCGCCCGCAGGGGCCCGTGCCGCACAATATACTCCCAAATCATGACGGATTGGCGGCCAGCGCTTGGCGCACCTGCCTGGCACGCTATCAAAAAACTAGCATTCCGATGAAGATCTTCCGCGGCCTCCACCACCCCGGCATCGCTCCTGCCTGCGCGGTCACCATCGGGAATTTCGACGGTGTCCACCGCGGGCACCAGGCCATGCTCGCGCTGCTCGCCAGCGAAGCGGCGCACCGCGGCGTGGACAGCTGCGTGCTGACCTTCGAGCCGCATCCCCGCGACTATTTCGCCAGCGCCCTGCGGCGGCCCGAACTGGCGCCCGCGCGCATCGGCACGCTGCGCGACAAGCTGGAGGAACTGGAGCGCTGCGGCGTGCAGCAGGCGGTGGTGCTGCCGTTCAACGAGCGGCTGGCGCGCCAGCCGCCCCAGGCCTTCATCGACGATGTGCTGGTGCGCGGGCTGGGCGCGCGCTACGTGCTGGTGGGCGATGACTTCCGGTTCGGCGCGCAGCGCGCGGGCGACTACGCGATGCTGGACGCCGCCGGGCGCGAGCGCGGTTTCGACGTGGCGCGCATGAACAGTTATGAAGTGCATGGCTTGCGCGTTTCCAGCTCGGCCGTGCGCGATGCGCTGGCGCGCGGCGACATGGAGGCCGCAGCCACGCTGCTGGGCCGGCCCTACGCGATCAGCGGCCATGTGGTGCACGGGCGCAAGCTCGGCCGAGCGCTGGGCGCGAGCGCCGAGGGCGCCGGGGATGGCTTCCGCACCCTGAACCTGCGCTTCGCGCACTGGAAGCCCGCGGCCGGGGGCATCTTCGCCGTCCTGGTGCACGGCCTCTCCGGCACGCCCCTGCCCGGCGTCGCCAACCTGGGCGTGCGCCCCTCGCTCGACCCCGCGGACGTCAACGGCGGGCGCGTGCTGCTGGAGACGCACTGCCTGCAGTGGCCCGCCCACCTGGGGGCCGAAGGGGCCTACGGTAAAATCGTGCGCGTGGAACTCCTGCACAAACTGCACGACGAGCTGAAGTACGACAGCCTCGACGCCCTCACCGCCGGCATCGCCCGGGACTGCGAGGACGCGCGGGCGTATTTCGCGTCCACCCCGGCCGCCAGCTACACGGAAACCCGTCGCCAGACCACGCGCGACCGAATTTGACGCCCGCGCGGCCCGCCCCGGCGGCCGCGCCCGCTCCTGCCCGAGCCGCGCCGGTGCGCGGCTCCCCTCCCGCCCCCTTTTTTGCTTCCGCCCTGGCGGCCCCGGCACCTGCCGGCAGCCAGGCACCTCCTGCCCAGCCATGTCCGACACCACGCCTTCCGCCTCCGAATCCACGCCCGGAACCGACTACCGCGCGACGCTGAACCTGCCCGACACGCCCTTCCCCATGCGCGGCGACCTGCCCCGGCGCGAGCCGGGCTGGGTGAAGGAATGGGACGAGAAAGGCATCTACAAGCGCCTGCGCGATGCGCGGCGCGGGGCTCCGAAGTTCATCCTGCACGACGGCCCGCCCTACGCCAACGGCCAGATCCACATGGGCCATGCGGTGAACAAGATCCTCAAGGACATGATCACCAAGGCGCGCCAGCTCGAAGGCTTCGACGCGCTCTACGTGCCTGGCTGGGACTGCCACGGCCTGCCGATCGAGAACGCCATCGAGAAGAAGCACGGCCGCAACCTGCCGCGCGACGAGATGCAGGCCAAGGGCCGCGCCTACGCCACCGAGCAGATCGCGCAGCAGATGGCCGACTTCCAGCGCCTGGGCGTGCTGGGCGAATGGGAGCACCCCTACAAGACGATGAACTTCGCCAACGAGGCCGGCGAAATCCGCGCGTTCAAGCGCGTGATGGAGCGCGGCTTCGTCTATCGGGGTCTCAAGCCCGTCTATTGGTGCTTCGACTGCGGCTCGTCGCTGGCGGAGTTCGAGATCGAGTACCAGGACAAGAAGAGCACCACCCTGGACGTGGCCTTCAAGGCGCATGACCCGGCCGCGCTGGCCGCCGCCTTCGGCCTGCCGGCCCTGCCCAAGGACGCCTTCGTCGTCATCTGGACCACCACGGCCTGGACCATCCCCGCCAACCAGGCGCTGAACCTGAACCCCGAGATCCGCTACGCGCTGGTGGACACGGGCGAGCGCATCCTGCTCGTGGCCGAGCCGCTGGTGGCATCCTGCCTGGAACGCTACGGCCTCACGGGGAGCGTGATCGCCACCACCCTCGGCAAGCAGCTGGGCGGGCTGGAGTTCGAGCACCCGCTCTACGACGTGGCGAGCGATGACGGCAGTCACGGCTACCGGCGCCTCTCGCCGGTGTACCTGGCCGACTACGCCACGGCCGACGACGGCACGGGTATCGTGCATTCTTCGCCCGCCTACGGCCTGGAGGATTTCAACTCCTGCGTGGCCCATGGCCTGGCGCTGGACGACATCCTCAACCCCGTGCAGGGCAACGGCGCCTACGCGGCGGACTTCCCGCTGTTCGGCGGCCAGCACATCTGGAAGGCCGTGCCGGCCGTCATCGAGGCATTGAGGAACGCCGGCCGCCTGATGGCCACCAGGGACATCGTCCACAGCTATCCGCACTGCTGGCGCCACAAGACGCCGGTGATCTACCGCGCCGCGGCGCAATGGTTCGTCCGCATGGACGAGGGCGAAGGCGTGTTCACCAAGCCCGGAGAGAAGCCCGCGAAGACGCTGCGCCAGATCGCGCTCGAGGCCATCGAGCACACCAGCTTCTATCCCCAGAACGGCAAGGCGCGCCTGCACGACATGATCGCCGGGCGGCCGGACTGGTGCATCTCGCGCCAGCGCAGCTGGGGCGTGCCCATCCCGTTCTTCCTGCACAAGGATTCGGGCGAACTGCATCCGCGCACCATGGAGATCATGGACCAGGCCGCCGCCATCGTCGAGGCGGGCGGCATCGAGGCCTGGAGCCGCGTGACGGTGGAGGAGATCCTGGGCGCGGAGGATGCGCCGCACTACACCAAGAGCACGGACATCCTGGAGGTGTGGTTCGACTCCGGCTCCACCTTCTTCCACGTGCTGCGCGGCACCCATCCGGAAGTGCACCACGACAGCGGCCCCGAGGCCGACCTGTACCTGGAGGGCCACGACCAGCACCGCGGCTGGTTCCATTCCTCCCTGCTGCTGGCCAGTGCGCTCTATGGCCGCGCGCCGTACAAGGGCCTGCTCACGCACGGCTTCACGGTGGACAGCCAGGGCCGCAAGATGAGCAAGTCGCTGGGCAACGGCATCGACCCGCAGGAGATCAACAAGAAGCTGGGTGCGGAAATCATCCGCCTGTGGGTGGCGGCGAGCGACTATTCGGGCGACATCGCGGGCGACGACAAGATCCTCGCGCGCGTGGTGGACGCCTACCGGCGCATCCGCAACACGCTGCGCTTCCTGCTGGCCAACGTGAGCGATTTCGACCCCGCCACGGACGCCGTGCCGTTCCCGCAGATGCTGGAGATCGACCGCTATGCGCTCACGCGCGCCGCGGAGTTCCAGGCCGAGGTGCTGGCGCACTACCAGGTGTACGAGTTCCACCCGGTGGTGGCCAAGCTGCAGCTCTACTGCTCCGAGGACCTGGGCGGCTTCTACCTCGACGTGCTGAAGGACCGGCTCTACACCACCGCGCCCAAGAGCCTGGCGCGCCGCAGCGCCCAGACCGCGCTCCACCAGATCACGCATGCCATGCTGCGCTGGATGGCGCCGTTCCTGTCCTTCACCGCCGAGGAGGCGTGGAAGACGTTCGGCCATTCCGAGTCCATCTTCCTGGAGACCTACCAGCCCATCGCCGGGGCCGATGAAGGCCTGGCCGCCAAGTGGACGCGCATCCGCGCCATCCGCGACGCGGTGAACAAGGAGATCGAGGCGGTGCGCGCCGCGGGCCAGGTGGGCTCGTCGCTGCAGGCCAACGTGACCCTGGTGGCGCCGCCGGAAGACCATGCGCTGCTGGCCAGCCTGGGCGAGGACCTGAAGTTCGTGTTCATCACCTCCGCCGTGGAGCTGGTGGCGGGCGATGCGCTCGCCATCCGCGTGGCGGCCAGCCAGGACGCCAAGTGCGAGCGCTGCTGGCACTACCGCGCCGACGTGGGCCGGGACCCGGCCCACCCGACCATCTGCGGCCGGTGCGTGAGCAACCTGTACGGCGGCGGCGAGACGCGGGAGCACGCATAAATGGCCCGCGGCAACGCTTCTTCCTCCGGATCCGGCAAGGGCTCGCTGTGGCCCTGGCTGGCCTGGGCCGTGCTGCTGCTGGTGGCCGACCAGTTCACCAAGACGCTGATCCTGGGCTATTACCGCCTGGGCGACGCCACCTACGTCACCAGCTTCTTCAACATCGTGCGGGCGCACAACACCGGCGCGGCGTTCTCGTTCCTGGCGGATGCGGGCGGCTGGCAGCGCTGGGTGTTCACCGGCATCGGCGTGGCGGCGGCGCTCTTCATCGTCTGGCAGCTGCGCGCCCATCCGGGGCAGAAGCTGTTCTGCTTCGCGCTCTCCAGCATCCTGGGCGGTGCCATCGGCAACGTGGTGGACCGCATGATGCACGGCTACGTGGTGGACTTCCTGGATTTCCACGCGCGCGGCTGGCACTTCCCGGCCTTCAACCTGGCCGACTCCGCGATCACGGTGGGCGCAGCCTGCCTGATCATCGACGAGCTGATGCGGGTGCGGCGCGGGTCCTGACGGAATCGCCCGCCGTACCCCGCGCCGTACCCCGCGCCGGGTCCCGTGCAGCGGGCTCGGCGCGTGGGGCATGCCCACGCAGGCGCACCGCCGCGTCCAGCAGCGCGGGCGCCTCATGCACCCTGCTTCGGATGGGCATTCCCGGCGCCCACTGGCGGAGCACGCCCACCGCGAGCATTTCATTGACGAGGGAACGCCAGTCCGCTCCGGCCGCCGGCCCGGCCAGCCGCACGCCGGCCCTCGCGGCATCGGCCGGCGCCTGCAGCCGAAGCTGCACCCGGCGCTCGAACCCACGCCCCACCACGGGCATGGAAGGAAAGACCGAAGCCGCCTGATAGCGCATGCCGGGGCCGGCCTCGACCAGGCCCTGGCGGAACCGGGCCTGCAGCGCGGCACCGGCATTCGCCAGCACGCCCTCCATGGCGGCCCGGTCCCGCAGCCCGGACGCCCGCCCGTAGCGCAGACTGGGGAAGGAATCGGCGGATGATGCCGCCCACTGGCTGTCCTCGGCGAAGACGGCCGGGCCCCGCAGCCAGGGATCGAGCACGATGTGGAAGGCGGGCCCGCGTTCGTCCTGCAGTTGCGCCCACTGGTGCCCGATCCACCGCGACCGGACCAAGTAGAGGAATTCTCCCCGGCCCGCTTCCCGCGAGGGGAAGTCGAGCAGGGGTGCATGCAGCATGATGCCCAGCGCCGAGCTTTCTCCGCAGTTTCCGGCGCCAGCCACCAACGCGCCGGTGGCATAGGCCGGAACCATCCGCATCCCCTGCTCCACCAGCATGTCCTTCACATACCGGCCTGCCTCGACGCGCTGCGAACTCTGGTGTCCGGAACGCACGACATCGTCGATGACGTTGCCGCGGCCGTGGGGCAGGAGCGCGCGCACGGCCTCCACCGTGGCGGTCGCCTGGCGCAGCCGGTCGATGTCACGCCGTTCCTCCACGTGCCGGCCATCGATGGCACGGGCCAGGGCATAGCCGCGCAGGCGGGTCTCCGCCCCGGCGGGCAGCGGCTGCCGGGGTGGCAGGACACTCGCCGCAGACCGGAGGGCCGCCGTGTCGGCGTGGGGGCGCGACGGCGGCGCCGGGGGGCCGATTCCGGCCGCCACCGGGCTGCGGGGCCCCGGCGGCGGCGCTGGAGCATCCGCCCACTCGGCTGCGTTCCGCATGGCAGGGGGCGAGGAAGCGTTATGGCGGGACGGTAGTGGCGACACCATGGTTCGGATCTCGGTGTCCGGAGCTTGCCGCCATGCACGGTGCCCTGCACCCGGCAAGCCGAAGGACCGGGGCCGCAGGCGAACCGCTGCAGCGTTGCGGCTGCAGGCTGCCGCCGGGCTGTCATCGCCCCGTCACGCGGCCAGGCTCCAATGCCATGAAATCGATTACATCGCCTGCCTTCAGCCGCCCTCCACCCCCATGACCATCCAGCATGTCGCCCACGAAGCCGGGGTATCGGTCGCCACCGTCTCCCGGGTTTTCAATACGCCGGAGAAGGTGATGCCCGCCACGCGCGCCGCGGTGCACGGTGCCGCCGAGCGGCTGGGCTACGTGCCCAACGCCACGGCGCGCACGCTGCGCACCCAGCGCAGCCACGTCATCGGAGTGGTGCTGCCCACCCTGCTCAACCCGGTGTTCGCGGAGTGCCTCGACGGCATCGCGCAGGCTGCGGCGCGGGGCGGCTACGCCATCCTGCCGATCACGACCGACTACGCGGTGGCGCAGGAAGAGCGTGCTGTGCACCTCCTGCTGGCCGGGAACGTGGACGGCATGGTCCTGGTCGTGTCCCAGCCCCAGTCCTCCGCGGCACTGGAGCGGCTCGCCGCGGCGCAATTGCCATATGTGCTGGCCTACAACCGGCATCCGGACCACCCCTGCGTCTCGGTGGACGGCGAAGGCGCCGTGGCGGAACTGGTCGTGTACCTGGCAGCGCTGGGGCACCGCGGCATCGCCATGGTGAGCGGGCAGCTCGCGGCATCCGACCGGGCGCAGCAGCGCTGCCGCGGCTTCGTGCGGGGCATGGCGCAGGCGGGCCTGGCCCCGGCGCGGGTCGTGGAGGTGCCCTTCGTCGAGACCGCCGTGCAGGAAGTGGCCGAGCTGCTGCGCGGGCCGCAGCGCCCCACCGCCCTGGTCTGCTCCAACGACCTCATCGCGATCCGCTGCCTGCGCGCGGCGCACATGGCGGGCCTGCAGGTGCCGCGCGACCTCAGCGTGGTGGGCTTCGACGGCATCGCGCTGGGCCGGGACCTGACGCCCGTGCTCGGCACGGTGGCGCAACCCAATGCCGATATCGGCCGCTGCAGCGTGGAACTGCTGATCCAGGCCATGGCATCGCACGTGCCGCCCACGCCAGAGGCCAGCCTGACGCTGCCGCACCACTTCCGCGCCGGAGGCTCCTGCGCCGCGGCGCCAGGCGGCGACTGACCCCGGGCCCGCCGCACCCGTTTCCCTTCGTTCCCTTTTTTGTTCCTCGCCATACAGGAGTTCCCCGATGCGATCCACCCTTCCGCAATTCGTCCGCGCCGCCGCGCTCGCCCTCGGCCTGGCCGCCACCGGCGGCGCCTTCGCGCAGACCGCCATCTGCTACAACTGCCCGCCAGAATGGGCCGACTGGGGCGCCCAGCTCAAAGCCATCAAGGCCCGGACCGGCGTCACCGTTCCGCCGGACAACAAGAACTCCGGCCAGTCGCTCGCACAGCTGTCCGCCGAACGCGCCAGCCCCGTGGCCGACGTGACCTACCTGGGCGTGACCTTCGCCATCCAGGCGCAGAAGGACGGCCTGCTGGGCACCTACCAGCCCGCCGGCTGGAAGGACATTCCCGACGGCCTGAAAGACCCGGCCGGCCACTGGTTCACGATCCATTCGGGCACGCTGGGCTTCATGGTCAATGTCGATGCGCTGGGCGGCAGGCCGGTGCCGAAGTCGTGGGCCGACCTGCTCAAGCCCGAATACAAGGGCCTGGTCGGCTACCTGGATCCGGCCTCGGCGTTCGTGGGCTACGTGGGCGCGGTGGCTGCCAACCAGGCGCGCGGAGGCACGCTGGAGAACTTCGGCCCCGGCATCGACTACTTCAAGGCGCTGCAGAAGAACGAGCCCATCGTGCCCAAGCAGACCGCCTATGCGCGCGTGCTCTCGGGTGAGATCGCGATCCTGCTGGATTACGACTTCAACGCCTACCGCGCCAAATACAAGGACGGCGCCAACGTGCAGTTCGTGATCCCGGCCGAAGGCACGGTGGTGGTGCCCTACGTGATGGGCATGGTGGCGAAGGCGCCCCATGCCGCCGACGCGAAGAAGGTGCTGGACTTCGTGCTCTCCGACGAGGGCCAGGCGATCTGGGCCAAGGCCTACCTGCGCCCGGTGCGCGCCGCCGCCATGCCCGCCGACGTGCAGGCGCGCTTCCTGCCCGCCAGCGAATACCAGCGGGCGAAGACGGTGGACTACGGCCGCATGGCCGCGGTGCAGAAGGCGTTTTCCGACCGCTACCTGCAGGAAGTGAAATGAGTTCGCGCCACGGCGGTTTCGCTCCTTCGCGCGCCCTGCTGGCCGCGTGCGCCGCGCCGGCCGTGGCGTTCTTCGCGGCCTTCTGGCTGCTGCCCACGGCCCTGCTGGTGGCGCTGCCGGCGCGCCAGGGCTGGGCGACCTACTTCGCGGTGCTGGCGAACGGCCGCTACCTGCAGAGCCTGCTGCAGACGCTGGGCCTGTCGCTGGCCGTGACGCTCGCCACGCTGGTGCTCGGGGCCCTGGTGGGCATCACGCTGGCGCGCCAGCGCTTTCCCGGGCGGCAGCTGCTGCTGTCGCTGCTGACGCTGCCGTTGTCCTTCCCCGGCGTGATCGTGGGCTTCTTCATGATTTTGCTGGGCGGGCGCCAGGGCACGCTGGCGGGCCTGACGCAGGCGCTGGGCTGGGGACGCATCACCTTCGCCTACGGCCTGCTGGGCCTGTTCCTCGCGTACCTCTACTTCTCGCTGCCGCGCGCCATCGCCACCTACACGGCGGCGGCCGGCGCCATGGACGCGCAGCTCGAAGAAGCCGCGCGCTCGCTCGGCGCCTCGCGCTGGCGCGTGGCACGCGACGTGTGGATGCCGGCGCTCGCGCCCACCACGCTGGCCTGCGGCGCGATCGTGTTCGCCACGGCCATGGGCGCCTTCGGCACGGCGTTCACGCTGTCGGCGAAGTTCGAGGTGCTGCCCATCACCATCTACGACGAATTCACCAACTACGCCAACTTCGCGCTGGCAGCCAGCCTGTCGATCGCACTGGGCCTGATCACCTGGCTGGTGCTCTGGGTGTCCCGCCGCTGGGCCGGCACGCCCGCCTTCTAAGGATTTGCCATGCGCAACGCACGACAGGCACCCTGGGCGCTGATCGCCCTCACCGCACTGGTGACGCTCTTCATGGCCGCGCCCATCGCGCTCTCGGTGATGGCCGGGCTGGTCAACAACTATGGCGCGGGGCTGCGCAGCGGCCTCACGCTGCGCTGGCTGGGCGAAGTGTGGGAGAACTACGGCAGCACCGTGACCTGGTCGCTGTGGCTGGCGCTGCTGTGCGTGGCGGGCAACCTGCTGGTCGGCGTGCCCTGCGCCTATGCGCTGGCACGCAGCCGCTCGCGTGCAGCGCGGCTCTTCGAAGAGCTGCTGACCCTGCCCGTCGCGGTGCCGGGGCTGGCCAGCGCGCTGGCGCTGATCCTGGCCTACGGATCGCTGCAAGGCTTCCGCCAGAGCTTCGCCTTCATCCTGGTCGGGCACATGGTGTTCACCCTGCCCTTCATGGTGCGCACCGTGGGCGCGGCCTTCCGGAAGGACGAGCTGCGCTCTCTGGAAGAGGCAGCCCGCTCGCTGGGCGCGAGCTTCGCGCAGCGCTTCCTCGGCGTGCTGGTGCCGGCCGTGCTGCCGGCCATCGTCACGGGCAGCCTGATGGTGTTCACGCTCTCGGTGGGCGAATTCAACCTCACCTGGATGCTGCACACACCGCTCACCCGCACCCTGCCCGTGGGCCTGGCCGACAGCTACGCCTCCATGCGCATCGAGGTCGGCTCGGCCTACACCCTCGTCTTTCTGATCGTCATCCTGCCGGTGCTCTGGGGCCTGCAGGCCGTCGGCACCTTCATCGAGAAACACCATGGCACTTGAACTCGAACGCACGCGCGTGGACATCGTCCAGTGCGCCAAGACCTATGCCGGGGGCGCACGCGGCCTGCAGCCCACCGACCTCACCGTGGAGCCCGGCGAGGTGCTGGCCCTGCTGGGCCCCTCGGGCTGCGGCAAGACCACGCTGCTGCGCCTGATCGCCGGGCTGGAGTCGCCCGACGCCGGCGGTCGCATCGCCTTCGGCGGCACCGACGTGACGCAGTTGCCCATCGAACGGCGCGGCGTGGGCATGGTGTTCCAGCACTACGCGCTGTTTCCGCAGATGACGGTGGAGGGCAACATCGGCTATGGCCTCAAGATCCGCGGTACGCCCGAGGCCGAGCGCCGCCGCGTGGTGGGCGAGCTGATCGACCTGGTGCGCCTGAATGGGCTGGAGAAGCGCCGCCCGGCGGAGCTTTCCGGCGGCCAGCGCCAGCGCGTGGCCCTGGCCCGCGCCGTGGCGGTGCGCCCGCGCGTGCTGCTGCTGGACGAGCCCCTCACCGCGCTGGACGCCAAGCTGAAGGAATCGCTGCGGGACGAACTGGCCGAACTGCTGCGCCGCCTGCACATCACCGCCATCCACGTCACGCACGACCAGCAGGAGGCGCTCGCCATCGCCGACCGGCTGGCCGTGATGCAGGCCGGGCGCATCGTGCAGGTGGGCGACGGCGAGACGCTCTACCGCCATCCGGCGCACCCGTTCGTGGCATCCTTCCTGGGGCGGGTGAACCGGCTGGTGTTGCCCGGGGCGGGCGCCCGGCACGCCGCGCCGGGCTGCATCGATCTGGGCGGGCTGGAGCTGCCCGTGCCGCCAGGCGCCGCCTGCAGCGCCTGGCTGGTGCGGCCGGAAGACGTGGAAGTGGAGCCCGGCGTCCCGGCCCAGCCCGGCTGGGGCCATGCCGACGTGACGCACCGCAGCTTCCTGGGCGACCGCGTGCAGCTCACGCTGACCGTGCCCGGCCAGGCCCCCCTGCGCGCCGACGTGGCCCGCGACCACGCCGCCCGCGCGGGCGATGCGGTGGCCGTGCGCATCGCGCCGCAGCGGCTCATGCCGTTGTCCGAAGACATTGCCGCCTGAAACGTGCCCCACCCATGACCCGCTCCATGACCGCATTCACCGCACCCACCACCTTTTTGCTGCAACTGTCCGACCTGCACATCCGCGAGCCCGGCCGCCTGGCCTATGGCCGGCTGGACACCGCGCCCTACCTGCGCCAGGCGGTGGAGACGGTGCTGCGCATGCCGCAGCGCCCCGACGCCATCGTCGCCACGGGCGACCTCACGGATTTCGGGCGGCCCGAAGAGTACGCCCACCTGCGCGAGCTGCTGGCGCCGCTGGCTGCGATCCCGCTCTACCTGCTGCCCGGCAACCACGACGACCGCGCGCAGCTGCGCGCCAGCTTCCCGGACCACGGCTACCTGGGCACGGGCGGCTTCGTGCAGTTCAGCGTGCCGGTGGGCGGCCTGCAGCTCATCGCGCTGGACACCGTGGTGCCCGGCGCGAGCGAGGGCAGCCTCTGCGCCGAACGCCTGGAATGGCTGGCCGCGCAGCTCGATGCCAGCAGGGGCAGGCCGGTGGTCATCGCCATGCACCATCCGCCCTTCCGCACGCTGATCGGCCACATGGACGAGATCGGGCTGCTCGAGGGCGCGCAGGCGCTGGAGGCCCTGGTGGCCCGCCACCCCAACGTCGAGCGCGTCGTCTGCGGCCACCTGCACCGCAGCATCCAGGTGCGTTTCGGCGGCACGATCGCAGCCACGGTGCCCTCTCCGGCGCACCAGGTGTGCCTGGACCTCGCGCCCGATGCCGCGTCGGCCTGGACACTCGAGCCACCGGGCTTCGCCGTGCATGCGCTGCCCGCGGGCGGGCGACTGGTGAGCCACCTGGCAGCCAGCGGGCAGTATCCGGGCCCCTACCCGTTCCACGACGGCGGGCGGCTCATCGACTGACGGCCGGCGGGGGCATCGCGCCCGCGCCGGCTTTGCGCTCAGAAAACGTATTTGCCCAGCGCCGCGTCACGGTGCTCGGCGATGGCATGCCGGGCCTCGTCCAGGCGGTGCTGCAGGTTGGCGATGCCCGCATCGACCTGGGCGATCCGCTCCTCCGGGCGGGCCTTCAGGATGCTCTCCCATGACTTGTAGCGGTTCCAGTCGATGCCCAGCGCTTTTCCCGCGCCGAAGGCTTCTCGGAGTTGCACCACGTCTTCGGCCAGCTGCGCCTTCTGCGCCTGGAACTCCCGGAGTTCGCCCAGCTTGCGCTGCAGCTTGACGACCTGCTCCGGATCCGCGGCGGCAGACTGGCGACTGGCCGCCGGCCCCAGAGAGAGCGATACCAGCCGCTCCAGCCGGGTGGCGGCGCCGTCGGCGCGCAAGAGTTGCGCGTCCTGTTCAGTGGTGCGGACGACGGCCTCCACCGGCCCGTTCGACAGGAAGCGCGCCGCGAACGTCAGGGTCTGCGCGGCGGCAGGTTGCGACTGCATGCGGTGCGCCTGTGGCAGCGCAGGGGCCGGCCGCCGGGGCGGCGGTCCGGAACGGGCCGGGTCGGTCTGGGAGGCGTGCGCCCGCGGTCCCGGGCCGCCTGCGGCGTCGAGCCTGCGGCCATGGCGGGACTGGCGGGCCGGAGAAGTTGCAGCCGGTTGTTCGGGCTGGGAGCGGCGTTGCGAGGCACCTGCCCCGCAGAGTGACTTGAAGCTGAATTGCATGGTGTGGTGTGATCCGTTCGAATCAGGAATGCGGCGAGACTAGGGCCGTCCGCTGCGCCGCCGGGCCCTGGCCGCGAAGTCCGGCGGGACTGCGCGAAGCCTCCGGCCGCGGTTCCGGTATCGCCCATGCCATGCCCCCGGCACGGCCGTGGCTGCTGGCCGATTGCTATGGATTCAGGAGTATGCTGTGGCCTGTGCAAAACAGCACCTGCCGCGGCTCTGCCGTGGGAGGACTCCGAACCACCGATCCATGAAGCACCTGTTGAATCTGCTGGCCGCCGTGGCCCTGCTGGTCTGGGGTACGCACCTCGTGCGTACCGGGGTGCTGCGCGTGTTCGGCGCCAACCTGCGCACGCTGCTGGCGCGCAGCATGGGCAACCGCTTCTCGGCGGCGCTGTCGGGCATCGGGGTCACGGCGCTGGTGCAGTCGAGCACCGCCACCTCGCTCATGACCTCGTCCTTCGTCGGGCAGGGGCTCATCACGCTGCCGGCCGCGCTGGCGGTGATGCGCGGGGCAGACATCGGCACGGCCCTCATGTCGGTGCTGTTCTCCACCGACCTGTCCTGGCTGTCGCCGCTGTTCATCTTCGTGGGCGTGGTGCTGTTCATCACCCGGCAGGCGAGCACCGCCGGGCGCGTGGGGCGGGTGCTGATCGGGCTGGGCCTGATGCTGCTGGCGCTGGAGATGGTGGTGCAGGCCAGCGGGCCGATGCTGGCCTCGCCGATCATCCGGACCCTGCTCGGCTCGCTCGACAGCGACCTGGTGCTGGAGGTGCTGATGGGCGCGGTGCTGGCCGTGATCGCCTATTCCAGCCTCGCCATCGTGCTGCTGATCTCGGCCATGGCGGCTTCCAGCGTGGTGCCTCTGGACGTGGCGCTCGGCCTGGTGCTGGGCGCCAACCTGGGCAGTGGCCTGCTGGCGGTCATCACCACCGCCAAGTCGGCGGTGGAGGTGCGGCAGGTGACCGTGGGCAACCTGATGTTCAAGCTCATGGGCGTGCTGGTGGTGGCCCCGTTCGTGGGGCTGTGGCTGCGGCACGTGCAGCCGCACATGCCGGGCGCGGCCCAGGGCGTGGTGCTTTTCCACCTGGCCTTCAACGTGGTGGTCAGCCTGGGCTTCATCGCGTTCACGCAGTGGGTGGCCCGGGCCGTCACGCGGCTGCTGCCACCGCCCGAGGGGCCGCCCAACCGCCGGCCGCAGCACCTGGACCCCTCCGCGCTTTCCACCCCCTCGCTGGCGATGTCCTGCGCGGCGCGCGAGGCGCTCTACCAGGCGGACGTGGTGGAGTCCATGCTGCTGGGCGTGCTCGACGTGATCCGCCGGGACGACCTGCAGCTGGCGCAGCAGCTGCGCAAGATGGACGACGAGGTGGACCGGCTCTATTCATCCATCAAGTACTACCTCACCCAGATCTCCCGCGGGGCGCTGGATGAGGAAGAAAGCCGGCGCTGGACGGACATCATCAGCTTCACCATCAACATGGAGCAGGTGGGCGACATCATCGAGCGCGTGCTGACGGACATCGAGGACAAGAAGATCCGCAAGGGCCGGCGCTTCTCCGACGCCGGCATGGCCGAGATCACGGAGCTGCACGGCCGGCTGGTGAACAACCTGCGCCTGGCGATGAGCGTTTTCCTCAACGGCAACGTGCGCGATGCGCAGCGGCTGCTGGAGGAAAAGACGCGTTTCCGCGAACTGGAACGCGCCTACGCGGCGACACACCTCGGACGCCTGTCGGAAAAGACCGTGCAGAGCATGGAAACCAGCTCGCTGCATATCGACCTCATCAGCGACCTCAAGCGCATCAATTCGCACATCTGCTCGCTGGCCTACCCGATCCTCGACTCCGCGGGGGCGCTGGCGCCGAGCCGGCTGCGCAGCGCGCCTGGCGATGCGGGCGCCGATCCGCTGGCCTGACCCTGCGTTTGCCAAGGGGGCACGGAGCCCCTACCCTGTCAGGTCCGATGGCCCCGCCATCCCGCACTCCGAGGAGACGCCATGCCCACGCCCCACCGCAAGCCCCCCGGCGACGAACCGGAAGTCACCCAGGAAACCGACGTGCCGGTGGATGGCACCGATCCGGTCGGCGAGGAGATGATGAAAGAGGTCCGCAACGACCGCCTGCAGCAGCCCGCCGGCGGCAGCGAAAGCCCCGCGCCACCCAAGCCGCAGCGCTAGCGTGCCGCCCGCGCCAGCGCCCGGCCGAAGTCGGCCGCCAGCTGCTCGCGGGCGTTCCGGACGAAGGCGGACTCGCCCGCGCGCGGCGGCAGCACGATGAACCGGGCCTGGGGCAGCGCAGGGAGCCCCCATGCCGCGGGCAGGACCTGCACGCCCTCGCACAGCGCGGCGGCGTTCAGGCAGGCGATGCCGAGCCCGGCCGCCAGCGCGGACTGCAGGCCGGCGACCCCGGAGGCCATGAGCGCGACCGTGAAGGGAATGCGCCGCCGGCGCAGCAGGGCCGCCGTGAACTGGTGGAGCGCGCAGGTGTCCGGCAGCGCCAGCAGGCGCGGGGGCTCCTCCCGGCGGGGCGGCGCGGCGGCGATCTGCGTGGCACCCATCCAGTGCAGGGGCTCGCGCCGCAGCACCTGCCCTCCGCGGGGCCGTGCCGATGCATCGGCCGGCCGGCCGGAGGCAGGGGCCGGCAGGCGCATGGCGATGCCGACATCGAACGCGCCCTGGGCGTAGCCGGCCTCGACGTCGCCGCTCTTTTGCACCGTGACCTGCAGCCGCACGCCAGGGTGCCGGGCCTGCATGCGCGCCAGCAGCCCTGCCAGTTCCCCGGGCCGGAAATAGTCGGTGACGCCCAGCCGCAGCGCGCCCTCCAGCCGCACGCCGCGCAGGTCGTGCCATGCCGACTCGCTCAGCGCCAGCAGCTGCCGGGCGTGCGCCAGCAGCCGCAGCCCGGCGGCGGTGGGCGCCACGCCCGCCTTGGAGCGCACCAGCAGCGCCTGGCCGGCATGCTGCTCGAGCTTGCGCAATTGCTCGCTCACGGCCGACTGCGACAGGAAGACCTGCGGCGCACCGGCGGCCAGGCTGCCGGCATCGGCCACCGCGACGAACGTCCTGAGTTGCTCCAGGTTGAAGGGGCGCATGTCGATCCCACGGAATTGTCGATGGATGACTGCCGATCATCCTGCTTTTCCGATGGCATGGAAAGCCGAAGAATCGGAGCCATTCCAACCCCACCCCAGGAGCCCCGCATGCCCCGCACCGTGATCCACCTCAGCGGCGAACCCGATGCCCAACTCGCCCGCAGCGCCGCCGATGCCGTGGCCCGCATCACCCAGCGCGTACTGGGCAAGCAGTTGCCGGTCATCGCCACCACCGTGCAGTTCATCCCGGCCGCCCAGTGGTTCGTGGGCGGCGCATCCCTGGCAGAGCTGGAGCAGAGCGCCTTCCACCTCGACATCAGCATCACCGACGAGACCAACACCAAGGCAGAGAAGGCGCTCTACCTGCGCGAGGTGCATGCGGCCTTCGAGGCCCTGCTGCCCCGGCTGCATCCGGTGAGCTACGTGCACCTGATCGACGCGCGCGCGGCGGCCTACGGGTATGGTGGACGTACGCAGGAATGGCGCCACCAGCAGGCCGGCGTGTAAGGCGGCTTGCAGGGGGGCGCAGGACGCTACCGCGGGACATGGACACGCTGCGCGCAGCCGCGTGAGCGGCCACGGCGCGCGCCTTCAGGGCCGCGCCGCGGGCGGCGTGCCCCCGGAGGCGCCCACGCCGCCCTCCACCGCCCCGCCCTCCGCCGGCCGGCGCGCATAGCGCTGCGCGATCACCGCGCACACCATGAGCTGCATCTGGTGGAACACCATCAGCGGCAGCACCAGCGCGCCCACGGCATGCGAGGCGAACAGCACCTTGGCCATGGGCACGCCGCTGGCCAGGCTCTTCTTGGAGCCGCAGAACACCACGGTGATCTCGTCCTCCTTCGAGAAGCCCATGCGCCGGCTGATCCACGTGGTGGCCACCAGCGCGACGGCCAGGATGACGGCGCACACCGCCACCAGGCCCGCGAGCGCGTGCAGGGGAATCTCGCGCCACAGGCCTTCGATCACCGCGGCGCTGAACGCGGTATAGACCACGAGCAGGATGGAGCCCTGGTCCACGAACTTGAGCACCGCCGCGCGCCGCTGCACGAAGCCGCCGATCCAGGGCCGCAGCAGGTGGCCGGCCAGGAAGGGCACGAACAGCTGCACGGTGATGCGGCCGATGCTCGCGAGGGTATCGTGGCCGCCGGCCGCGCCCGGCGCGCTCTGGGCCCCGGGAACATCCTTGAGCAGCAGGCCGACCAGCAGCGGCGTGATCACGAT
The DNA here is from genome assembly GCF_040892545.1 of Paracidovorax avenae. Lineage (NCBI taxonomy): Bacteria > Pseudomonadati > Pseudomonadota > Betaproteobacteria > Burkholderiales > Comamonadaceae > Paracidovorax > Paracidovorax avenae. Next base: position 3,972,959 of record NZ_CP156079.1, read on the forward strand.
GCCCAGCAGCGTGGAGCCGGAGGCCGAGCAGATCGCCGCCGGCATGTTGCCCCGCGCCATGGCGGTGAAGGCGATGGCGGACTGCACCGTGGCAGGCAGCACGCACAGGAAGATCACGCCCATGTAGAGCTCGGGCGTGACCAGCGGCTCCAGCACGGGCCGCAGCGCCCAGCCGATCAGCGGGAACAGCACGAAAGTGCTGGCGACCACCACCAGGTGCAGCCGCCAGTGCGACAGGCCGGCGACGATGGCCTGCCGCGACAGCTTGGCGCCGTGCAGGAAGAACAGCAGCGCCACGGCCGCCGTGGTGGCGTATTCGAAGCCACGCGCCGCCCGGCCGGCGGCGGGCAGCACGCTGGCGAGCGCCACGGTGGCGATCAGCGCGAGGGTGAAATTGTCGGGCAGGAAGCGGGAACGGGCCATGGCGGTTGCGGCGGTGCGCTGCGTACGGGATAACCCCGCATTATTGACCCGGCGGGCGATCCCGGCCGTGCCAGCCGCTCTCACACGGCCGGCCGGTGCCGGGCGATCAACTCGTGCAGCAGTTCCTTGAGCACCTCGACCTTGCGCGGGTCGAGCGGCGCGAGGATGGCGCGCTCGTGCCGCTCGGCCTGCTCGATCAGCCCGGCCACCAGGCGCCGGCCGCTGCGCGTGACGCGCACCAGCGTATAGCGCCGGTCGTCGAGGCTGGTGGTGCGCTCCACGTGCCCCTGGGCCTCCATGCGCAGCAGCAGCCGCGTGACGGTGGGCTGCTTGCTCACGGTGGTCTGCGCGAGCGCGGAGATCGTCATCGCGCCCTGGCTGGCCAATGTGGAGAGCACGCGCCACTCGAGCACGGACAGGCCGCTCTGCTCGACGGTGGCATGGAATTCGGTGGAGACGAGATGCCATGCCTGGCCCAGCAGGGCCGGCAGGTAGTGATCGACAAAGTCCTTGGTTTTCGCCATTCCGCATGCTACCTCGCCAGGGTCCGGCGCCGCGGAAGGCCGTGCGGCCCCGGCATGCGCGTTCCCCATGGCGGAGGCGGCCTGCGGCATGCGCATCAGTACCGGCCCGACAGCAGCGCGCCGAAGCCCGGCACCGCCGTCGGCAGGCCCAGCTTCTTGAGCATCTGCCAGGTGGTGGCGGCGGATGACGAGAGCACCGGCAGGCCCACGCGGTCCTCGATGGGCTGCACGGAAGCGAGCGAGGGCATCTGCACGCAGGCCGAGGCCACCACCGCGTCCACGCCGGCCGTCTTGAGCCGCCTGGTGATCTCGATGGGCGCGCGCGGGTCCTGGCGGCCGACTTCGAGGTTGTCGGGAATCTCCAGCGAGATGCTGTCCACCACCTCGACGCCCTCGCTCTCGATGTAGTCGATCACCAGCTGCGTGAGCGGCTTCATGTAGGGCGTGAGGATGGAGATCTTCTTCGCGCCGAGGGCGTGCAGGCCATCGACCAGCGCGCCGGCGCTGGTGACCACGGGCGCGCTACCGCCGTTGTCCACCGTGCGCTGGTGCAGGCGCGCCTCGGAGACGCGGTGGTAGCCGCGGCCCATGCTCATGATGGCGACGAGGCAGGCATAGCCCAGCACGTCCACGCGCGCGTCCGACAGCTCCAGCGCGCAGCGGTCGCTGTCGCCGTCCATGGCGGCCAGTTCCTCCTTGGTGACATGCTTCATGCGCATGCGGCTGGAGTGGAAGGTGAAGCGCTCGGGGTGCAGCGCCTCGCGGGCGCGCAGGATGGCGGGGATCTCCGTTTCCATGGTGGTGTTGGAGCTGGGCACGATCTGCCCGATGCGGAAGGCGCGGGGGGTGGCGGCGGTGGTGCTGGTCATGGCTGGGAATCCTGGAACGCGTCGGCGCTGCTGCCGCTCTCGCACGGCTGCAGGGCCTCGGTATCGATCGCGTCGTCGTCGAAGCGCGCCGCCTGCAGCGGCCGGCGGTTCACCCGCAGGTCGAAGACGTCGAAGCGGTTGTAGTGGCCGGTGATGTCGTGCATCTGGCGCGGCTGGATGCAGCGGGCGAGGTCGAGGTCGGCATAGGCGATGCCCTCGTCGTCGATCAGCGGCTGGCCGATCACCCGGCCGTCCGGGCCGAGGAAGCCCGAGAACGCGCTGTTCCTGCGCGTGAGCAGCTCGCGCGCCTTGGGGTTGAGCGGCTCCATCGCGGCGATGATCTCTTCCGACACGGTGGAGCACGAGACGATGGTGAACAGCTTGCCCTCGAAGCAGTGGGCCGCGGCGCGCACCTTGATGGCTTCGGCCATGTCGTAGTCGGGCGGCGCCACGGGCAGCGAGATGTAGCTCGCCACGTGCACCAGCTCGCCCTGGGCCAGCAGCGCGAAACGCGCCAGCGTGTTGGTGTTCTCGCCGCAGGCGAGCGAGCCCAGCGGGCCGATGGAGGTGCGGTGCACGCGCAGCGCCGACGCATCGCCCGGCGCCCAGGTGAGCTTCTCGGCCCAGGTGGGCACCAGCTTGCGGTGACGGCCCAGGATGCGGCCATCGTCCCCGATGGTGACCAGGGTGTTGTAGATGGTGCCGATGCCATGGCGGCTGCGCTCGTTCACGCCGATCACCACATGCGTCTTGTGGCGCGCCGCGGCCTGGGCTATTTTTGCGATCTCGGGGCCGGGAATCTCGATGGCCGAGCGCGCCAGGCGCTCGAACCAGGGGCTGCCGTCGATGGGGTTGGCGATCCAGCTCCAGTACGGGTAGCCGGCCACGAACACCTCGGGGAAGGCGACCAGCTGCGCGCCGTTGCCGGCGGCTTCGGCGATCAGGCGGCAGGCCTTGTCCACCGTGGCGTCGGTGTCGAGGAACACCGGGGCGGCCTGCACGGCCGCCGCCTTGAATTTCGGCAATTCGAGCATGGCGGCCTCCTCTTATTCGCGGCCGGCGCGCGGGTCGTTGCCCACGGCCACCACGGGGTGGCGCAGGCTGCCGATCTTCTCGACCGTGGCGTCGATCACGTCGCCGGGCCAGACCCATTCCTGCGGGCTGCGGCCGGCACCCACGCCCTCGGGCGTGCCGGTGGCGATGATGTCGCCGGGCTCCAGCGTGATGCCGGCGCTGATGTCGGCGATCAGCGTGTTCACCTTGAACAGCATGTGGCGGGTGTTGGAGCTCTGCTTGGTCACGCCGTTGACCTGCAGGCTCAGGTCCAGCACCTGCGGATCGGGGATCTCGTCGGCCGTGACGATCACGGGGCCGAAGGGCGCATACGTGTCCTGGCCCTTGGAATAGATCCACTGGCCGGCGCGGCGGTTGTCGCGTGCGCTCATGTCGATCATCAGGCTGTAGCCGAAGACGTGGTTCAGGGCCGAGGCTTCATCGACGCGCTTGGCGCGGGTGCCGATGATCACGGCCAGCTCCACTTCCCAGTCCAGCTGGCGGGTGATGTCGGCGTTGTGCTCGATGGCGTCGCCGGGGCCGATGACGGTCGTGGGCGGCTTGGAGAAGATCACGGGCTGCTTGGGCAGGTCCTTGGAGGTGTCCAGCGCGCGGCTGGATTCGGCCACGTGCTCCACGTAGTTCAGGCCGATGCCGAAGATGTTCTTGCGCGGACGGGGGATGGGCGCGAGCAGCTTGACGTTGGCCAGCGGCACGGCCACGCCCAGCGGCCAGCGGCCCTTCTGTTCGGCCAGCAGCTCGGTGGTGGCGGCCACGGCGGCGGGGCCGAGGTCGATGAAGTCCAGCATGTCATGGGGCAGGTCGTGGCCGGTGTGCTCGCCCAGGCGCTGCAGATCGACGACGAGGCCATCGACGAGGGCGCCCAGGCGGGCGGCGGCGGCGACGTGGGCGCGGTAGGTGACGAGTTTCATGGTGCGGGTCTCCAGTGGGGTGAATCGGTTGAAAGGGGATGAACGAGGGCTTCGGTGGTGATCAGGCGGGCGCGGACACGGGCTGGTGGCCGCCGTTGTCGGCCAGCGCCTCTTCGCGGTAGAGGTCCAGCTTTTCCATCACCGGCAGGTCGCTGAAGCAGAACAGGCAGGCGTCCTCGGTCTGCGAGGCGTTGGCGTGCTCGTGCCAGGCCCAGGAGGGCACGCAGAAGATGTCGCGCTCCTGCCAGTCGAAGCGCTGGCCGTTGATGACGGAATGGCCGCGGCCCTTGGCCACCTGGTAAAGGAAGCTGCCGGTGTGGCGATGCGCCTTGCCCGCGAAGCCCGGGCGCAGGCGCTGCATGCTGGCGCCGATGGTGGGCATGACGTGGCCGCCCGTGACCGGGTTGGTGTAGTGCATGAGCACGTCGTCGAAGGGATTGCCGTCCGACACCGATGCGTGGCGCACCAGGGCCTCGTAGGTGGGCGCCCATTCGTACTTGAAGAGCGGCGAATAGGGCTTGTTCCAGCCCGGGCCGTGCGGGCGCAGGGCCGGCGCGCCCCAGAGCGCGGTGGAATCGTCCACCGGGTGGCCCACGGCCTGGCGCAGATCCGGGTGGACCACGTAGAAGCCCGCCTCCATGGCGTTGACGAGGGGGATGTCCAGCCCGTCCTGCCAGATGCAGGGCAGTCCGCCGGCTTCCACGCCGTGCTCGTGCCAGGTGCCGTTGGGCGTGAGCACGAAGTCGTTGGCGCCCAGGGTCATCTTGTGGCCGTCCACGACGGTGTAGGCGCCCCGCCCTTCCATGATGAAGCGCAGCGCCGAAGCCGAATGCGCGTGGGCCGAGGCCGCCTCGCCCGGGTGCATGACCTGCAGGCCGGAGTAGAGCCAGCCCACGGCGGCGGAGACTTCCTGCCGGCCCGGGTTGTTCAGGTAGATGACGCGGCGGCCGGCCTTCTCGGGCGTGACCAGCTCGACCGAGCGCAGCACGTGCTCGCGCAGGTCGCGGTAGCGCCAGAGGACCGGCACCGAGGCCGATCGGGGCTGCCAGGGCTCGATCTTGTTGGCCACCGTCCAGAGGGCGCCGGCCTTGAGTTGTTCGAGATCGCGGTAGTAGGCGACCAGCTCGGGCGTGTCTTCCACGTCCGCACGGCCGGCGATGCTTTCGCGGTACTGGTCGTAGTTGGGTGACGTCGATGCTTGGGCCATGGTGATGCTCCTTTGCTGTGCGATGGACGGGCGGGCTGCGGCATCAGGCCTGGCCGGCGCGGGCGTAGCCGCGTTCGAGCTGGTCGCGCCCCCACTCGTAGGCAGCGGGCCACTGCACGTCGCGCCAGCCGTGGCGGGCGCTCTGGTCCAGCAGCCAGGCGGCGTTGGCCAGGTGCGGGCGCGAGAGGGCGCACAGGTCGGCGCGGCCCGAGGCCACGATGCCGTTGACTTGGTCGGCCTCGGTGATGGCGCCCACGGCGATGGTCGGCACCTGCGCCTCGTTGCGGATGCGGTCGGCGAAGGGCGCCTGGAACATGCGGCCATAGACGGGCTTCTGCTCGGGCGTGACCTCGCCGGACGAGGCATCGACCAGATCGGCGCCGGCTTCCTTCAGGCGGCGGGCGATCTCCACGGCCTCATCGACGGTGGTGCCGCCTTCGGCCCAGTCGGTGGCCGAGATGCGCACCGACAGCGGCAGGTGCTCGGGCCACACGGCGCGCACCGCCGCCACCACGTCGAGCGGGAAGCGCAGGCGGTTCTCCAGCGGGCCGCCGTAGGCGTCGGTGCGTCGGTTGGTCAGCGGCGAGATGAAGGACGAGAGCAGGAAGCCATGGCCGGCCTGCAGCTCCAGCCAGTCGAAGCCGGCCTCGGCCGCACGGCGCGCTGCCGCCACGAAGCCGTCGCGGATGCGCTCCAGGTCGTGCTGCGTGGCTTCGCGCGGCACGGCGGAGATGCCGGGCCGGTAGGCCAGCGCGCTGGCCGACACCAGCGGCCAGTTGCCTTCGGCGAGAGGGTGGTCGGGCTTTTCCCAGCCCAGCTGGGTGGAGCCGCGCCGGCCCGCGTGGTTGAGCTGCACGCCGATGCGCGCGCCGCTCTGGGCATGCACGAAGTCGGTGACCTTCTTCCAGCCGGCGACCTGCTCGTCGTTCCAGAGGCCCGGGTCACCGGGGGTGATGCGGGCCTCGGGCGCCACGGCCGTGGCCTCGGCGATCAGCAGGCCGGCACCGCCCAGGGCGCGGCTGCCCAGGTGCACCAGGTGGAAGTTGCCGGGCACGCCGTCCTGGCTCGAATAGAGCATGGTGGGCGAGACCACGATGCGGTTGGCGAGCGTGACGCCGCGCACGGTGAAGGGCGTGAGCAGCGGCGGGCGCGGCGGCTGGCTGGCGGGCGTCTCGACGCCGGAGCGTTCGGCCAGCCAGCGTTCGTAGCCTTCGAGCCAGGCCGGGTCGCGCAGGCGCAGGTTCTCGTGTGAGATGCGCTGCGAGCGCGTGAGCAGCGAATAGGCGAACTGCTCGGGCTCCAGGCCCGCGTAGCGCGCCACGTTCTCGAACCATTCGGTGGAGTTGCGGGCGGCGTTCTGGATCTTGAGCACCTCCACGCCGCGCACCTGCTCGTAGTGCTGCAGGCGCTCGCGCAGGTCGCCGCCGCCTTTCAGCGTATTGGCCAGCTCGATCGCGTCTTCCAGCGCCAGCTTGGTGCCCGAGCCGATCGAGAAGTGCGCCGAATGCGCGGCATCGCCCATCAGCACCACGGGCACGTCGCGGCCTTGCGCGCCGTCGGGCTGCGTCCACTGCACCCAGTGCTGGCAGATCACGCGCGGGAAGCGGATCCACACGGCCGAGCCGCGCAGGTGGGTGGCGTTGCAGATCAGCGGCTCGCCGTCCAGCCAGGGCGCGAAGAGCTTTTCGCAGTAGGCGATGCCTTCTTCCTGCGACATCCTGTCAATGCCGGCGGCCTGCCAGGCGGCGTCGGTGGTCTCGACGATGAAGGTGGAGAGGCCGTTCTCGAACTGGTAGGCATGGGCCTGGAACCAGCCGTGCTCGGTGGGCACGAAGATGAACGTGAAGGCCTCGAACACCTTGCGCGTGCCCAGCCACACGAAGCGGCAGTTGCGCTGGTCGATGTCGGGCTGGAACGTATCCGCATAGCGCGTGCGGATGGGGCTGTTGATGCCGTCCGAGGCGATGACCAGGTCGGCGCCGTACTGGCGGGCGATCTCCTGGTCGTCCTGCACCTGGGTCTCGAAGACCAGCTGCACGCCCAGTTCCTCGCAGCGCGACTGCAGGATGTTGAGCAGCTTCTTGCGGCCGATGCCGATGAAGCCGTGGCCGCCGCTGCGGATCATGCGGTCCTTGAAGTGGACGTCGATGTCGTCCCAGCGGCTGAATTCGGCCGCGATGGTCTCGGCCGAGACGGGGTCGGCCGTGCGCAGGTTCTCCAGCGTGGCGTCGGAGAACACGACGCCCCAGCCGAAGGTGTCGTAGGGCCGGTTGCGCTCGATGACCACGACCTCGTTGGACGGGTCCTGCAGCTTCATCAGCAGGCCGAAATACAGGCCGGCGGGGCCGCCGCCGATACAGGCGATTTTCATGGTGCGCTCCTTCTTGGTCTCAATGGATGTCGTCGGGGGTGCCGGGCTCGTCGCCCGCCTCGGGCGCCAGGGCATGGCGCAGCACGTCGGGAATGGCGACGGCCTGGTGCGTTTCCAGCGAGGTGGTCACCACCACCTGCCGCACGCGCATGCGCGGCTCGCCGTCGGCACCCTTGCAGGCCAGCTCCAGCGTGATGGACTTGCCGCCCAGCTGCGCCACGTCCAGCGTCAGCGTCACGTCGTCGCCCATGCGGCTGATGGCGCGGAAGTCGGCCTCCAGCCGCACGGTCGGCATGCCGAAGCGCAGCTGGCCGATGTAGCCGGCGAAGCCCACCTGCGGCAGCAGCTGGTCCACCCAGGCCTCCAGCAGGTCGTTGAACATCACGAAGTACTGCGGGTAGAAGACGATGCCGGCGGGGTCGCACTCCGAGAAGCGGATGCGGTGCGTGCGGCTGAAGTGGCGCGGGTTCATGCGGGGATTCCTTGGGGGATGAGGGCATGCAGGCGCAGGCTCTCGTCGAGCTTGCGGCCGTGTTCGTCGGCCAGGGCCGCGTCGCGCAGGGTGCGCAGCGTGGCGGGGGCCAGGGAGGCGGCGTGGCGGTCCACCACGGCCATCAGGGTTTCGTAGTTCTTCAGGCCCCGGGCATGCGTGTCGCTGTAGCCCTTGACGAGGCGCTGGCAGCGCGCGGCCTCCAGCGCCAGGGCCGGGTCGATGGCGGCCAGGCGCTGGATGCGTGCGAGCCAGGTCTCGATGCGCTCGGTCTCCAGCTGGTAGCGCAGCGTGGTGCGCCGGCCGCGCCGCCAGCGCGCCAGCAGGTAGAGCGTGAGGAAGCCGCCCAGGCTGCTGGTGCGCACGATGCGCCCTTCGCGCGTGAAGCGGCCCACCAGGCGGTGCACGGCGTGCGGGCGGGCCAGCCAGCGGCCCAGGCCCGCGGGCAGGGTCTCGCAGATCTCTTCCAGGCGCGGGTGCATGAATTCCTGGATGTGCAGCACCTGGTCCTGCTTGGCGTGCACCTCGTCGGTCACGCGCTCGAAGCGGCTGGCGCGGGTCTTCAGGTCCGCCACGCGGATCACGTCTTCGTACGACATCCAGAGCGCCAGGTGGCGCGCCGTCTCGGCGAGCAGCGCCACGTCGGTGCCGCGCGCGGCAGCCAGCGCATCGAGGCGCTGCAGGTAGAGGGCGGCGTAGTCGATGTCCTGGTAGTCGATCAGGCGGCGCACGCCTTCGACGGCGATGTCCGCCGCCTCGGCCGGATAGGCCGCTGCGCGGGCCACCAGGCGGGCCACCTCGGGGTGGGCGGGCTGCACGCTGGCGGCGGGGCGCGGCTGGGGCTTGTCGGAGGCGATGCGCTCGGGCGCTTCCTGGCGCGACTGTTCGTAGCCCACGCCGAAGGCCTTCAGGCTGGGCTTGACGCCCACGCCGCCGCGTTCGATGGTGGCCTCGAACTGCTGGCGGTTGAAGGGCAGCACGCCCGCGCCGCAGAGCGCGCCGAACAGCACGGCGCTGATGACGCTGCCGCTGCGTTCGGCGGCGGCGGCCATGTCGAACGAGACGAAGCGCTGCGCGGCGCGGCGGGCCTGGGCCAGCAGCGCGTCACTGTCCACGCGGCCATCGCCCATGGCGGACTTCTCGGCGATGGAATAGACGCGGTGGGTGGAGGCGATGAAGGCCGTGCGGTCCGGCGTGACCAGGCCGCGCTGCACGGCGCGGCCGGCTTCCATGAGCTCGGAGGCCAGCACGATGTCCACGTCGCCCGGCATGGGCGCCTGGGCCAGCACCGGCACGCGCGCGCCCGGCTGGTCGGCGCCGGGGAACAGCTCCACGTAGTAGATGGTGGCGCCGGTACGCTGGGCCACGCCGGGCACGGAGGTGGTCTGCGCGAACCAGCCGCTGGATTCGCCTAGGTCGACGACCCAGTCGGCCAGCACGCCGCCGCCCTCCCCGCCCATGGCGAGGATGGCGATCTTGATCGGTTCAGTGGTCATGGAAGGCTCCGGAGAAAGCACGGGAAAGGAAAGCGGAAGCGGAAGCGGTGCGGCTCAGAACGCATAGCGGGCTCGGCGCTTCGCCTCGCCGCGCTGCAGCCAGCCGATCACGGCGGAGCGCACACGCTGCAGCAGGCGGTCGCGGCGCGTGGGGTGGCTCACGATCTGCGCGCGGTAGAACGAGGGGCACAGCACGGCGGCGTGCGCCACCTCACCGCAGTTGCCGCAGCCCACGCAGCTGTCGATCACGGTGGCCACCGGGTCCTGCCGCAGCGGGTCGGGGTTGGTGCGCACCGACAGCGACGGGCAGCCCGAGAGGCGGATGCAGGAGTGGTCGCCCGTGCAGGTGTCCGGGTCCACGCCGAAGCGCTCGCGCACCACGCGCTCGCCGGCCTGCAGGGCGCGGCGCACTTCCTTCTTCTCGCGGCGCTGCTTGTTCAGCATGCACTCGCTTTGCGCGATCAGCACCTTGGGGCCCGGCGTGCTGGTGGTCAGCGCCTCGCGCAGCGCGTTGGTCATGGCCTTCAGGTCGTAGGTGCGGCGGATGGTCTGTACCCACTCGACGCCCACGCCGCGCACGGCCCGCTCGATCTCGTGGCCGGTGCTGCGCGTGGCGTTGGCGGCGCGCGAGGAGGGAATGTCCTGACCGCCCGTGGCCGAGCTGTAGTTGTTGTCCACGATGATGGTCAGGTTGTCGCTGCGGTTGAACACCCCGTTGGCGATGCCGGTGGTCAGGCCGTTGTGCCAGAAGCCGCCGTCGCCCATCACCGCGATGGCGCGCTTGCCCGCCGGCGCGCTGCCCGGCGCCACGGTGAAGGCCGCCGCCGCCGCGCCGCCCAGGCCGTAGCCCATGGTGGTGTTGCCCAGGTTGAAGGGCGGCAGGATGGAGAACAGGTGGCAGCCGATGTCGGCGCTGTAGTGGTGCGGGCCCAGCTCGCGCTCGATGAGCTTGACGGCGGTGAAGATCGGCCGCTCCGGGCAGCCGGTGCACAGGCCCGGCGGGCGGGCATGCACGATTTCCTCGAGCGGCTGGAGCTGCGCGGCGGGCACGGTGGCGTCTCCGCTCTCGTTCCAGTCGTCCTGTCGCACCAGGCTGCCGGCCGGGATGGCGTTGCCTTCTCCGTCATCGGCCAGGGTCGCGGTGTCGCCGCCCTCCTCCTCTTCATCGCCGCCGGCCAGGGCCAGCGCGGGAGCGGGCGCAGCAGCGGTCGCCACGGCCGCCTTGGCGGCCACCAGAGGAATCACGCGGCGCTGCACTGGCTTCTTCACCTCGGGCTGCACCACGCCGTAGCGCTCCAGGAAGGCGCGCACGCCGGCCAGCACCACGGCGGTGTTGTAGTCGCCGGCCAGGGGCAGCACGTCCTTGCCGTGCAGGGCGGTGTCCAGCCCGCGCTGGCGCAGGATGGCGGCCACGTTCTGCTCTACGAAGTTGGGCTGGCCCTCTTCCACAACCAGCACGGCGCGCTTGCCCTGGCAGAAGCGCTCGAACTCGTCGTCCACCAGCGGGTAGGTGACGTTCATCACGTAGAGCGGCACCTGCGTGTCGCCGTAGGCGTTGGCCAGGCCGAGCTTCTGCAGCGCGCGGATGACGGTGTTGTAGTTGCCGCCCTGCAGCGCGATGCCCACGTCGGACGCGCCTTCGGCGAAGAACTCGTTGAGCTTGCGTTCCTGGATGAAGCGGATGGCGGCGGGCCAGCGCTGATGCACCTTCTCGCGCTCGTGCAGGAAGCTCGCGGGCGGCAGCACGATGCGGTCGAGGTCGCGCACCGGGTTCTCCATCGCATCCTTCACGGTGAAGGCCGGCGGCACGTTGTCGGCGGTGGTGAACTGGCCGTGCAGGTGGCAGGAGCGGATGCGCATCTGCAGCATCACGGGCGTGTTGCTGGCCTCCGAGAGGTCGAAGCCGTCCTTCACCGCCTGCACGATGCAGGGCAGGTTGGGGCGCGGGTCCAGCAGCCACATCTGCGACTTCATCGCGAAGGCGTGGCTGCGCTCCTGCATGATCGAAGAGCCTTCGCCGTAGTCCTCGCCCACGATGATGAGCGCGCCGCCCGTCACGCCGCCCGAGGCCAGGTTGGCCAGCGCGTCGGAAGCCACGTTGGTGCCCACCGTGGCCTTGAAGGTGATGGCGCCGCGCAGCGGGTAGTTGACCGAGGCGGCCAGCGTGGCGCCGGCCGTGGCCTCGCTGGCGCTGTTCTCGAAGCGGATGCCGTATTCGGCCAGGATGTCCTGCGCGTCGGAGAGCACATCCATCAGGTGCGAGATCGGCGAGCCCTGGTAGCCCGCCACGTAGGCCACGCCGGATTCGAGCAGGGCCTTGGTGACGGCGAGGATGCCCTCGCCGCTGAACACCTCGCCAGCGCCCATGCGCAGCTTCTTGACTTCTTCGACAAACGAACGTTCTGCCATCGTGGTTCCCCTGGTTCTTGGCCATGCCGGTTCGGCTCAGCCGCCTTGGGAAGCACTTTCGTTGCGCTTCATCGCCCCGTCAATGCATGATTAATCATACGAATACGTTTCCTGCAGGCGAAGGACAGAAAGCTGCACAAACGGGATAGCGGCAGGCCATCCACCCCGAAGAAGCCCGTGAATTCACGGGATTTCTCGCAATTCCTGCACTTTTCTTCAGGCACCGCCGTGCATCCACCACCGTGCATCGCCGTGGAGCACGGTGTCCAGACTGGTGCGCCGCTGCACCGTATGAAGGCTGAAAATGAATGATTCATCATGCATTTTTTGTACGGATCGCGGGTTTTCCTTGATTCGCGCGGACGGGGCCGGTCCTACGATCGTTTCCCCAAGAAAGGAATGACCGCCTCTGCTGTGGCATGCCGGCCGCCCCGCGCCCCAGACGCCTTCCAGGCCCTGGCAACCCGCTCCGGCACCGATTCACTTGAAATTTCATGGGAATTGGCATGCGACTTGCAAAGCTCCTTCGCCGCCGGCGGTTTCACCCGCCGCCAGCAGCCGGGCATTCCAAGAAAACGCTGAATCTCCTCAAAGGAGGCCGCACATGCTCTCCCCGATGAACTCTCCCGCCGCCGGCGCCCATGCCGCCATGCCGCTGGCGATCGACCGCTTCTCCGGCACCGCCGATCGGCTGCTGTTCGCTTCCGGCGACATCGACGAGACCCGCTCCATGGTGGGCCGCGTGATGAAGCCGCACGAGCTGCGGCAGATCTCGGCCGGCGAGCGGCTGGACGCGCGCATGCACCACGTCTCGCTGGGCGACGTCTCCATCAGCCGGCTGCGCTACGGCGCCTCCGTCGATATCCAGCCCGGCCCGCTGGAGAGCTTCTTCCTGGTGCAGATGCCGCTGGCCGGGCGCGCCCACATCGACAGCGGCGACCAGCAGGTGGATTCCGCGCCCGGCACCGCATCGGTGCTCAACCCCGACGACGCCACCCGCATGCACTGGCGCGCCGGCACCGACCAGCTCATGCTGCGCATCGCCCGTGCCCAGGTGGAACGCACGCTGGTGGGCCAGCTGGGCCGCCCGCTCACCGAGCCGCTTCGCTTCGACCTGGCTTTCCGCTGGCAGGACTGCGCCCCGTGGAGCTGCCTGCTCTCCTACCTGCTGGACTGCGCGACCCAGAACCCGGGCCTGGCGCAGAACAAGCTGGTGGTGGCGCAGATCGAGCAGCTGGTCTCGCTGGTCCTGCTGACCTCGCACCAGCACAACTACAGCGAAACCGCCCCCGCACGGCGCAGCACCATCCTGCCGCGCCATGTGCGGCGCGCGCAGGACTTCCTGCAGACCCACGCGCACGAATCCATCTGCGTGGACCAGCTCGCCGACGTGGCCGGCGTGAGCGTGCGCAGCCTGTATGCCGGCTTCAAGGAATTCCTGGGCGTGAGTCCCATGCACTACCTGCGCGACCTGCGCATGGACCATGTGCGCACCGAGCTGTTGGCCGGCGAGGCCAGCAACGTCTCCGGCATCGCGCTGCGCTGGGGCTTCGCCCACCTGGGCCGCTTCAGCAACGAATACAAGCAGCGCTACGGCGAATCGCCGAGCCAGACCCTGCGCCGGCACTGAGGGCGGCGGCCCAGCGCCGCGCCGCCCCTTCCCCGCGACATCACTCCCAGAGCGGGCACTCGCCCCCCCACCGGCGCTATGACAGCCGGGGCGCTCGGCGCACAGGCGCTTCGGGCGCCGCCTCCAGGGCCGGCTCGGACGCAGTAGCCGCCATCACCGCAGCGTGCGCCGCATCCCAGCGCCATTGCGCCGGCAGCGGCCGGCGATCGCATACGAAGCTGATGTTCCATGCGGGTAGCTCCTGCGCGCGGCCGAAGGGCCGCGCGTGCTCGGTCAAGAGAGGAAAACTGCGCCGGGTCGGCGTGCCATGGCATGCCATGCCATGCCAAAGCCGAGCGCCGGGCGGTATCTTCGCGCCGCCTGCCCCGCCCCGGTCAGAACGGAATCGTGGCCTTGACCAGCAGGCCGCTGCCTTCGGGGCGGTTGCGCACGTCGAAGTCCTTCTGCCACTTCACCGTGACCAGGAAGCCCTTGTCGTTGGCATAGCGGATCGCGGGACCGAAGCCGATGGCGCGGGCCTTGCCCTGGGCGCTGCCGGGGCCGCTGTCGTTGGTGACCTGGCTGAACACATGGCCGCCCACGCCCACCACCCAGCCGTTGCCCAGCCCCCAGCCGGCGGCGTAGTCGGCATGCAGGGCCTGGCCGGACCGGGTGTCGGTGTCGCCGTTGCGGCGGTTGATGTCGTACATCAGCTTCACGTCGCCGTTGAAGCCCGAGGGCTGCATGTAGGTGACGGCATAGACGGGCTGGAAGGTCCAGTAGTTCTTGCCCAGGCTGGAGGGATCGGTGGCGCTGTACTTGCCGGTGGGCGCGACGATGTCCAGGCCGACCGCCTGGTGCAGTTGGGGCGAGAGGTGGTAGCCCAGCGCGGCGCCGAAGGTGATGTCGCCCAGGCCCGAGCTCTTGAACGTGGCGCCGCCCGCGCGGAACTTCACGTCCAGCAGCGGCACCACGGTGTGGAAGGCCAGCTGGCCGCCCGCGACGGTCTGCGGCGTGACCCACACCACGCGCGGGGCCAGCAGGTTCACGTCCACCTTGAAGTCCGGCACCAGCGACTGGCCGTCGTTGCCGCGCAGCTTGTCGTAGCGGTAGCCGCCGCCGTACATCATCACGTGCACGCCGGGCGGCGGCAGCGCGCCCACGAAGTAGCTCTCCAGGCCGTCGGGATAGACGCCCAGCCCCCCGTTTTCCGTGGCGTGAGCCGCGCCCGTGGCTGCCAGGCCGGCTGCCACGCCCATCAGGCCCGTCAGGCCCCTCTTCAATGCGGTCTTGCGCATGGTTTTTTTCCTTCGTCGTCAGTGGGTGGTTGAAAAGATCGATGCAGGGAGAAAAGTGAGAGAGAGAAGAAAGGGATCGCGCCGTCAGCCGGGTGCCAGCCGCTGGGCCACCTGGTAGCCCGAGCCCGCGCCCAGCCCCGGCCCCGGATGGGTGCTGGCGCCGATGTGGAAGACGTTGGCCAGCGGCGTGCGGTGGCCGCGCGCGCCGTCGCTGCCGGCGAAGGGCCGCAGCCAGAAGAACTGGTCGGGCGAGCACAGGCCGCCGTAGGGGTCGCCGCCCACCAGGTTGCAGTTGAGCCGTTCCAGGTCGGCCGGCGAATAGGCGCGGCGTCCGACGATGCGCTGGGCCAGGCCCGGCATGACCAGTTCCAGCCGCGCCTGCACGCGGTCGGCCACGGCCTCGCGCACGGCCTCGTTCCAACGCCCGTCCGCAGGCACGGCGATCTCGCCCGCCGCATCGCCGCGCAGCTGCGATGGCATCTCCTGCATCTGGATCCAGAGAATCCAGCCGCCTTCGGGCGCGCGGGAGGGGTCGGCCGCCGTGGGCTGGCCGATGCCCAGCGTGGGCCGCGCGGGCAGCAGGCCGTTGTTGGCCTCGGTGACGGCGGTGCAGACCTGCTCCATGCTTTCCGTGAGGTGCACCAGCGGCACCTTGAGCAGCTCGGGCTCCTTCCAGGCAGGCGGCGCGTTCAGCGCGAAGTGGATCTGCATGTCGCCGCGCCCGTGCTGGAAGGCCTCGGCGCGCTCGCGCACGGCAGGCGGCGCATCGGGCAGCAGGCGGCCGTAGAGCTGGCCGGGCGTGACGCTGCAGACCACCGATTCGCTGGCGCCCCACGTGCGCCCGTCGGCCAGCCGCACGCCGGTGGCACGGCGCTTGCGGCCGGTGCCCACGGTCTCGATGCGGTCCACCTGCGCGTTGCTGACGAGTTCACCGCCGTGCTGGCGGATGACGGCGGCGAGCGCTTCCACCAGCCGGCTGCCGCCGCCCTCGACCACCGGCATGCCGCCGCCGACCACGGCGGCGAAGGTGAGCTTGCCGATCAGTGCCGAAGTGGCGTCGTCCGGACCCAGGCCCGAGTGCAGCGTCCACGGCGCCATCAGCGCGCGCGCCAGGTCGGAGCGCAGCGTGCGGTGCGACCAGCGGCGGAAGTTCTCCATCGCGCCGCCCGCATACGCCAGCAGGCCGTCGGTGCCGCGCTGGCGCCATTCGGACCACAGCAGCTTCATGAGCGGCCAGCCGTACGGATCGCCACCCAGCAGCCCGAAGGTGAGCGCGGCATCGCGGCCGAACAGGTCGGCGGCCATGGCCTGGATCGCGGTGCCGTCGCCCGGCGCCACCGCGTCGATGCGGCGCGCGGCATCGTCCAGGTCCTGCCGCAGGGCGATGCCCCGGCCGTCGGGCCCGACCCAGCCGGTCGTGTATTCGGGCGTGAGAAACCGCAGCCCGGCCCGCTCCAGCGCCGGCTTCAGTTCGGCATAGCCCGGGCTGCCGGTGAAGAGCGGATACCACGAGGCCATGACCTCGTGCCGGTAGCCCGGAAACAGCTCCTCGGTGCGGATGCAGCCACCGAAGCGGTCGTTGCGCTCCAGCACCAGCACGCGCCTGCCGCGCACGGCCAGCAGCGCCGCCCCCACCAGGGCGTTGATGCCGCTGCCGACGAAGATCACCTGCGGATCGGAAGCGTTGCCGGCCATGGCGGTCACTCCACCAGCGCCAGCACGCGCAGCGGGCTGCCCGAGCCGCCTTCGATCTTCAGCGGTGCGGAGAAGATGAGCGCGCCCTGCGGCGGCAGCTGGTCCAGGTTCTTCAGGCACTGCAGGCCGTAGCGGTTGGCGCCGTGCATCAGCGTGTGGCACGGATACGGCACGGGCCAGGTGTACGACTGGCCGGCATCGGTGTTGATGGTCTCCACGCCGAAGCCGTGCACCTGCCGCTGGTGGATCAGCCATTCGACCGCCTCCTGCGTGGGGCCGGGCGTGTGGGCTCCATCGTCCTTCAGGTTCAGGAAGGCGTCCGCATCATGGGCTTTGAGCGACCAGTCGGTGCGCAGCAGCACCCAGGCACCGGCCGGAATGCGGCCGTGGCGCGCCTCCCAGGCTTCCAGGAAGGGGACCGTCAGCAGCCAGTCGGCATCGGCCGCGACCTCGGCGCTGGCATCGACCACCACGGCCGGGGCGACGAAGTTCTCCGGCGCGATGGTGTCCACGCTGTTGGCCGGGTGCTCGCGCCCGGTGATCCAGTGGGCCGGCGCGTCGAAGTGCGTGCCTGTGTGCTCGCCGCAGGAGAAGTTGTTCCAGTACCAGCCCGGGCCGCTCTCGTCGTAGTGCGAGATGCGCTCGATCGTGAAGGGCTTGACCTGCCCGAACTGCGGCGGCAGCTGCAGCGTGGGAAACGAGGGCGACAGCGTCTGCGTGAGATCGACGACGCGGATGGCGCCGCCGGCCAGCTGGGCGGCCAGCGCGGCGAGGGTGGAAGGGGGCGACGAAGCGGCGGGCGTGCTCATGGCGGGCTCCAGCGGGAAAAGAAGGGGCGGAACGCAGGCCCGGCCGGAACGCTCCAGGCCTGCGGAACGGCGGCGGTGTCAGGCGGCCGGAGGCGGCACGTCCAGCGCCGTGAATCGGCCGGCGTGGAAGACCAGCGGCGTGCCCGGCGCACTGTGGGTGCGCACCACGCGCCCCACCATCAGCAGGTGGTCGCCCGCATGGCGGCTGTGGTCGGCCTCGCTCGCGCAGACCAGCGTGGTCACCGCGCCGGTCAGCACGGGCACGCCCTCGGGCGCGTCGATCAGGTCCACGCCGGCGAACTTGTCGGGAACGGCAGGGCTCGCGAAGCGCCTGGCCAGTTCCTCGTGCTCGCGCGGCAGGATGTGGATGGCGAAATGCGCGCAGTCGCGGAACGCGGCCAGGCTGGGCGAGTGGTTGACCAGGCTCCAGAGCACCAGCGGCGGATCGAGCGAGAGCGAGGCGAACGAATTGATGGTCAGGCCCACGGCGCGGCCTTCGGGCGTGCGCGTGGTCACGATGGCCACCCCGGTGGGGTAGCTGCCCAGCAGGTTGCGCAGCGTGCGCGGCTGCAGATCCACGCAGCCCCAGGGGGCGCTTTCGCAGTCGGCGGCGGCGGGGTTGGCGGCTTGCACGGCCAGGGCTTCGGGGGCGAGGCAGGCGGACATGGCGGTCTCCTTGGGTGGTTGCATCGCGTTCGTCGCGCTCAGGCCGCGACGGCCTCGGGCGCCTGGTGGCGGGCGATGAGCTGGTCGGCCTCGTCGGCGTCGGCCCACCATGGGAAGTAGCTCGGCGGATGGTTGAAGCCGTTGGCGATGGTGTGCGCCAGCTTGGGGCTGGCGGCGGCGGTGCCCAGCAGCTTGAGGATGTGCGGCGGCGGGGGCGTGAGCAGGGAGTTGGTCCACTGCACCACCCACTGGGCGTAGTCCCAGAAGCGCTCGAAGGTCTGCTCCATCCAGGCGCGGGTGTAGGGCTGCTCGCCGTGTTCCAGGATCGCGTCCAGATACACCTTGGCGGCCTTGGTGGCGTTGTTGGAGCCCTGGCCGGTGATGGGATCGTTGGTAGCCACGGCATCGCCCAGGCCGAACACCAGGCGACCCGAGGGCAGCGTGAGCACGGGCTTGCGCACGGTGGGCGCGAAGGCGCCGGCCAGGATTCCGTTGGCGTCGGTCAGCTCCACATCGCGGGCACGCTCGGCTTCCCAGGGCAGGAACTGCTGCAGGAAGCGCTTGCTGGTCGCCAGATGGTCTTCGGGCGTCTTCACGTCGCGCCAGCAGTCCAGCGGGCCACCGGGCACGCCTTCGAACACCATGATGTCGCAGGGACCGCTGAGCGTGAGCGAGGGGAAGACGAAGTATTCGCCCACGCCCGGAATCAGGTTGAACGACACGCGGGAGTAATGGGCCGTGGGCTTGAGGCCATGCACGTAGGTCAGGGCCAGCGCGCGCTGGGGCTTGTCGAAGGGCGAGCGGGTGGCGTCGCGCTCGAAGAGGCGCACCACCTCGCCCTTGCCGGCCGCGAGGATCACCAGGTCGTGCGAATCAGACAGCGCTTCCAGCTCGGCGATGCCGGCGTCCTGGATCAGCACCTTGCCGCCGCGCTTTTCCACGTTCTCCAGCCACACGGGCATCTTCAGGCGCTGGTCCACCGACTGCGCGGGCGCATCCAGCCTGGCGCTCCAGTCGATCAGTCTGGCACCGGCCTGCTCCGGATGAGGAACGGCGAAGCCGATGCCCTCCACCGGCGGGCATTCGGCCCCCCAGTGGTCGATGTCCAGGTCGCGCTCCACCTGCAGCGCGGGGTCGAACATGCACTGGCTGGACATCACCTTGCCCGCGCGGATCTGGTCGGGCGTGCGGTTGGTCACCACGGTGACCTCGTAACCCTTGTCCAGCAGACCGAAAGCCAGCGGCAGGCCGGCCTGGCCTCCGCCCACGATTGCAACTCGACGCATGGCAGTCTCCTTGGAAGAATCGGAAAGAAAGAGAGAGAAAGAAGGAAGGAAGGTGTCGGGAAAAGAGGCGCTCACTCCGCCAGCCGCGGGATCGCGGGACGCGCCTGCTCCGGCCCCATGGCCGAATAGCCGCCGTCCACCGCGTAGTCGGCGCCGGTCACGAACGAGGCACGGCCCGACAGCAGGAAGGCCACGACTTCGGCCACCTCCTCCGGATTGCCCACGCGCTTCAGGAGGTGGTAGTCGGCCGCCACGCGGTCGGTCTTGGCGCGGTCGCCCTGGGTGAGTTCGTCCATCACGCGCGACCAGGTCCAGCCCGGCGAAACGGAGTTGACGCGGATGCCGTCCGCCGCGAAGTCCATGGCCATGTTGCGCGTGACCTGCACCAGCGCGGCCTTGGAGACGGGGTAGAGCCAGCGGCCGGTCTGCGCGACCCTGGACGAGATGCTGGTGAAGTTGACGATGGCGCCGCCGCCCGCCGCCGCCAGGTGCGGGCGCACGGCGCGGGCGGCCATCACGGCGCTCACCAGGTTCACGTCCAGCGCCTTGAGCCAGTCGGCGCGCTCGGACGCGGCGCCGTCGTCCAGATAGGTGGCGGCCAGGTTGACCAGCCCGTCGATGCGCCCGAAGCGCAGCGCCACGTCGGCCACGCTGGCGGCCAGCTGCGCGTCGTCGGTGATGTCCACCGGCCAGAAGCCGATGTGGCCGCTATCTTCGGCGGCGATGCGGGCACCGCCTTGCGCATCGATGTCGAAGAGGGCGACGCATGCGCCCTGGTCGCGCAGCGTGCGGACCACGGCCGCACCGATGAGCGTGGCGCCGCCGGTGACGATGACGGTCTTGCCTTGCAGATCTTTCATGGAGCAATCCCCTTGCACGGAGCTCGGCCGGGGCCGCGCGCCGCGGCGTTTTCCGGTGCCTTGCGGCGCTCTCCGGTGGTTTCGCAGCCGTTCGCTGCTTGGGCTCCATGGTGCGGGCAAGCCCTGCGCGCGCCCTATCCGGCGCGCGCAGCCGCTATCCGGCGCGTGCGGGTATCGCTCGCCTGCGGAAAAAGAAGGAAGAAAAAAGGAAGGACGGGCGGCGGTGCACCCCTCCCGTCAGGGCCTCACCAGCCGTAGAAGCCCGCCAGCACCAGCGCCGCCTCGGGCGTGAAGGCGCCCTGCGCGAGCCGCGCGTGCACGGCGGCCTCGTCCAGCAGCTCGAAGCGTTCCACCTCGCCGTCCTGGTTGGCGGGCACGAGGCCGTCGGGCACGGTGGCGCGGAACCAGTCGATGCGCTCCACCATGTAGCCCGCGCCCTCGCCTTCATCGCTCGGGCGCGAGAAATCGACATGGCCGCCGCGTTCCACGGCCT
Organism: Paracidovorax avenae; assembly: GCF_040892545.1. Classification (NCBI taxonomy): domain Bacteria; kingdom Pseudomonadati; phylum Pseudomonadota; class Betaproteobacteria; order Burkholderiales; family Comamonadaceae; genus Paracidovorax; species Paracidovorax avenae. Next base: position 3,993,449 of record NZ_CP156079.1, read on the forward strand.
GCAGTGCCTCGATGCGCAAACCGGCCTCTTCCCAGGTCTCGCGTGCCAGGGCGGATTCCAGCGTGTCCTGCGCGCTCACCATGCCGCCCATGAGCGTGTCCCAGCGGCCCGGGTGGCTGGGTTTGTCGAACGCGCGCTGCTGCACCCACTGCCGGCCGTCCGGCGCGCAGGCCACCAGATGCACCGCCCGGGTGACGATGCCCAGCGCGCGCACGGCGCCGCGCTCCACCGTGCCGATGCGCCCGCCGGCCGTGTTGCACACCGCCAGCTGCTCGTTGCGCCAGGCCCCGCAGCGCCCCGCGCGGCGCAGCGCATCCGCCAGCGCGGCCAGCGCCTGCGTGGCATCGGCCGGGGCGCAGGACAGGTGCCAGCGCTCCGCCCCCGCGTGAGACTCCTTCAGGAGCGTGGCGCCGGCAGCGGCCGCTTCCAGCACGATGCCCTCCAGCACACCCGGCGCCACCGAGCCCGCGACCTGCCCGGCCACGGCGAACGCCAGCCGCGGCACCGCCGGCGGGCGCTGCGCCAGAGCGCGCGCGGGCGCCACCCAGCCGGGCACCGTCACACCGCGATGCCCGCTCATTCCAGCGTCAGGATGGTGGAGCCGGTGGTCTTGCGCGCTTCCAGGTCGCGGTGCGCCTGCTGCACGTCGCGCAAGGGGTAGCGCTGGTCGATGTGGATGGTCACGTCGCCGCTCTGCACCACCGCGAACAGGTCGTCCGCCATGGCCTGGGTGGATTCGCGCGTGGCGATGTGCGTGAACAGCGTCTGGCGCGTCACATACAGCGAACCCTTGGCCCCCAGCATGCCGGGCGCGAACGCCGGCGCCGGGCCCGAGGCATTGCCGAAGGTGGCCATCAGGCCGAAGGGGCGCAGGCACTCCAGCGACTTCTCCCACGTGTCCTTGCCCACCGAGTCGTACACCACCTTCACGCCCTTGCCGCCCGTGATCTCCTTCACGCGCGCCGCGAAGTCCTCCGTGCGGTAGTTGATGGCATGCGCCGCGCCGTTGGCGAGCGCCAGCCGGCACTTATCGTCGCTGCCGGCCGTGCCGATGAGCTGCAGGCCCAGCGCCCTCGCCCACTGGCAGGCGATCAGCCCCACGCCGCCCGCGGCCGCATGGAACAGCACGTGGTCGCCCGGCTGCAGCCCCTCGGCCGGCAGCGTCTTCTTGAGCAGGTACTGCGCCGTCAGGCCCTTGAGCATCATGGCCGCGCCGGTCTCGAAATCGATCGCGTCGGGCAGCCGGCACACGCATTTCGCGGGCAGCACGCGCACCTCGGCATAGCTGCCGGGTGGCGCGCTCGCATAGGCGGCACGGTCCCCCGCGGAGAGGTGGGTCACGCCCGGGCCCACGGCCTCCACGATGCCCGCGCCCTCCATGCCGATCGTGGCCGGCATCGGCAGCGGGTACAGGCCCGTGCGGTGGTAGACGTCGATGAAATTCAGGCCCACCGCATGGTGGCGGATGCGGATCTCGCCGGGGCCGGGTTCGCCCACGGGCACGTCGGTCAGGTGCAGTTCTTCGGGACCGCCGTGCTGGCGGATCTGGACGGCAAGGCTCATGCGGCGACTCCTGAGATGGAAGACAGATCGAGATGGAAAAAGCCGGGAGGTCCCCGCGGCGGGACGGCGGAGGTCCGGCCAGCGGAATGCCCCCACGCGGCGGCCGGCGTGCATCCTGCCACGGATCGCGAAAGCCCGCAGGCCGGTACATTTCCCGGCCATGACACAACGACTCTCGCCCGGCACGGCCGCCCTGCTCGTGGCCGCGCCGCTGCTCTGGGCCGGCAACGCGGTCGTCGGCCGCCTCGTGCACCACCTCATCTCTCCGGTCGCGCTCAATTTCATCCGCTGGGCCCTGGCCTTCGCGGTGCTGCTGCCCCTGGCCCACGGCGTGCTGCGCCGGGGCAGCCCGCTGTGGCCGCACTGGCGCCGCTACGCGATGCTCGGCCTGCTGGGCATCGGCTGCTACAACGCGCTGCAGTACATGGCGCTGCAGACCTCCACACCGCTCAACGTCACGCTCGTGGGCTCCAGCCTGCCGGTCTGGATGCTCGCCGTGGGCACCTTCTTCTTCGGCGTGCGGGCGACGCGCGCGCAGGTGGCGGGCGCCCTGCTCTCCGTTGCCGGCGTGCTGCTGGTGCTCAGCCGCGGCGAATGGTCGCAGCTGCTGGCGCTGCGGCTGGTGCCGGGCGACCTGTACATGGTGCTGGCCACCATCTCCTGGGCCTTCTACAGCTGGCTGCTGTCGCGCACCGCCGAGCCCGCGGGCCTGCGCGCCGACTGGGCCGCCTTCCTCATGGCGCAAATGGTGTTCGGCCTCCTCTGGTCGGGCGCCTTCGCCGCCGGCGAATTTAGCCTGGGCCTCGCCCACGTCACCTGGGGCTGGCCGCTGGCCACCGCCCTCGCGTTCATCGCCCTGGGCCCCGCCCTGCTCGCCTACCGCTGCTGGGGAGCGGGCGTGCAGCGCGCGGGACCGGCGGTGGCAGGCTTCTTCATCAACCTCACGCCACTCTTCGCGGCGCTGCTCTCGGCACTGGCCCTGGGCGAGACGCCGCATCTCTACCATGGCGCGGCTTTCGCGCTGATCGTGGCGGGCATCGTGGTGTCGTCGCGCCGGCCCTGAGCCCGCCCGGGGCCCTGCCGGCCCCTCTTGCGCCGGCCCCTCTTGCGCCGGCCCCTCTTGCGCCGAACCTGCATTCGCGGACTGTCCGGCACGACGCACCGTGCTTGGCGCGTGGACCTGCGTGCGCAGCGCACCCGCACGGCATGACATTTATCGGGTAGGCAGAAAACCGTCCAGCCGGAAAATTCGGGCGGGTACATCCCACCTTCCGGCGGATCGGCGGCACGGCATCCCAGGGTCTCGCCGGCCCGGAGCCCCCGGACAGGTCCCAGGCCCGCGCGCGGCGGGCCCGGCACTTCTCGACAGGGGCGCAATGCTTGAAATCATCGCCCACGCATGGCGCGTGGAACTCGCGAACTATCCGCTGCTGCTCCTGCAGGCCGCGGCACTGCTGGGCACCGTGAGCATGGTGCTGGTGACGTCGCGGCAGAACGCCGTCGGCATGGGGTCGGGCCGCGCCTTCCATGGCATCGTGTTCGGCCTCGCCGGCTTCCTGATGATCGCGATGGCGCAGTCGTTCCTGCAGCAGACGTCCAAGCCGTACCTCGCTTCCGATCTGCTCTTTCTGGGAGGGCTCCTGGGCGGATGGCGCGGCGGACCGATCACCCTGGCCTCGGTCGTCGCGGCGCGCCTGCTGTTCGGGGGCACCCACCAGATCAGCGCCTTCACCCTCGACATGTCGGTCACGATGGCGGGCGGAGTCCTCATGAACAAGGTGTACCGCGACAAGCCCTTCACCGAATTCCGGGGGAGCGACACCTTCCGGATCTGGGCGGCGCGCATGGCCTGCTCGCTCGTCGCCAGCGCCGCCGTGTTCGCCCTGCAGCTGGTGCCGGCCGAGGTGAGCGTGCACGTGGTCACGCTGCAGGTGCTCGGATTCACCGTATCCCTCCTGATCCTGGCCGGCACGATAGCCCTGTTGCGCTCCGACGCCATGGTCCGGCAGACCTGCGCCCAGCGCATGCAGCTGTACCGCACCGATCTGCTGACCGGACTGCCCAACCGGCGGGCGCTGGCGGAACACCTCGAAGGCCTGCTGAGCGCCGGCAGCGCCCCGCACACGATGATCGTCTTCGAGATCGGCAACCTGAAAGAGGTGGTGTCGATGCTCGGCCACGACTGGACGGACAGGTTCTGGGGATACCTCGCGCGCAAGGTCCTCCAGGGAGAGACCGCCTCGCTCAGCCGGGAGGTACCGCAGTGCTTCCAGTTCTCGGACATGGCCCTGGCGTTCATCGTCGAGGGCATGCCCGTGCAGCAGCTCGAGCACCGCGAGACCCTGCCCAAGATCCACGCGGACCTGGCCGAGGACTTCGGGCGCGCCGGCAGCCCCTACGCCGGCGTGCAACTGCGCTACCGCGCCTTCAACCTGCGGCAGGACGCGGACGAGCGGCCCTCTTCGGTGCTGCGCAACATCAGCCTGGCACTGCAGAGCAGCACGCAGCAGTACCGGTACTTCCACACCTCGTTCTCCTCGCAGACGGAAAAGGACGCCGCCGTCCGCGAACTGCTCATCGACTGGATACGGAGGGTGGACGCACCGATGTGCTATCAGCCCAAGTTCGATCTGCGCAGCAAGGCCATGTACGGCGCGGAAGCGCTCCTGCGCGCGAAATCCGTGGATGGACAGCCCCTGCCGCCGACCTACGTGTTCGACGTGGCGAGCCGGTGCCAGCTGCTCCTGAAGCTCGAGTGGTGCACGATCGAGGTCGTCGTGCGCGAGATCGGCCGCTGCCTCGCCTCCGGCATCCGCATCCCGCTCTCGGTCAATATCTCTGCGGAATCCATGACCGTACCGGGCTTCGGCGAACGGGTCATCGACTGCCTCCGCACGCAATCCGTCCCCTTCCACCTGCTGTCGCTGGAGATCATCGAATCGGGCCACCTTCCCGACATCGAGACCGTGCACACCAACATCCACCATCTGCATACAGCGGGCGTGGGCCTGTCGCTCGACGATTTCGGCACGGGGTACTCCGCTTTGTCGACGCTGGCGAAGTTTCCGTTCAGCGAGGTCAAGATCGACTACGCCATGGTCTCGATGGTGGAAGAACCCCGCATGCAGAAGGCGATCGGCCTGGCCTTCGAAAGCGCCCGGCAATATGGCGCGGTACTCGTCGCGGAGGGGGTGGAAACCGAAGTCCAGTCGGCGCTGCTCTGCCAGATGGGCATCTATTTCGGACAGGGCTACCTGTTCTCGCGGGCCCTGCCCATGCACGACGTGCTCGCGCTACCCCGGTCCGGCCCGGCAACCGCGTGAAGGCCTGGCGGCCGCCCTGCCCGCCTTCCGCCCGTGTCGCCAGCGCCAGGTCGCCCACCGCGACAAGGACGGCGGCAGACCATCGCTCGCGCCAGTGGACTGCTTTTGTCTCGGCGAATGCCTGGAGTCGGATATGGAATCCGCGATCGCTTAAGGTTTCTTCAGATTATTTAAGGCGCATTAATTTCTATTCACCTTCTAACGCTGCACGAGCTCGACCGTGCGGCAACAATGTGCCGCCGGCCCGCATTCCGCGGCCGGCACTTTGAATGGCTCGGCACACAGGATTTCAAAAAAACGGGAGATATTTCTTCGGTCGTCATAATGAAGCCCGATCCGTGACCTGCAGGCCGGGAACTCCGATGGCCCCTTGCCGCGCAGCCAGGCATAGGGAACAGGATGGCGCACGGCCCACACCCCTCAGAACCGCGGACTCTTCCCCGAAAACTCCGGCTGGTACCTGCGCATCTGGCTCAGGTCGTCGCGGTTGCGCACACCGCAGCGCAGGTACTGCTCATGCAGTTCCGCCAGGCGGGCGGCATCCAGACGCACCCCCAGGCCGGGCGTGGAAGGCACGGGCACGCTGCCGTCCACGAAGCGGATGCGGCCGCCCTCGATCACCTCCTCTTCCTGCCACGGATAGTGCGTGTCGCAGGCATAGGTGAGGTTCGGGATGCTCGCGGCCACGTGCGTCATGGCCATCAGGCTGATGCCCAGGTGGGAGTTGGAGTGCATCGACATGCCCAGCCCCCAGAGCTCGCACATGCGCGCCAGGGCCTGTGTGACGCGCAGGCCGCCCCAGTAGTGGTGGTCCGACAGCAGCACCCGGGCCGACCCCATGGAAACGCCCTTGCGGAAGTCCTCCATGGTGGTGATCACCATGTTGGTGGCGAGCGGCAGGCGCGTGTGCTTCTGCAGCTCGGCCATGCCAGCCAGGCCGGGGCACGGGTCTTCGTAGTACTCCAGCAACTCGTCCAGTTCCCGGGCTGCCGCGATGCTCGTCTCCAGCGACCAGTTGGCGTTGGGATCGAGCCGTAGCGGCAGGCCGGGAAAGGCCTCGTGCAGCGCCCGCATGCAGGCGATTTCGTGGGTCGGCTCGAACACGCCGCCCTTGAGCTTGATGCTCCGGAAGCCGTAGAGCCGGATCATGCGCCGCGCCTGCTCGACGATCTGCTCCGGGCTGATGCCCTCGCCCCAGGCGTCGGGCGCGTAGGGCCGGTCGATGTGCTCGGCGTACTTGAAGAACAGGTAGGCGCTGTAGGGCACCGCGTCGCGCACCTTGCCGCCCAGCAGATCGACGATGGGGGCGCCGACGATCTGGCCCTGCAGGTCCAGCATGGCGACCTCGAACGTGCTAACCACCTTCGAGGCGTTCTTGGCGGCATGCGAGCCGGGCGCCAACTCGAACTCCACCGCATCCGCGGCGGGCCGGATCGCGGCGCGCACGCGCTGCTCCATGGTGTTCAGGTCGAACGGCGACAGCCCGGTGACCAGCGGCACGGCCTGCCGCAGCACGCGCAGCATGGGCTCGTCGCCGTAGGTCTCCGAGATGCCGACACGGCCGTCGCTGGTCTCGATCTGGACGATGGAGCGCAGCGCCCAGGGCTCGTGGATGCCGGCGGCGTTCAGGAGCGGGCCGTCACGGAACGCGATGGGCGTGATGTCGACGCGGGTGATGCGGATGTCGCGGGCCATGGGCTTCCTCAGAACGAACGGGTTTCGGCGACCGGGTCATCGAAGCGTGCGACCTGTCCTTCGGCAGGCTGCGCGCACGGAATGGAAGCGCCCGCGCGGGCGAACAGGGGCAGCCGGTCGAGCGGCGCCGGCACCGTGTGCCACTGGCCGCTGGCGAAGGCTTCGCGTGTCTCGAAGTCGAACCACTGCGCGCCGCCCGGCAGCGCGGGCAGGTACACGCGGCGCGTGGTCGCGCCGGGCGCCACGACCGGGGCCGCCAGCAGCGCATCGCCCAGCATGAAATCGTCGCTGTCCTCGAAACAGTTCGCGTCCTCCGGGAAGTCGTAGAACGTCGGGCGGATGATCGGCTCGTGCCGGGCGGACGCCCGCTCGAACAGCGACCACATGTAGGGGATCAGCCGGTAGCGCAGCTCGATCGCCTTGCGGATCGCAGGCGTCATTTCCGGGTACATCCAGGGCACGGTGGTCACGCCGTCGGCCTTCCAGGAATTCACGATCGCCCGGGGGTTCAGGCAGCAGGCCTGCACCCAGCGCACCAGCAGTTCGGGCCCGGGCCGGGGGCCGAAGAAGCCGCCGATGTCGTGGCCGACGTTGAACATGCCGGAAATGCTCATCTGCAGGCCCGTGCGCAGGTTCCAGCGCAGCGTCTCCCAGCTGGTGGTGTTGTCGCCGCTCCAGGTCTGCGCATAGCGCTGGATGCCGGGCATGCCGCCGCGGCTCACCGTGAACACGGGCTCGCCGGGCCGGTGCGCCTGCTGCGCCTCGAAGGTCGAGCGGGTCATCAGCAGCGGATGCAGCGGGCGCGCGCGGTGCATCGGGATCGGCGTGCCGAAGCCCGCGCATTGCGCGTCCTCGTCGGTCACCGCGTATTCGTTGTTGTCGTTCCAGCCCACGTCGAAGCCGTAATCGAGCACCTGCCGGCGCAGCCCCTCCTGCCACCAGCGGATGCCCTCGGGCGTGGTGAAGTCCAGGTGCGAGCCCAGGCCGTCCCAGAACGGCTCGATGACCGGGGCCCCCGTGGAGGCGTCCGCGATGAACGCCTTCTGCGCCTTCACCTCGGCATAGGCGGGATGGTCGTCCAGCAGGCAGGGCTTGAGGTTGGCCACCAGGTGCAGGCCGTGCTCGTGGAAGCGCCGGTTCAGTGCCTTCGGATCCGGGAACTTGTCGCCGTTCCAGGTGAACACGTAGCGCCGCTTGCCGCGGCTGGAGTAGCCCGAGCCGTAGTGGAAGGCCGACATCGGGATGCGGCTGGCGACCATCTCGTCGATGAACGCGTCGAGCCCCGCCTGGGCGTCCGCGGCGTCGGTCAGCCCCATTGCCGTCTGTGCGAAACCGAGCGTCCAGCGCGGGGGCAGGTGGGTGCCGCCGATCAGGGCAGTGAACTGCGCGATCACCTCGGCGGGCGTGCGGCCGACCATGAGGTAGTAGTCCAGGTCACCGTCCTCGATGTCCACGTAGCGGTAGAAGCCGTGGTAGTTGTCGTGCTCGCAGCCCAGGTCGAACGTGCATTCGGCCATCGTGTCGTAGTAGATGCCGAGCCACTGGCCGTTGGCCGCACGGCTCAGCACGAAGGGCCAGTGCTTGTAGAGCGGGTCGCCCGTCTTCGGGTCGTAGCCCAGCGCGTCGAGCGCCGCGGAGCGCAGGCGGCGGCCGCTCAGGTCGAGCGGGCCCGTCTTGTCGCCCAGGCCGTAATGGCGCTCGCCAGGCTGGCGCTGCAGGTAGTGGCGGATGCGGCCGCCGCGCGTCTGGTAGAGGTAGGCCGTGGTTTCGCGGTCCGACGCGATCGGCGTCGCATCACCGAAGGCATGCCACTCCAGGCGCAGCGGATCGTCGCCCAGCGTGACGGTGAGCTGGCCGGTGCCGAAGCTGCGTGCACCGGCCTGCGTGGGCGGCAGGTCGAAGCCCGCCAGGTCTTCGCGGGAGCGGCCTTCCCAGGGGGTGTCCTGCCCGGCCTGCGGAGCGATGGCCCAGGTGCGCGGTTCGCGGAACCCGCCTGCGGGGCGCAGCGTGACGCGGGCCATGGTCGGGGAAAGAAAGCGCACTGCGAGCACGCTGCCGTCGTCGAGCGGAGCGCGGGCGGTGCGGGCGGTATCGTCGCCGTCGAAAGACCAGCGTTCGGCATTCCAGGGTTTCATGGTGAAGGGCTTCGTCGTGTGGAAAAAAATGAGGAGCAGCGTTATTTCCTGGCCTGGCGGACGGCTTCCTGCATGTCGGCGACCAGCTTGGTGACGGCCTGATCGACAGTCAGCTCGCCCACGATGGCCTGCGTGGTGCGCAGCACGGTGGGTGCCTGCAGCGCCCGGCTGTAGCGGTAGCCCTGGAACCGGTAGGCCACCGGCGCCAGCGTGGGCACGCCCGCGCTGAACACCTGGAGGGCGGCCGCGGCCTGGGGCTTCGCGTTCGGGTAGGCGACGCCCTTGGCGACCAGCCCTGCATGGGCGGGGATGTTGCCGGTGCGGCTGGTGAATTCGGCATATACCGGCTCGGAGGCCATGAAGTCCAGGAAGGCCGCCACTTCCTTCGGCGACTTCGTCGTCTTCAAGGCCACCCAGGCGGCGCCCCCGGGCACGCCGCTGCAGGCCGCCGGGCCGCAGGGGTTGGGCACGGCGACCCAGTCGAAGGCATTGCCCACGTCGCGCTGCAGGCGGCTGATCTGCCAGGAGCCCGACAGCGCCATCACGACGTTGCCATTGATGAATTCGCCCATCGTGTCGGCATAGGTCGATCCGCCCGAGCCCGCCCACACGTCGCGCAGGATGGTGCCGTCCTTGTTCCAGCCGACGAACTTCGCGATGGTGTTGCGGTAGGGGGCATCGACGGTCAGCTCGCCCTTGGCATCGAAGATGGCCGCGCCCTCGCTGATGGCGGGTCCCGCGAAGCGGTGGCCGGAGCGGTCCCACGCCATGCCCGCCTTGGTCTGCGTCGCCTTCGCCACGCGGCGGGTGGCATCCGCCCACTCGTCCCAGGTGGCCTTCGGCCCGGGCATCGGGATGTTGGCCTGGTCGAACAGCGTCTTGTTGACGAACGGCCCGGTCATCGTCAGCTGCGACATGAAGCCGTAGATGCCCTTGTCCTGGGGTGTCGGCTTCAGCCAGGCGGCCGTGCTGGCGAACTGCGTGTCCCAGTAGCTGCGGTCCTTGAGGTAGGGGGCGATGTCGAGGTAGTAGCGCGACATGCCGCCCAGGTCGGTCAGGCGCGCGATGTCCGGCCCCTCTCCCGCGGCCAGCTGCATCGGCAGCTGCTCCATCACGGTCTTGAAAGGCACGGCATCGACGCGGACCTTCGTGTCCGGGTTCTGCTGCTCGAAACGCCGCGCCAGTTCGGCGGTGACGTCGCACTCGTTGCCGTCCTGGTAGCACATGACGCGGATCGTGCCGGCAGACGCGGACAGCCCCAGGCAGGCCGCCGCCATCGCGATGGCGGCCCGGAGGGTGGTTCGGGAAATCGGGTTCATGGTGTCTCCAATGCTGTGGGCGCCGTGGCGCTGCGCGAGCGCTATCGGCCCGCTCGGATCTCAGCAAAAATCATAAAGTACTAATATATTAATGTACCTATGGAAACCCCTAAGTGGCGTCTTTGCCGCGCCCGGCTCGCCGCCGGGCCTAGCGGGTGAGGTAGGTCGGGTGCTGCGCCCGGATCTCTTCCACGATGCCCAGCGTGCCGGCCAGGTGCGTGCGCATCGCCTCGGCCGCGGCCTCCGGCTGGCCCAGCTCGATGGCGGCCACGATGCCGGAGTGGTCGCGGATCACGCGCTCGGTCTTGCCCTCGGCCGGCAGGTGCAGCCGCCGCAGGCGGTCGATGTGGCCGCTGCGCTGCCGCACCAGCGCCCACAGCCCCGCCGCCCCGGCCGCCTCGTAGAGCTCCCGGTGGAAGGCGCGGTCGGCCTCGATGAAATCCGCATAGGTATCGGGCGACGCGGCCTGGCGCTGGCTGGCGATGTGCGCGCGCAGCTTGCGCAGCAGCGGCTCCACGGCCTCCCGGGGGCGGGCGGCGATCTCGCGCACGATCTCGATCTCCAGCGCGCGCCGCAGGAAGTGCGCCTGCCGGGCCGATTCGACATCGATCTGGCTCACGATCGTGGCGTGCTGCGGATAGATCTCGACGAGGCCCTCCTCGCCCAGCTTGATCATGGCGTCGCGCACGGGCGTCTGGCTGACGCCGTAGTGCTCGGCGATCTCGGCGCGCGGCAGCACCGTGCCCGGCACCAGTTCCACCGCGATGATCAGCTCGCGCAGCGCCTCGAAGATCTGCGGCGCCGCATGGCGGGAGCGTTCCAGGCGGATGGATGGAATGCGTGCGAGGGTGTCGATCATCGTCCCATTATAGGTAGGTAGAAACGCTAGTGAAGCACTAATACATTACAACATTAAGATAGATGGCCGGCAACAAATGCTCTGTGGTGGGGACGAAGCCGGCAGCTTGCGTGCGGGCTCATTGCAGCCCGCGCTTTTCCAAGGCAACTGGAGACAACAATGAAACGAATGAAGATGGCCTGCGCGGCGGCGATGCTCTCGCCGCTCGCGGCGGCCCCCGTCTTCGCGCAGAGCAGCGTGACCCTTTCGGGCCGCGTGGACATGGGCGTGGTGTCCATCAACAACGGCGACGGCCGCGTGACGCGCGTGGACAGCGGCACCTACACCGCGTCGCGCCTCGGCATCGGAGGCACCGAAGACCTCGGGGACGGCCTGAGCGCGGGCTTCTATCTCGAGGACCGCTTCGCCGCCGACACCGGCACGCCCCTGAGCGGCGCCCGCTTCTTCAATGCGGGTTCGCAGGTGTTCCTCTCGGACGCCCGGCTGGGCACGCTGACGCTCGGCCGCCAGTACACGCCGCTGTTCTGGGGCTTCCTGCTCGCCGACGACACCGGCCCCCTGCGCATGCACGGCTGGAGCGCGACCAACACCATCCAGCGCAGCGCCACGCGCATCGCCACGGCCGCATCGCCGATCCAGGCGGCGGGCGCGCTGGACAGCGTCAGCAATGGCGTCTATCAGCTGGGCATCTCGTCCACCTTCGAAGACAACATGGTCGTCTATAAATCGCCGACCTTCGCCAACACGATCGTGCGCCTGGGAGCGGGCTCGGCCGAGGGCTACGCCGGCTCGAGCGCCCGCGTGCTGTCCGCCGGCACCGAATACAAGGGAGACCGCCTCGCCGCCGGCCTGGTGTACCAGGAAAAGCGCGCCCTCGCTCCCGTGGGCACGGGCGGCTACCAGACGCAGAGCGACACCCTGCTCTCCGGCATGTACGACGTCGTGCCCCAGACCGTGAAGCTCTGGGGCAACTACCACCTCTGGAAGCTCGACGACCCCGGCGCCCGCCTCAAGGGCCGCGACTGGATGCTCGGCGCGTCCTACTGGGCGGGCTCCAGCCAGCTGTGGGTGAACTATGCGAAGAAGACGTTCGACGACTGCGCCAGCTGCGGCGCGGCCGGCCTGAGCGTGGGCTACCACTACCGGCTCTCCAAGCGCACCGAACTCTATACGGCCGCATCGCACGTGCGCAACCAGGCGAACTCCGCCAACGGGCTCAACGGCATCCTGCCGGGCACGCCCGGCAAGAACCTCACCGCCTACACGATCGGCCTGGCAACCACCTTCTGACCGCGCGCCCGCTCCGGCCGCTTTCCGCGGCCCCCGGCGGGCGCCCACCGGAACTCGACATCAGAATCGGCCATGCGAAACATCTCCCAGCCGCCCGAGCCCTCCCCAGCGGCCCCTCTTCGCGGCAGCGCGCCCGCGGTGCCGCGGGGCAGCCTCCTCTCCCTTCCCGGCCAGGTGCTGGCCTTCTTCTTCAACCTCTTCGAGCCCCTGTTCGCCCTGGGGCAGAAGTGGCTGGGCTCGTCCCGCATCGGCTGGCTCTTCGTCGGGCCGAACCTGCTGCTGATCGCCGTCTTCACCTTCGCCCCCATCGCGATCAACCTGGTCTATGCCTTCACGGGCGGCATGAACCTGCTGCCGTCCCAGCGGCCGTTCACCGGCCTGGAGAACTTCCACATCCTGCTGGAATGCCGCGACTACGCCGACCTGCAGACCTGCCGCACCGACGTGTTCTGGCGCGCGATCGTCAACACGGCGCAGTTCAGCGTGCTGCAGGTCGTGCTGATGCTGTTTTTCTCGCTGGTGACGGCGCTGGTGCTCAACCGCAAGATCATCGGCCGCGGCTTCTGGCGCGGCGTGTTCTTCTACCCGGTGCTGCTCTCGCCCGTGGTGGTGGCGCTGATCTGGAAATGGCTCCTGCAGAGCCAGGGCGTGTTGAACGCCGGCCTGGTGGCCGCGGGCGCGCAGCCGATGGACTGGCTGCTGGATGGCCACTGGGCATTCTTCTGGGTGCTGGTGGTCTCGATCTGGGCCCACATGGGCTTCTACACGCTCATCCTGCTCGCGGGCCTGCAGGCCATCCCTAAGGACGTGTACGAAGCCGCGGAAATGGACGCCGCCAGCCCCCTGCGCGTGCTCACCCGCATCACGCTGCCGCTGCTCATGCCCAACCTGGTCGTGGTGCTCGTGCTGGTCATGATCCGCGCGGTGCAGATCTTCGACGAAGTGTTCGTGCTCACCGGCGGCGGCCCTGGCTCCGCCACCACCTTCATCGTGCAGTACATCTACCAGACGGGCTTCGCCGAGCAGATCCACCTGTACGGCCTGGCCGCCGCCGCCTCCCTGCTGCTCGCCGCAGGCCTGATGGCGCTCACCCTGCTGCAGCTGCGGCTGTCCCGGGCGAAGGACGCCGGCGCCACGCGCAAATAAAAAAGAAGACAACGAGAAAAAAGGAACTGCACACATGGCCAACTTCCTCACCCGCACGCGGGGGCGCGGCCGCCTCGACTGGACCGACTGGCTCTCGTACGCATACCTCTCGCTGGGCCTGCTGGTCATGTTCGGGCCGGTGCTCTGGCTCGTCATGTCGTCGTTCAAGACGGAAGGCGCGCTCGCCCAGTTCCCGCCCTCCTTCCTGCCCTACGCCCAGAAGACGGCCATGGTGCCCGGCCACGGCCAGCCCCTGCCCCTCTTCGAGGTGAAAGACGCACGGGGCCACACCCGCGAACTCGCCCAGGTCCGCCGGATCGGGCTCGTGGCCACGATGGTGGACCCGAAAGATCCGGACACCGTCGTGCGCGTGCCGATCAACGACCGCAAGCCCGTGAACGAACTGCGCTTCGCCACCGACAACTACACGTCGCTCTTCGGCAAGTTCGCCTTCGGCAAGTATCTCTGGAACAGCGTCTTCATCACGGTGGTCGCCACGGTGCTCACGCTGCTCTTCAACTCCATGGCGGCCTTCGCCCTCTCGAAATACCGCTTCGACGGCCAGAAGACCGTGTACCTGGCGATCATCGGCACCCTCATGATCCCGCCGACCATCATCATGGTGCCGGCGTTCCTGGTGGTCTCCAGCATGGGCCTGCTCAACAACCCCTGGGGCGTGATCCTGCCGGCCGTGGCCACGCCCACCGGCGTGTTCCTGCTGCGCCAGTACATGCTGACCATTCCCGACGAACTGCTGGAAGCCGCCCGCATGGACAACGCCAGCGAATGGCGCATCTACTGGAAGATCATCCTGCCGCTGTCCGCGCCGGCCCTGGCCGTGCTGGCGATCTTCTCGTTCATGTGGCGCTGGAACGACTTCCTCTGGCCGCTCATCGTGCTGTCCAAGTCCGAGAACTTCACCCTGCAGCTGGCGCTCAACTCCTTCCAGGGCGAGCTCAACACCCAGTGGAACTACCTGCTCGCCATGACCGTGATCACCCTCGTGCCGATCACCGTGGTCTTCGCCTTCCTGCAGAAATACATCACCGCCGGCATCGCCGGGGCCGGCGTCAAGTAACCCGCCGCGACCGCTCACAAGGAACCGCTTCAGTGGCCACCCTCCAACTCTCCCACATCGTCAAGACCTTCGACAAGGTCACCACCATCCATGGCGTGGACCTGCAGATCGCCAGCGGCGAATTCGTGGTGTTCGTCGGCCCCTCGGGCTGCGGCAAATCCACGCTGCTGCGCATCATCTCCGGCCTGGAAACGGCGACCAGCGGCGACATCCTGATCGACGGCCAGGTCGTCAACGACGTCTCCGCCGCGCACCGCGGCTGCTCCATGGTGTTCCAGTCGTACGCGCTCTACCCCCACATGAGCGTGTACGACAACATGGCCTTCGGCCTGGAGAACCTGAAGGTGGACAAGGCCACCATCCAGGCCAAGGTGCAGGCCGCCGCCAAAATGCTGCAGCTGGACCACCTGCTGGCGCGCAAGCCCACGCAGCTCTCGGGCGGGCAGCGCCAGCGCGTGGCCATCGGCCGCTCGATCGTGCGCGAGCCCAAGCTGTTTCTGTTCGACGAGCCGCTGTCGAACCTCGACGCGGAACTGCGCGTGTCGATGCGCGCGGAGATCAAGGACCTGCACGCCCGCCTGGGCGCCACCATGATCTACGTCACCCACGACCAGGTCGAGGCCATGACCATGGCCGACAAGATCGTCGTGCTGCGCGCGGGCCGCATCGAGCAGGTGGGCTCGCCGCTGGAGCTCTACAACCGGCCCGCCAACCGCTTCGTCGCGGGCTTCATCGGCAGCCCGCGCATGAACTTCGTGCCCGCCGCGCAGTTCCCGGGCCTGCCCGCCGGCACCCACACCGTGGGCATCCGGCCGGAGCATGCCCGGCCCGATCCCTCCGGGCCGCTGCGGCTCACCGTGACGCAGGTCGAGCAACTGGGCAGCACCAGCGTGCTGCACGGCCACGTGGTGCCGGATGCGCCGTTCGAACTGGTCCTGCCGGGCCAGACCACCTTCCAGCGCGGGGACACGGTCGGCATCGTCGCGCCGCCGGAGCACCTGCACCGCTTCGACGCACAGGGCGTTCGGCTGTGAGCGCCAGGCCGCCATCCGGCGCGGCGACGGGGGCTGCGGTGGCGCCGCTGCTGCGCCTGGCCGCGGGCGATTTGCGCGCCGAAGTCTCCGTGCAGTGGGGCGGCTCCATCGCCGCGTTCTTCACGCTGCAGGACGGGCAGGAACGCATCGACTGGCTGCGCCCGGCGCCCGCCGGCAACGAAGCCGTGCGCCTGATGGCGAGCTTCCCCATGGTGCCGTTCTGCAACCGCCTGCGGGAGGGCCGCGGCGACTACGGCCCCCGCCCCGTCGCCCTGGGGCCGGAGCACGACGGCTCCATCCACCGCCGCCACGGCCTCGCGTGGCGGCTGCCCTGGCAGGTAGAAGCGCAGTCGGACAGTGCCGTGCGCCTGGGCCTGCACCACGCGGCGGGCGAGTGGCCCTACGCCTTCGCCTGCCAGCAGGACATCGCGCTCGACGCGCGGCACGGCCTCACCCTGGTGCTCTCCGTGACCAACCACGACACCGTGCCCATGCCGCTCGGCATGGGCCACCACTGCTTCCTGCCCGACGCGGCCGGGGCGCGGATGGCGCTGGACACCGACGCCATGTGGGAAACCGACGCGGAGGTGCTGCCCACCGCCCTTGCCCGGCCGTCCTGGCTGCCGGACCTGGCCGCAGGCATCGGCGTCGCCGGCCTGCGCGTGGACAACACCTTCACGGGCTGGCGCGGCACCGCCCGGGTCACCTGGCCCGGGCGCGGCGTCGGCCTCGCCATGGCGGCATCGCAGCCCCTGGACATGGTCACCCTCTTCACGCCGCCGGGGCAGGACTTCTTCTGCATCGAGCCGGTCTCGAACGTGGCCGACTGGATGCACCTGCGCCAGCGGGGCCTGCCGCACACGGGTGGCGAACTGCTGGCACCGGGGGCGACACGGTCGGCCACGTTGCGGCTGACGCCGCTCTTGGACATGGCGCCTGCGACCCCACCCGTCCACCGCAGGGGGCAGCCCGCCGGGTGAGCGGGTAGCGCAGCGGCTGGACCACGGTGTCCGGCGCCTTGCCGTCCACCAGCGCAGTGCGTGGACTGCTGCGTGATGCACCTGCCATCCCGCGCAGTGCTATTGCTCGCTCTCGATCCATTGCGCGAATTCAGCCGCGTGGCCCGGTGCATTGAGGCGCCGGATCCAGGCGATCTCCTGCTCGGCGTCCTCGTGGTCGGTCACGCAAAACACCGCAATGCCATCGCCCATTACGCCTTCGGTCCGCAGCGCCTCCATGGCGGCCACGCACGATTCGAACAAGCCCTGTTGAAACGCCAGGAAGTGCGCGTCGTCGTGTGGCATGGCATGAAAATCCTGCAGGGCTTTGTGTACATCGACGAAACAGCCATCACCAAAGCCCTCATGCTTCCATTCAGCGGGACTCCACTTCCAGTAGGAGGCTTCATCGGGCTCTTCGCGGAGGCAGGCTTCCAGATGGCGTTGGGTATTGGCTGCGGCACAGACCGTCATGGCGCCCTCGTCCGAATACAGCGCGAAGGCACAGAAACCCTCGCCGGGATGGTCTTTCTGGATTTTCTGAAACGCCTCCCGGGCGGCGGATCGAATCAGGCTGGTGAAGTCAGCAATCATTCCATTACCCTCAATCATCATTGAGGGCGACTATAAATATAAAAATCACCGTCTCTCCAGTTATCCCCGCCTCTCCAACCGCAAGGGAACCCTTGGTTCTTGTAGATTTCGAAAACCCTCTCGAAATATGGATGCGATCGCTCCAGGCAAAGCCGGGCCTCTGCGCATTTGTACAAATCCCCGCTGATGGCGTCCGCCAGCAACCTGGATTGCGCTGCATTGATTTCAAGATCTTCTGAAACCGTGGAAATTTTCCTCAGGATTATTTCATAAAAATCTTCCTGCTCATCATATTCCACCAAGCTGCGCTTCAATCCCGAGAACTCTTTAATTTCGGGGTTCGCAGGAATTTCACCAGCAGCATCCGCTGTGATGTCGAGCAAAAAATGGTCCGGGGGCTCAACATCCTGGTTGGTGTAGCGCTCCAGCGCGGTCCCCATGTCATCGAGCATGAGCGCCGGGAATCCATCCCCTGCATAAGCGGTCACCAAAAGCTCGCCATGAACGATGAAATCGAATACTTCAACAACATTTGAAGGAAAAATAGATTTATCCATCACCAAACCCCAGATTGCCCGGCCCTTTTTAAGGAAGAGGGGTCAAACCACACATCCTCGTATCCATCCCCATCCACAATAAATTTAAATCCCGGAGCCAGTGCAAGATACTTGCTTAACCCGGGAAGCTTCTGTATCAAATGAAATCCGTGAATTGGTTTGAAAAAATCCTCATCTTCAGAGTATTTTCCGCCCCATATATACCACCCCGAAGTACCAAAGGCAGGATTTATCCTGACCCCATACACAGGAATCATTCCGAGAGATTCAATATTAACCCCGACATTCAAGTTCTCCAGAAATTCATGATACTTCGATCCATATTTTTCACAAATCATCTTTCGATCAGGATTCAACATTCAAACTCCAGGAATATCCAGACAGAGACGCATTCCCGCCAGCCCTCCAGGCATGTTCGAAGGAGGCAGCTGGAGCTCGCTCAACAGCATGCCAATTTGTGATGGATGCTGAAATGGATAAAATCCTGCAGCCCCACCCCGAATGGTCAATTCATTTCTCTCCGGGCCATTCACGGTGAACGAGGCAACGCCCAAGCCCGCGATGCCCAACAAATTGGAAGCATCCCTGTTTTTTCGCGCGTCACCGAACTGAGCAAGGCAGACACTTTCCAGCTCCCCCTCTCCCGGAACGTGATCCCCACAAATGAAAATATTATCCTTCCCCTCCTTGGCGACATACTCCCATTCCTTGTCCTCGGGAAGCCGGTATCCACTTTTTTTCAAAAAAACCGCCGCCTCATCCGAGGTCACATACACTGGATAGGGTCCATCTTCGCTATAAAAATCTGGTCTCTCGATGTCTTCATCGAGGTCCATGTTTTCTTCAACCACCCATTCGTACACGGGGAATCGGCTCATCAGGAAAGCAGATACCCTCACTGAACCTCCAGGCCCCCTTCTTCGAATAAGGGGAGAAATCCCTGCCCAGTCATCCTTGGAAAAGAGTCTTTCTATTTTCATGAAACGCTCATTCGTCGCACCATAGAAAAACTCACCTCCAAATACAAGGTTCAATGCAGTTTCGTATCGCTCATCATAAAAACAGGGTATCTCAATTTCCTGTCCATTGCTGGGATTGACTGACTTGTACGGCTTAACCAGCTTGAATCTTTTAGGAAGTCTTCTCAATATAATCTGGCATACCTCTTCACGCCGAGCCTGCGTGGCTTTCTGCCAGAGGTCCATGTTTCCTATATCTTCAATATCACGCATCCACTCTCCAACCACCATCTCAGAAATTACAGCCTCTCAGCCCGAATGCTGAATCAGCCCATGCTCCACGTCAATCAGATCATTATCCTTGAGTTCATTCAGATAACCCTCTACTCTCCGCATATCCACATCAGGAGGAACATCGACCGCGACGAGCCGTTTTATGTTTGTGCCCTCAGATAAACAACCGAGATTTTTTAAAGAAGCTCTTATTTCCGGAATTTTTGAATCTTCGTTAAAGAAAATTCTTATCGTGCTATGCCCACCTCTGGACACGACAGATTTAAAGAATAGAGCCTCATTCACTCCTCTTGACACGCTAATGGAATCACAATTACTAACTTCTGACGAGAAAAATGGAATATTATCCACTCGCCATACATCGTCAGCGATCCGTATAGCCCATATACCCTCACGAGAAAACGGAGGATAACCGTCATCGTCTTGATTCAGCTCAAAAATCACCCTACTACGTTCCATCACATTTGCCACCTTTGGGCTTGTTAGACTTTTTCTTTTTAAGACGATTTCTCTTCTTATAGTTCGGTTCCTTCTTATACCAATCTTCTCTATTACATTTTCTACAGAGGACTTGGCCATTCACTTCTGTGGCGGGGCCTCCCGCTAACTCCGGATCGATATGGTCAATCTGCCACTCGTCTTGAGGAGGTGTAACACCTTTTTGGCTCTTCTTTGGTTGCTGCCCTCGGCATTTACATTTCTCGCATTTCTTAACACCAAAAAATTGCTCATTCTCATCCAGGATCAAGCCTTTAGTCTTCTTTGTAAACTTTACTAGTCCATATGGATCGATCCACTCTAAAGGATTGGGAGCGAAAACAAAAAGATTTACTCCACCGTCGAGCCCAATCGGATCCTGGTGCACGAACCGCCCCGTCACCGGATCGTAGTACCGATGTCGGTTGTAGTGCAGCCCCGTCTCGCCATCGAAGTACTGCCCCTGGAACCGCAGCGGCTGCTCCACGAAGCTCAGCGCCTGTCGACTCTTTGACCTCTTCCCTTTCTTTGTCTGCGGCCTCGCCCTTCCACACCGACTCCAGCTTCGCCAACGGCACGAAGCTGTCCGGCTCGTAGAGGTATTCCGACAGCCTGCTGCCGCGCAGCTCGCCCGCCAGCAAGTCACCGTCGTAGAAGAAGGCCGTGCGCCCGAACGCGTCCCGCTTCTCGATGCGACGGCCCAGTGCGTCGTAGCGGTAGTGGGTGACCTGCTCCGTGGCCGAATGATCAAGCCATTAAATCTAACTAATCTATTTTTATATTAATTTTTGAACCATCAGGCATATCTTTTATCTGTAATGCAATAGAAGCTCGGTACTTCATAGCCTTAACAGATTCCATGGCATAAAGATTGTCCACCTCAAACTCACCGCCTGTGACAAATGGAATTTTCGGCAGCAATCTACTTCCCAGTGGAATTGGGCCATGAACTTCTTGCCATTCATGCGCCAAAGAACGACCGGTATAAAAATCATAGTCGCCCATAATCTCTGACGCCCAATCGTTCAATGAACCTGCAATTTCCTCCGCCTCTCCTGTCTCAGGATCGAAGGTGGAAATTTTTTCATCCTTTATAAAAAATTGATTCCCAAAAACATCTTCAGCAAAGAAATAACCTAACGGATCCAACTCCTTGTAGTCACTCCGCCACAAATCACTGGAATTCCAACGCTCGATGGAAAGATCCTTGCAAGACTCATCTGCACTGAAAAAATGTAGAGCGCCTTCAAAACCATAACCACCATTCATTTTCAACAACATGTAGTGCAGCTCTTCACCTATAGAACTTGCATAATTGCGAAAAATTTTAATATCAGTCTTGAGCGCGAAGCCGGACGCAGGAGCGCATAAACTCACAAGCTTATCGATTTCTTTTTTTGACATCATTTGATCTTTATATTTACCTCATACGTTCCTCTGGGAAGCTTTTTAGCCATTCCCAGCGGATCAATCCACATGGAGGAATTCGGACCAAATTCATAGAAAGTTATTCCGCCAAGTATTCCGATAGGATCCTGATGCACAAACCGCCCGGTCACCGGATCGTAGTACCGAAACCGGTTGTAGTGCAGCCCCGTCTCGCCATCGAAGTACTGCCCCTGGAACCGCAGCGGTTGCTCCACGAAGCTCAGTGCCAGGATCTCCCCTTTCGCCGCCAGCGCCAAAGGCCGCTCCGCCTGGGTGAATACCGCCGCGTCGTCCGTACCCGTGCGCATTACCTGCAACGCCTGCGTCTGCCCCCACACCTGGTAGCTCGCCGCCCACACGATACGGCCCTGTTCGTCCGTCAGTTCCTGCGGCGCGCCGACCTGGTCGCATTGGTAGTAGTAGGCGGCGAAGTCCCTGGGTCGTGCCCCCTCTTTCTCTGCGGCCTCGCCCTTCCACTCCGACTCCAGCTTCGCCAGCGGCACGAAGCTGTCCGGCTCGTAGAGGTATTCCGACAGCCTGCTGCCGCGCAGTTCGCCCGCCAGCAGGTCCCCGTCGTAGAGAAAGGCCGTGCGCCCGAACGCGTCCCGCTTCTCGATGCGCCGGCCCAGCGCGTCGTAGCGGTAGTGGGTGACCTGCTCCGTGGCCGCAGGCGCAGGCTCCGCGTGCCCTTCGGCGGGGCGGTCGCGGTAGCGCACGACCCTCGCTTCGACGATCTGGTGCTCCGGGCTGTAGCGGTAGTGCTGAACCGTGTGCCAGCCGATACGCCGCTCGACGACGTTGCCATGCAGGTCGTAGGCGAAGCGCAGGTCCTGGTACACCGTCAGGCGGTTGTGCGGCACCACGTCCCGCTGGCCCACGCCGCCGCTCGCCTGCGCGCCAGCGCCCCGGTTGGGGTTGAGCAAGTTGCCGGCCAGGTCGAAGCGGATCTCACTTACATTTGGGTGGTACGGCTATCGGGGAGCACATCAGTGGTTTGAGAGATTCTCGTATCCAACAGTAATCAACCTAGCTGGACATAGAAATTTCCAACCAACCCTGATTTGGAAATATCAATATTTTTCCTTATAAAAACATAACCCACGCCATCAGATATGACTCCTCTATTCTCTCCCAATGCTTCATCCATATCGGGGCCATAGATCGTTGCAACACATTCATAATTTTTTATTTCTATTGGATCCTGGACCCAATAAGGGATACCCCCTACATACGAAGCCACGTTTTCATCATCTTCTTGTGCGGCTCGGTTTGTTATTGATTTAGAAGTTTCAGATTGATATGGATGAATAATCTTTTCCTTTCCGCTCATATCATGAAGAATGACAACCGCATTTTTAGCAACGTCTTCCTCTTGAGAAATCTTTCCATAGTGAGAATAACTCTCTTTATCATACAAAATAAAAACCGACAACCAAAGTCCCGTCCCTTCTCCCTCCTTGATCCAATTCATTGGCAGGGAAAGAAGATGAAACAGGGGTTTCCCATTTTCATCCAAGGGCCAATCAACACCTTCAGACAATTTACAAGGGCCATCCAAAAAACCATAACCTACTTCATGGGGCGCGGGAAGAAAAACTAGCTCTCTCAATTTAATCTCCTTCCATAATGGCTATAAACAACAGCAAAATTTCTCACTTGCCTTCCTTAATCTGCGAGCTCTAGACGCAGGAATACCTGCCTTCCTAAGCGCGCCTTGCCAAACATCCATCTGTCTCTTGGATGGCTTACCATCCGGGCCGAAGTCGAATACATTGACAGGATTGTTTAAATGCTGCATTGCCAGTGCATTCTCGTTGGCATGCACAGCGCCATGGGTTTTACTGTCCAATGCGATAGAAGGGTTATTCTGCAATCTTCTCCTCTTGGTTGCGCAACCCGCCTGTACAAGTGCCTCGTGTCGAACCAATTCGTGAGCCGCCAGTTTATCTCCCACATGAGAGCCGCCATTCAAACTGCCGTACGTCCCTAATTGCCCAAAAACTGCCAGCCCACGTGGGTCCGCCCACACCATAGAATTTGGTGCATATTTATACAGGTTTATTCCACCTAGATACCCAATCGGATCCTGGTGCACGAACCGCCCCGTCACAGGATCGTAGTACCGATGTCGGTTGTAGTGCAGCCCCGTCTCGCCATCGAAGTACTGCCCCTGGAAACGCAGCGGTTGCTCCACGAAGCTGAGCGCCTGCACATCCCCCTTCGCCGCCAGCGCCAAAGGCCGCTCCGCCTGGGTGAACACCGCTGCGTCGTCCGTGCCCGTGCGCATCACCTGCAGCGCCTGCGTCTGCCCCCACACCCGGTAGCTCGCCGCCCAGACGATGCGGCCCTGCTCGTCCGTCAGTTCCTGCGGCGCGCCGATCTGGTCGCATTGGTAGTAGTAGGCAGCGAAGTCCTTGGGTCGTGCCGACTCCTTGTCTTCTTCCTCTTCTTTGTCTGCGGCCTCGCCCTTCCACTCCGACTCCAGCTTCGCCAGCGGCACGAAGCTGTCCGGCTCGTAGAGGTATTCCGACAGCCTGCTGCCGCGCAGTTCGCCCGCCAGCAGGTCCCCGTCGTAGAGAAAGGCCGTGCGCCCGAACGCGTCCCGCTTCTCGATGCGCCGGCCCAGCGCGTCGTAGCGGTAGTGGGTGACCTGCTCCGTGGCCGCAGGCGCAGGCTCCGCGTGCCCTTCGGCGGGGCGGTCGCGGTACCGCACGACGCGCGCCTCCACGATCTGGTGCTCCGGGCTGTATGCGAAGCGCTGCACGGTGTGCCAGCCGATGCGCCGCTCGGTGACGTTGCCGTGCAGGTCGTAGGCGAAGCGCAGGTCCTGGTACACCGCCAGGCGGTTGTGCGGCACCGCGTCCCGCTGGCCCACGCCGCCGCTCGCCTGCGCGCCAGCGCCCCGGTTGGGGTTGAGCAGGTTGCCGGCCGGATCGAACGCGAAGGTTTCGCGCTCGGTGGCCTGCTGCTTGTGGTCGCCGCGCTGCGCCGCCAGGATGCGGCCCAGCGGGTCGTACCGGTAGTGGCTGTCGCCGCGCAGGCCGTCGCGCGTGGCGATCAGGTTGCCCGTGGGATCGTAGCGGTACTGCCGGGCGATGCGGTCGCCCGAAGGCAGCTGCGGCAACGCCGGCAGGCCCTGATCGCGGTCCCGCAGGGCCTGTGGCGACGGCATGCCCGGCTGCCCCTGCAGCGCCTGCCGCCGGCCCACCTTGTGCGCCACCAGCCGGCCCATCGGGTCCCAGCCGTAGCGGCTTTCCAGGGCGCCCTGGGTGCGCTCGATTTCCTGGTGCAGCGCGTCGCGCTCGATGTCCGAGAGCACGTGGCCATCCACGCGGATCTGGTGCAGGTGGCCCGAGCCGTAATAGAGCCATTGCACGTGCCGGCCGCCGGGCATGCGGCAGTCCGTGCGGTTGCCCAGCGCGTCGTAGGCATGGCGCCAGGCATAGCGGCCCAGGGTGCCCGTCCCTTGCGGCGCCAGGTGCTCCTGCACTTCCTCGACGAGGCGCGAAAGCGGGTCGTAGGCGAAATGCACCTGGGCGTCGCCATTGCCGGCCTGCAGCATGCGGCCCAGCAGGTCGTAGGCGAAGGTGGTGGCATCGCCGCTGCCGGCCCCTTCTTCCGTGCCGTCCGGGCCGAGGTGCGCCTTGGCGACGAGGCGGCCCACCGCGTCGCGGCGGAACACGGTGCGCTTCGGTAACGGCGCTGCGGGGTCGGGGTCGTACGGCGTGTCCGATGGCAGCCGCGCGTCGCGCTCGTGCAGCTCGGCCAGTTCGCCCGCGGCGTTGTAGCGGTAGCGCTGGATGCGGCCGTCGAAACCGATTTCCTCGATGAGGTTGTCCGCCGCGTCGTAGGTGAAGCGGGTGGTGTCGCCGTTCTCGTTCTGCAGCGCCACGAGGCGGCCCACGGCGTCGTGCTGGTAGCGCAGCGTGCCGCCGAGCGCGTCCTGGCGCAGCACGGGCTGGTCGAGCCCGTTGTAGGCGTAACGCGTGGCGGCGCCCTGCGGGTCGGTGTAGCCGGTGAGGTTGCCCTGCGCATCGAAGTCGTAGCGGTGCTCCGAGCCGTCGGGCCCCACCACGTGGCGCAGGCGGCCCAGAGCGTCGTGGCGGTACCGGGTGGTCTGGCCCAGGGCGTCGGTGGATGTCAGCAGGTTGCCGAGCGTGTCCCAGGTGTAGCGCGTAGTCTGGCCGGAGCAGTCGGTGTAGGCGACGAGCTGGCCGGCGTCGTCCCACAGCAGGCGGCGGGTCTTGCCGTGCGCATCCTCGATGGCCACGGGCAGGCCGCGCGCGTCGTAGCGCCAGCGCGTGGCATGGCCTAGCGGATCCACGCGCTCGGCGAGGTTGCCTCGTTCGTCGTAGCGCTGGCGCCAGACATGGCCCAGCGCATCGATCGCTTCCACGGGCATGTCGAGGCGGTCATAGGCGAGGCGCGTGGTGGCGCCGGCCGCGTCGGTCACGGCCAGCAGGTTGCCGCGCGCATCGAAGCGCCAGCGCGTGGCCCGGCCCAGCGCGTCGCGGGCTTCCTCGGGGTTGCCGGCGGCGTCCAGGCGCGTCTCGGTGCGCACGGGGCGGCCATCGGGGCCGGGTTCGGTGATGGCGACGACTTCGTGCGCCGCGTTGTATTCGTAGCTGCTGCGCCGGCCCAGCGCGTCGGTCACGTGGGTGGTGCGCCGGCCCAGGTCGTAGTCGAAGCGCGTGTCCAGCAGGCCCGGCGTGTCCGTCCAGGTGCGCACGACGCGCCCGCCCGCATCGTGGCGGCTCCATTGCTGGTGGTGCGTGAAGCCGTTGCGGGTGGCATAGGCCACCATGAGGTGGTGGCGGTAGCGGTAGCGCGCGGTGCCGCCCAGGGCATCGGCGGCCTCGGCCAGGTTGGCGCGCAGGTCGCCAGCCTCGTTGCCCTCGGTGCCATAGGCGTAGCGCGCGAGCACACCGCCCGCGTGCTGCACGCCATCCAGTACGCGCGGCTCCAGGTGGATGGCCTGCAGCAGCCGGTCCGGCGCGCCCTCTTCGCCGCTCCATGCGAAGCGCAGTTGCCGGCCGGCGCTGTCCGTCAGGCCCAGCGGCCGCGGCGCGCAGCCATCGGCGCCGGTGGCATCGTACGCGGGGTAATGCAGCGTGACGGCGTTGCCGTTGCGGTCGGCCATGCGCGCCAGCGGCAGGCGCCACTGGCCGGGCACGGGGGCCGCGAATTCATGCCGCAGGCCGTCGGTGGCTTCGATGCTCCAGCCGCCGCCCTCGTGGTGCCGCACGGTGATCTTCTCGCGCGCATCGAAGTGGCTGGCGCCGCGCGGCAGCACGGGCAGCCGCACGAGGCGGCCGCGCGCGTCGTAGTAATGCACGGCGTCGTAGGCCAGCGTGAGCTCGATGGACAGCGGCGTGCTCCAGCCCCAGCCGAGCCAGCCCGGGCGCCGGTCGCTGGAGCGGTAGAAGCGGCGCCAGGCGAGCGGCAGCGGGCCGGGCAGCTCGAAGTCGGTCTCGGCGAGGATCTTGGCGCCCGTGGCGAAGATCACCGGGTGGCAGGTGCCCAGTTCGCAGGAAGGCTGCGGCATGTGGCCCGGGCGCGCGTCATCGAGGATGGTGCCTGGCGCATTGGGATTGACCTGGTTGTCCCCCCGGTTCGCCACGGGCTTGGGCTTGCCCTTGGCCCGCTTGACGATCTTGCCCAGCACGAAGCCGATGGTGACCGAGGCGATGCCGTTGGCGATGACGTCGGCGATCTGGTCGATCTTCTCGTCGGTGAGCGGCGGGGTGAGCAGCTCCTGCACTTCCTTGGCCAGTTCCGCCACCTGGACGGCGGATTCGGCCATGGCCGCGCCGCCCACCACGAGGTTCACCCCCGGGATGAGCTTGCCCACCAGTTTGAGCGCAGGGCCGATGAGCACGCTCGGGTCCGTGAGGCTCTCGCCCAGGGCCGCGAGCTGGTCGCCGAAGGCGCCGGGCAGCTTCTCGATGACTTTCTGGGCGAGCTGGTCGTAGGGGCCGGGCAGCGCCTTCATGGCCAGCCGCATGGCCCAGCCGGGCTGGATCACCAGCGCATTGCTCTTGGTGGTGTCGAACGAGCGCACGCTGCCGCGGCTCTCGAACTTGGTGTCGCTGCTGTAGCTGGTGGGCTCGGCGGCGCCACCCACCACCGTGGACTTGACGCCCGCGATGCCGCCCAGGCGGTCGGGCGTGGCGGGGATGGATTCGAAGCGGCTGCCGGCGATGGCGACGGGCTGGCGGTCGATCTTCAGGGTGGCGGTGCCGTTCTTGAGGCCCGGCCCGTGCGCCATGTTCAGGATCGGCACGGGCGGCCCGTTGGGCTTCGGGAACACGGGGTTCACCGGGCCCGGGATCATCGCCGGGCTGCGGCCTTCGTGGATCGCTCTGCGGTCGTTGACGAACGTGGCCATGTCTGTGCTCAGGAAGGAATCGGGAGGGCACCGCGGCCGGCGCCCGCCGCCGGGCGCGCGGGCTGCGCATGGTCCCAGGTGGCGACCCAGGCGGCGGTGCGCGTGGACAGGCCGGTGACGGTCTGCAGGCCCGCGTGGCCCGCGAGGCGCGCAGGCATGACGGGGTGGGACAGCGCCTGGCGCATTTCATGGAAGAGCGAGAGCATGAGGGGCACCCACGCGGCGCCGACCTCGCCCAGGAAGGCGGCCGGATCGCGCGCGGGGGCGAGCCCGCCGTCGGCGGCGAAGGCCGCCGACAGGCTGGCCCGTTCGGCCCCGCGCCAGGGAGAGCCGTCCATGTCCGACCAGTAGGAATGCAGCGCATCGGCGGGCATGTGCGCGGTCTGCAGCGCGGCGCGGGCGGCCTGGATCAGGGCGCGGCCGTCCAGCAGCGAGTCCTCGCCCACGCGGGGGGCGGCTTCCTCGCCGAACGCCGGCGGATAGACGGTGGCGAAGTCGCCGGCCGCGGGCATGCGGCCCAGGCGGACGAAGGCGGCGGCCTCGGAGGCGACGAAACCTTCGCAATGGCCGGCGACCTGCACCCAGCGGCGCTGGTAGAGCACCTCCACCACGGCCGGGTCGGCGAGGCTGTCCACGCCGCCCACGAGCACTTCGGGCACGTCGGGGTGCGACTGCATGAACCGGTAGGCTCCGGACAGCGCATCGGCGCCGCCCACCGCACCGCCCGCATACAGGGTCAGGGGCAGGAATTCGGGGGCGAGGTCCAGGGCGCGCGGCAGTTCCAGCGCGAAGCGGTCGGCGTCGATGCCGCCGGGCCGTTCCGCCCAGGCCTCGGGCAGGGCCACGAACAGCGGGATCGGCCGCTGCAGGGGCCAGCCCGTGGCGGGCGCCGGCCCGGAGCGCAGGGCCTCGTGCAGCGCCGGGGCGGCCAGGCGCACGAGGCGCTCCGTGCCGGTGCAGGCCGGGTCGATGCCGGACACGCGCGAGACGGTGGCGCGGTGGTCGGCCTGGCCGGCGATGGCCTGCCGGGAGAAGGCGGACAGGCCTGCGGCGAGGCTGGAGGCAGTCTGCCAGGCGCGGGTGCCGATGGGGGTGCAGGCGCCAGTGGCGGCGATGGAAAGAGGCGTCATGGCTGGGGCTGTGCGGCGCCGAAGGCCGCCCTTTCCAGGACCGAGGCCGTGGCCACGGCCAGGCCCTGGACGGGCATCAGGTCGTCGGCTTCGATCCAGAGCGCGCCGGCCAGGCGCGATGCGTGTTCGAGATGGAGCAGGTGGCGCAAGGGGGCACCGACTAGGGCGGTGGACTCCTCCAGCACGACCTGGCTGCGGGCGCGGCCCAGGCGCAGCGCCGGGCCTTCCAGAGGCAACGCGGCCAGCGCCGCATCGGCGGCGGAGGCCCGTTCCGGCGCGGGCAGGGCAAGGTCGAAAAGCCCGTCGGCCGGCGTGCCCGTGAGCAGTGCCACGGCATCGGCCAGCGTGCGGCAGGCCTCCTCCTCGTCCCACGGCGCATGGGCGGCGAGGTGGCGCAGCAGCGGCACGTCGCCGACCAGGGAGGCGCCCTGGCACTGGAGGGCCCAGGGCATGTCCGGGTGGCGCCCCTCCCGCAGGGCGACCGCGAGTTCGTAGCCTTCGCGCGCGGCCAGCAGCGCCAGCGCCGCAGGCGAACCGGGGGTGCGCGCCAGCACGGTGCGAGCCGCCGGAGTCTCTTGCGCGCTGCCCATGAGCGCCAGCGCCGCCAGCGCGGCCTCGGCATCGTCACCCTGCTCCACGGCGGCCAGGGCCCGGGCCTCGTCGCCGCGGCCGGTGCATCGCCACGCGCAGAGCACGGCCATGCCGCCGGACAGGGATGCGGCCCAGGGCGCGACCGCTTCCGCGAAGGCGTCCGACACCGCGGGCCGGGCGATCGCCAGCCGCAGCAGCAGGCGGCCGAGCGGAGCGCGCTCCGCGCCCTGCTGCCCGGCCAGCAGCGCCACCCGGGGAGCGAGGTAGTCACCCACCGTGCCGTCGAAGGCGAAGCGCAGGGCGTTGCAGACCGCGCCCGGCTGGGCCTGCAGGTATTCGCCGCCCAGGTGCGCCAGTTCGGCACCCGCGCGGCCGAGCTGCAGCTGCAGCACCTCCAGGCAGGAGAGCGCGAAGATGCGCGAAGGTTCGTGCAGGGTTTCGTCGCCCGCGGCGGCGATGGCCTCCCGGCAGGCGGGCAGCACCTCGGGGGCGTGCGCCAGGTGCTGCTTCAACCCGGCCAGCGCCTGCACGATGGCATCGTCGAACACGGCGATCGCGGCGGGCCGGGCGGCGGAGCGCGGCAGCAGGTGGCTGCGGCGCCAGTACTGGGTGACCAGCGACCGCGCCATGCGCGCGGGCGGATCGGTCCACACCGGCAGGTCCGTGGCCCGGGGCACGGGCAGTTCGATGACATTCATTCGGCAGGGGGCGCCGCAGGCCGCGGCGCGCGTGGGATCAAAGACAATGCCGGGCAGGAGGACCCCACCCGATGCTGGACAACCTGACGCCCTTCGCCGCGGAACTGCTGCCGGGCCACCGGCCGGACGGCAGCGCGTGCCGGACGCTGGTCATCAAGGCCACGCTGGATTTCGCGGGCAGGCCCGTCGCCCAGGGCAGCGCGCTGCCGATCTACCGCGGCGACGCGTTTTTCGGGGAGGAAGGGCTGCAGGGCACCGTGCGGCACGAGGCCGACCTGGCCCCCTTCAAGCCGCGGGTGGACGTGGTATTCAACGGCTTCGCCTACGCGCCCGGAGGCCGTCCGGCGGACCGGTTCGACGCGGGCCTGTCCATCGGCGCGGAAACCCGCACGGTGCGCATCCACGGCCGGCGCGTGTGGCGCCGGCGCATGGGGCTGTTCCCCGTGGCGGAGGCCTGCGAGCCGGCGCTGCGCGTGCCGGTGGTGTACGGCCTTGCCTTCGGCGGCCAGGACGCGGAAGACCCGATGGCCTTCCATGCCGGCAATCCGCCGGGCACCGGTTTCAGCGCCGGGGTGCCGCGGGACGGCGCGCCGCTGCACCAGATCGAGTGGGCCGATGCGCCCGTGCGCCTGCCCTCCGGCAATGACCCGCCCGCGGGCTTCGGCTGCATCGGACGCACGTGGCTGCCCCGCCGCGCCCTGTGGGGCAGCTACGCTCCGCAGGAACTGCAACAGGCGCCCGGCCTCGTGGCACGCATGCCGGCCACCTTCGACCCGGCGGCATGGAACTGTGCCCACCCGCGCATGCAGTTCGCGCCGGGACAGGTCCGGCCGGGCACGCGCATCCGGTGGAAGCACCTGTGCGCCCATGGCGAGGGGGAAACCGCCGTGCCGGACCTGCAGCCGGCCGTGTCCTGGGCGGTGCGGGGCGAGCGCGGCACCGTCCGCCCCGCGTTCGACACGCTCGTGCTGGAGCCCGAGCACGGCCACATGGCGATGGTCTGGCGGCACACGTTCGACAGGGAAGCCGCCCGGTACCTGGAAAGCCTGCAGGTGCATCTCTGACGGGCACTCAGTTGATCCGGACCTCGGCCGCATCGATGTCCACGAGGTCGCGCGCGTCGTGCTCGATCTTCAGGGCCACGAGCCGTGCGAGGCCCTGGCCCGTCAGGCGCAGGGACGCCTCGCCGCACGACAGCACCACGGCGTCCTGCGACTGCAGGCGGATGGCACGCTGGTTCCAAGGTACCACGGGCGAAGGAGCCAGCACCGCGGTGATGACGGCCTCGCCGCCGGAGCGCACCACCAGCAGCACCTCGTCGCCGGGAACGAGTTCCGGCAGGAGCACGCCCACGGAGGCGCTGGCGGCCATGTCCGCCGCCGCACCGGGGTACTCCACGGCATAGCGGTCCGGGGCCAGCGCCCCGGTGACACGGCCGGTGCGCATCACCGGCGCCGCACCCGCATCGGCGCCTGGCGCGGCGTCGTCCGCCGGGATGGAAACAGCCTGCGCTTGTGCCATCGGAACCCTCCTCTCCTGTTTTTCCCGCTTCACGCAGGATTGACGTGGCTGTCCGGCGACGAGACCGTCACCTTGGAGCTGCCCGCGATGGAAATCGTCTGCCCGTTGATCTGCACCGTGCCGTCGCTGGTCATGCGCAGCACGGCCTTGCCGCACTGGATCTCGATTGCGTCTCCGACCTTGACGGACATCTCCTTGCCCACGCTCAGGGTGCGCACCTCGCCCACGGTGGTGGCCGAGTTCTTGCCCACGTTCTCCGTGTAGTTGTCGGAGGTCTCGTCCGTGCGGTCCGCACCGACCTTCGTGGTCTGGCTCTGCCCCACGGTGACGGACCGGTTCATGAGCACGTTGGTGGACTGGCTGAGCCCCACGTTCACCACCATGGCCGCGCCCACGTTCACGTTGTAGGCTGCGCCGATGTTCACCATCTTCGCCAGGCCCACGTTCTGCAGGTAGGCCAGGCCGATGGTCTCGGTCTTGAAGCTGCCGACCTTGATCGACCAGTTGTTGCCGATCTTGTCCTTCTCGTTGCGGCCGATGGTCTTGCTGCGGTTGTTGCCGATGGAGACCGTCT
Organism: Paracidovorax avenae; assembly: GCF_040892545.1. NCBI lineage: Bacteria > Pseudomonadati > Pseudomonadota > Betaproteobacteria > Burkholderiales > Comamonadaceae > Paracidovorax > Paracidovorax avenae. The sequence continues at coordinate 4,025,100 of NZ_CP156079.1, forward strand.
CGTCGATGCCGACGTCTTCCTTCCGGTTGTCGCCGATCGAGATCGTCTCGTCGTGGTCCACCCGCTCCGTGCGGTTGTTGTGCACCGTGATCTTCTCGTCGCGATCGACCGTCTCGGTCCGGTCCCGGTGGATGGTGTTCGTCTCGTCCCGGTCGATCGTCTTGCGCCGGTCCTGGCCCACCCAGTGGTCCTCGTCGTTCTCCACCTCGATGAGCTGGTCCTTCTGCGCATGCAGCCACACCTGCTCCGCGCCCTTCTTGTCCTCGAAGCGGATCGCGTTGGCGTCGCCCGCGCCGTTCTTCATGCCATCGCCGAAGGCCCCGCCCTTGCTCGACTTCGTCTTGATGCCCGACTGCGTCGCATTGCCCGGCAAGGCCCAGGGTGGCATGTTCGCGGCGTTGTAGACGCTGCCCGTGACGATGGGATAGTCCGGGTCGCCGTTCAGGAAGTCCACGATCACTTCCTGCCCGATGCGCGGGATCGAGATCGCCCCGAAGCCCGAGCCCGCCCAGCTCGTGGCCACGCGCACCCAGCAGCTGGAGTTCTCGTCCATCGCCCCCAGCCGGTCCCAGTGGAACTGCACCTTGATGCGGCCGTATTCGTCGGTCCAGATTTCTTCCCCGGCCGGGCCGACCACGACGGCGGTCTGCGGGCCCGTGGTTCTCGGCTTTTGCGTCTTGCGCGCGGGCGTGTACGGAAGGCTCGTGGGCTGGGCCGTGAGGCTGAACTTCTGGAAGGAGCCCTGCTCTTCGTTGTGCTTGAGCGCCTCGCCCGGCTTGGCGCTGTTGAAGGAAGAACTGCGCGGGTTCTCGTGCAGGTGGTAGGTGACGCCCGTGATGAGGTATTGCCGGTTCTGGTCGCCGCGCGGGTAGTTCTCCAGCGTGAAGGTGTAGCCCGTGGCCAGGCTCCGGTGGCGGGATTCACCCCTGACGGTGCTGTGGCCCGTCAGGCCTTCCTGCAGGCGCACGCGGGCATATTGCTCGCCGTCGCCGTGCTGCACGTAGCCGCCCGGCCATTCGTAGATCTCGTACGCGTCGTGCGCGTGCCCCGGGGGCTGCTGGCGCATGTTGGAGAGGTCCGACCTCGGCTTCTTGAAGTCGTAGTCGTCGTTGTAGTACCGGCCGGGCTTGATCTCCTCGCCCAATGTCCAGGCGTGGATGTTCTCGCGGTCGGCCGTGGCCGACTTCTCGGGCGGGTAGAACGGGATCACGGCCGCGCCCGGCAGGGGCTCGTGGCCGGCCACGATGTCGTCGGCGATCACCAGGGTGTGCTGGCCGCTCGCGTGCTGGAAGTAGTAGTACGCGCCTTCATGCTCCAAGAGGCGCGAGACGAAGTCGAAGTCGCTCTCGCCGTACTGCACGCAGTAGTCCCAGGCGCGGTACGCGCGCGTGAGCTTGAGTTGCATCGGATAACCGTAACGGCTCAAAACCTCTTCCACGATCTGCGGGACGGTCTTGAACTGGAAGATGCGGAAATCCTGCCGCCGCGTGGCCACCCAGAGCCAGGGCTGCAGGCGCAGGTGGTACGAATACAGCCGATGGTCCTGCCCCTGCATGCCGAAGCGCGTGACCAGGCCGTCCAGGTACCGCTTGCCGCCGCCTTCGGTCTCGATCTCCACCGTCGCCGTCTTGCCCAGCAGCGCCTTGGGATCGATGTCGCGCCCCTCCGAGAGCAGGTCGATGTCGAAGGAGAAAAGCTGGCTCAGCTCCTCGCTGCCCCGCAGCTGCCGGAAATGCAGCTGCTCTCCCAGGGGCGTCTGGATGGTGACGCGGCGTGTCATCTTGGTTACGAGGGACACGGCCGGACCGCGCCCGAGGGTTAGAGACGGTCGCGATGATAGGTGGGAGGCTTATCGATTGGATAGCTTTTTGGAAATGTAATTTTGTATCGAAAAGTTATATAGCGGCCTGCACCCGCGCTGGTCACTCGGGTTGTTCCGAGGCCACCGCGCCGTAGCGGATCAGGAAATCCTGGGCGGGCATGGGCCGCGCGAACAGGTAGCCCTGGTAGAGGTCGCAGCCGTGCCGGTCCAGGAAATCGCGCTGTTCCTGGGTTTCCACGCCTTCGGCGATGACCTCCAGGTCGAGGTTGCGGGCCATGCCGATGATGGTCTGCACGATCACGTCGTCCGTGGGCCGCTTGCCCAGGTTGCGCACGAAGGACTGGTCGATCTTCAGCTGGTGCAGCGGCAGGCGGGTGAGGTAGGCCAGCGACGAGTAGCCCGTGCCGAAATCGTCCACCGAGAAGCGCACGCCCTTGGTGCGCAGCAGGTGCATCTTGGCGACGGAATCGTCCACGTTGTCGAGCACCAGGGATTCCGTCAGCTCCAGCTCCAGCAGGTGGGGTTTCACGCCCGCATGCTGCAGGGCCTCGACCACGCTGGCGACGAAGTCCGGATGGCGGAACTGCCGTGCGCTGACGTTCACCGCGATGTGCAGGTTCGAGAGCCGGGGGTCGCTGCTCCAGGCCGCGAGCTGCGCGCAGGCCGTGCGCAGCACCCACTGGCCGATGGGCACGATGAGCTCGCTCTCCTCGGCCACGGCGATGAATTCGCCCGGGGCGATCAGCCCCCGCTCGGGATGCTTCCAGCGCAGCAGCCCTTCGGCCCCGATCACCTCCCCTTTGCGGGAGACCTGCGGCTGGTAATACAGCACGAATTCCTGCGCGGCGATGGCGGCCTGCAGGTCGGCTTCGAGCCGCGCGCGCTGGCTGATGACGACCTGCATCTGCGGATCGAAGAAGCACAGCGCATTGCCGCGCCGCGCCTTGACCTGGTACATGGCGATGTCCGCCTGCTTGAGCAGGTCGGCCGCGGTCTGGCGCTGGTCACCGAAGATGGCGGCGCCGACGCTGCAGGTGTTCTGGTGCACCTGCAGCTGCAGGTGGTAGGGCTGGGCCACGGCATGCAGGATCTTTTCGCCGATGCGCCGCGCGATCGACGCGGCCTCCTGCCGGTCGTGCGAGAGATCGCCCATCATCACCACGAACTCGTCGCCGCCCAGGCGCGCCACGGTGTCCGCCGGGCGCGCGCAGACCCGCAGGCGCAGCGCCACCTGCTGCAGCAGCAAGTCACCCATCTCGTGGCCCTGTGTGTCGTTGAGGGTCTTGAACTGGTCCAGGTCCAGGAAGAGCAGCGCGCCGAACTGGTGCGACCGCTGCGCGGTGGCCAGGGCCTGGTGCAGCCGGTCGAGCAGCAGCCGCCGGTTGGGCAGCCCCGTGAGCGGATCGTAGAAGGCGAGGTTCTCGATCTCCGCGCTGGCCCGGCGCATGTCCGTCACGTCGTGGTAGGTGATCATGAGCCCGCCCTCGGGCGTGGCGCGCTCGGTGATCTGGATGAAATGGCCGTTGGGCAGCATCTGCTCGTGCGTGCCCCGGGTCTCGCGCTGCAGCAGCAGCCGCTGCTCGACCCACTCGCGGCGCATGGCCTCGTCGGCTTCGGGCAGGTAGTAGCGGGACGTGGCCTCCAGCACGGAGCGGAACGGCAGGCCCACTTCCATCATGGACCGCAGCCACGGGAAGATTTCCTCGTAGCGCTGGTTCCACTGCAGCACGCGGTGGCCGGAATCCAGCAGCACGAAGCCGCTGACCATGGAGCCCAGGGCCTGTTCGAGCGTGGCCTTGGAACGCGCGAGATCGTTGCGCGCACGGCTGATGCGGCGCAGGTAGGCCATGGCGAAGCCGCCCGCCGCCAGCGCGGTGGCGATCAGCAGGGCCGCGACCGCCGCGATGGCATTGCGCTCGGAGCGCCAGCTCGCCAGCGCCGATGCCTCGGGCAGGCTCGCCGTGATCCAGAGGCCCGGGTAGAGGATGGGCCGGGCGACCACCAGGGCGGGCATGCCGGTCAGGCGCGCCGGCTGGTCCCAGGCGCTGGAGGCCGGAGCATCGTCGCCCAGCGGGGACACGCGCGCCCGGCTGCGCGCCTCGCCGCGGCCGGAAGTGCCGATGATCAGCTCGCCCCGGCCGCGTTCCAGGGTGACTTCCAGCCCCGGGATGTCCGCCCCCTGGGCGAGTACCGCGGCGAGCATGCTCACGGGCACCTGCAGCACCGCCAGCAGGCGCTCTCCCTGCTGGGAACGGATGGGCCGCGCCGCGTACAGGATGCGTTCGGAACTGGCGAAGCTGACCGTGAGGGCGCTCAGCAACAGGGTGGGCATGCCCTGGGACATCGCCTCGTCGAAGAACCCGGCCGGAAGTTCCTGGAGCACGCGCGAGCCCATGGCGTCCGACGCGGCCACCACGTTGCGCCGCTGGTCGATCAGCACCACCGAACGCACGAGGATGTTCTGCCGGGAGGCGCTGCGCAGCAGCTTGCCGATGAACTCGGGATCGGTGCGGGGCATGCGCTCGCTCCACAGCTCGATCATGTCGTCGGTGCTGGCCAGCAGGACGTCCAGGCCCAGCAGCGCGCGGTTCAGGGCCGCCTCGGCGCCCGCGGCGAAGCGCGCCACCTGCGTATCGCTCTCGGCCACGGCCACATGCCGCGCATTCACGATCAGCCCCGCGGCAGCCCCCGCGATACCGAGCACGAGCGCCGCGACCGCCGCGGACACGGCCCACTGCAGGCGGACCGACAGCGCCACCATCAGGGAGTCTCCGGTGCGGGAATGCCGCGCACCCGGCCCACGGTGCGGCGCCAGACGGCGGCACAGCCATCGCCGCAGCGGCGCAGCCAGCTGGGCAGCACGGACTCGGAGAGCAGGCGCAGGCGCCGGGCGTCGTCCTCGGGCGACAGGGGCACCACGACCATGGAGCCCTTCTCGCCATGCACGCAGGCCGGTGCCCCGCTGTTGCAGGCCACGCCCTCTTCCGTCTCGGCCTCCGCATCGCGCCAGATGGCATCTTCCAGCCTGGGCAGCTCGCGCATCAGCAGCGCACGCAACTCGGGCGGCATGGCCGCCCATGCCTCGTCATTGGCCCCGAAGAAGGACAGCCCCCAGGTGATGGGCAGCGTGTGCAGGTAGTGGGTCATGCGGTGCAGCCCGAGCGTGTTGCCCGACATGGTCCCGGTGATGGCGCATTCGCTGTCGCCCGCCTGCAGGCTGGGCACGATCTGACCGAAGCCCGTATAGACGGCCACGCCGCCCAGCGAGGCGATGAAGTCCGCCTGCGCCGCGGACGAGACGCGCACGCGGCGTCCCTTGAGGTCCGCCAGCCCGGACAGGGCGCTCTTGCAGAACAGCACCTGCGCGGGATAGACGTACACCGCCAGCATCTCGAAATGGTGGTGCCTGCGCAGTTCGTCCTGCAGGTAGGGCCGGAAGGCCTGCACGGAGGCCCGCAGGTCCGCCAGGGTGGGATTGAGCGCCGGCAGGTCGGCCGCGGTGTACTGCGGGTACTGGGCGGTGAGCGAGCTCATCAGCACCGTGCCCAGCGGCACCACGCCCAGTTCGATCAGGCGCAGCATCTCGATGCCGGGCACGCCCGCGCGGTCGAAGGGGACGATGGAGGCAGTGAAGCGCCCGCCGCTCAGGCGCGGAAGATCCCTGGTCCAGAACGGAGCCTCGCGCCGGGAATACTGCGACAGGGCCCCGAGGTTGCCGACGATCCGCAGCCGGTAAGGCGCCGCCGCGCCGGGCGCGGAGGCCGATGACGCCGGCGGGGAAGCAGGCAGGGCCGGCTCGGCAGGGGCGGCGCCCCCCGGCAGGGCGGCCAGCGCCAGCGCGCAGGACAGCGCCGCCCGCCGTGCCGAAGCGGCAGCAGGCAAGGCACGGATCAGGTGGCAACGGACGAATCCGCCGGTGCGGGGCGCGCGAAGGTTCGCTGCCAAATAGATGTCCTCCCAGTAGCACCGGTTTTTTACCATTTTGGATGCCTTTGACAAATGGCGGGAAATGCTCTCCACCCCTCCTCAGAGGGCATGCTGTGTCATGGATTCCACCTGACAGGATGGTTGGCGACGAATTCTCCCCTGTCACGGTCGAAATCCCAGCGGGTCAGCTGCCTGCCCCCAGGGCCGGTCTCCAGGGTCAGCAGGCTGTTGGGCGCCTGCGCCCGCAGCCGCACCGACACGGCCGTGCCGGCCTGCGCGGCCCGCAGCCCTGGCAATGCCTCGACCAGGCCGGGTGCATGGGCGTGGCCGGACAGCAGCATTTCGGCACCGGCGGCCCGCCAGCGCGACAGCGCCTCGGCCGCACGGTGCGGACGGTGGTCGGCGTCGCCCGGATGCCGCGCCACCAGGGGATGGTGCGTGGCGAGGATGCGCCAGCGGCCGGGCGGAGCGCCGGCCAGCCTCTGTGCCGCCCTGTCGATCTGCTCCGGCGAGAGGCTTCCCCGGCGGTGGCGCCAGGCCCGCGTGGTATCGACCCCCACCACGAAGAACCCGCCAGCATCGCACACCGGCTCCCGGTCGCTCCCCCACCAGCGGGCATAGCGCCGGTAGGCGCCACCGATCCGCTCCCACCAGGCGAACAGGGGCAGGTCGTGGTTGCCGGGCATGACCAGCGTGTGGCGGGCGGGCAACGCAGTGATGAATGCATGGGCGGCCTCGAACTGCGGAACCGTCGCGCGCTGGGTGAGATCGCCCGACACGACCACCACGGACACCGGCAGCGCGCGCGCGAGCGCCTGCACCGCCGCACAGGCACGCGGATCGTGTGCACCGAAATGCAGATCGGACAGGTGCATCAATACGCTCATGGCCGCCTGCTCGGGTTCCGGGGCCTCAGGCAGCCGCCGTGGCCATGCCCGGCACCACGCCCGGCAAGGGCCCCGGCGCCGGTGCATCGGCGTCGCCCGGGTCCGCCACCGGTTCGGGCTCGACGGCGGCGCGCCCGCCCACGCTCTCTCCTTCTTCATCCTTGGCGGTCGCCGTGGGCGCCACGAGCCACAGCGGCCGGTCTTCCACGCGGAATCGCAGCGGCGGCGGCATCCAGGCCCGCTCCCCGTCGAACGCCACCTTGACCTGGGCGGGACGCCAGCTGGCGGGCTCCACGACCATCTCGGAACAGGCCAGGCTGATGACGGCATCGTCGCGGTCCAGGTGGCCGATGGCGGCATGCCACACCGTGCGGGCCGTGGCCCACCGGCCCTGCGGCTTGAGCAGCAAAACCGCGAGGTGGTCCCCCTCGGCGACGTCGCGCGCCTGGGGAATGCCCAGCCGCTCCAGTTGCAGCGGGTTGTTGCCCACGAACAGCGTGGAGGCGAAGAACTCTTCCTGCACCAGGGTGTCCGCGCCGCGGTGGGCGCGCAGCGACACCCGCCAGCGCCGCGCCGAGGACGGCCGCAGGAAGCTCCACACGGCGGAGACGATCGCCACCCAGCGGGACCGGCCGAAGCGCCGCGACGCCATTTCCCGCTGCTCGAGCAGGCGCGGGTACAGGCCGACCGCGGCGTTCACGAGGAACATGCTGTCGTTCACGTAACCCACGCGCACCGGCCGCTCATCGCCGCTCTGCAGCGCCCGCAGGATGTCCTCCGCGGCCTGGGCCAGGTCCAGCGACAGGCTCTGCTCGCGTGCGAAGTAATTGAAGGTGCCCGCGGGAATGACACCCATGCGGACACCGTGCCGCCAGGCCGCCGCTGCCACGGCATTGATGGTGCCGTCGCCGCCGCAGGCCACGACGATGCCGCCCGAGGCCAGCGCCGCCCGCGCTGCCTCGTCCGCCGCCTGCACGATGCCGGCCCGCACCGCCGGCACATGCCACTGCACCGCATGGCGGCGCAGCGGCTCCAGGGACTCCAGCCGATCCCGCAACTGGCCGTGGTCCGCGCCCGGCCGGTGCGGCACCACCAGGTGCACGGGCCCGGGCTCGGACGCGGAAAAGGGGGTCGGTGCGGAAGAGGGCATGGTGCTGTGGACGGGATGGCGCAGCGAGGCCGCGGGACAGGAAGGGCGCTCCGGCCGGACGGCCCCGGCACCCGTCCCGATTGTCCGGGCCGCCCGCGCCCCGCCCCATCGGATGGCAGAGGCAGCGGCTGTCGGCGCCGGCCGACACCGGATATCTCCGGCGTCCGGGAATCTCCGGCACGGCGGCAGGTCATGGCGCGAGCGCGGCCGCAGGCATGTCACCATCGATGGCTCCGATGCAACGCCACAGGCTTCTTTCCGACCGATGCACCAGCCCTCCGCCCCCTGCCCAGCCCTTCCTGCCGGCTTCCTGGCATCCACCGCCCCGCGCGCCCGGGCACATCACGCCGCCATCGGTCGCCCGCACGGTCCGGGCCTTTGCGCCGCGGGAGGCCGGCCATGAGCGCCCCCCAGGCCTGGGCCGCCTGGGCGGGAGCGCATCCACTGGCCTTCTGGGGTGCGGGACTGTCGTTCGTCCTGGTGGCCACGCTGCTGGCCCGGGGTGCCTCGCTGGCCGCCGCACCGCACTGCGCCCCCTGGGCCGGGCGCTGGTCGGCGCCCTCGCACGCCGTGGCACGCCTCTGGGCGGCGCTGGCGGCCTCCGCGCTGATGGTCTGGGGCTGCGCCGAGTTGCTGGGGTTCCTGGCGAGCGAATGGTCGGTCCCCACCGCCTGGGTGGCACGGATGGACGAGACACTGGCCGGCGCCCTGCGCGCACGGGCGGGCCTGCCCACCCTCACCCTGTTCGCACGCCTCACGCATGCGGGCGACACCGGGGTGCTGGCTGCCCTGGCCGCGGTGGTGGGCATCGCGCTCTGGTGGCGCCGCCACCGCCTGCTGGCGGCCTGCTGGGCCGCGGCCCTGGCGGGCAACGGACTGCTCACCCGCGGGTTCAAGCACGCCTTCGAACGGGTGCGGCCGGAGCATACGCACGGCGTCTCGGTGGCCGAAGGCTACAGCTTCCCGAGCGGGCACAGCAGCAGCTCGATGGTCGCCTACGGCATGCTGGCCTGTCTGGCGGTGCGCCTGCTGCCGGCGCGCTGGCACCTCCCCGCCCTGCTCACCGCCGCCGCGGTGGTGTTCACGGTCGGCTGGAGCCGGGTGGTGCTGCAGGTGCATTACGCGAGCGACGTGCTCGCGGGCTGGGTCACCGGAGGCACCTGGCTGGCCTGCTGCGTGCTGGTGACGAACGGCGTGGGCCACTGGCACCGCAGCCGCAGCGCCCCGGCAGCCTGAGTCAGGGCATCGGCGGCGTGGACGCGCTGCGCTCCGCGGCCAGCGATGCAGCGAACACGGCCAGGCCGGCGAGGGCAAGCAGGGCCCCCACCCAGCCGGTGGACGTCCACCCCAGGCCGGCCGTGATGGCTACGCCGCCGAGCCAGGCACCGAGCGCGTTCGCGCAGTTGAAGGCCGAATGGTTGAGCGCGGCGGCCAGGGTCTGCGCATCGCCGGCCACGTCCATCAGCCGGATCTGCAGCGCCGGCCCGATGGCGACGATGGTGCCGATGAGAAAGGTCGCCAGCGCCGCGGTCACCACGTGGTGGGCCGCGAACACGAAGGTGCCCAGCACCGCCAGCGACCAGACCAGCAGGCCGCCGATGGTGCGCATCAGGGAGCGGTCCGCCAGCCGGGCGCCCACGAGGTTGCCGGCCACCATGCCTGCTCCGAAAAGCGCCAGCACGAAGGGCACGGCGCCGACGGGCAGGCCCGCCACTTCGGTGAGCGTGGGCTTGATGTAGCTGAAGACCGAGAACATGCCGCCGAAACCGATGGCGCCGATGCCCAGGGTCAGCCAGACCTGCTTGCGCCGCAGTGCCCCGAGCTCGCGCCAGGGGCTCGCGGCCGCGTCGGGCGGCATGTAGGGCACGCCCCGGCGCACCATCGCCATCGCCAGCACCGCGATCGCCCCGACGAACACGAAGGCCGCACGCCAGCCGAAATGCTGGCCCAGCGCGGCCGCGATGGGCACGCCCGCGAGCGTGGCCCCCGTGAGGCCCAGCATCACCAGGCCCACCGCGCTCGCGCGCCGGCCGGGCGGTGCGAGCGATGCGGCCACCAGCGCGGCCACCCCGAAATAGGTGCCGTGCGGCAGGCCGGTGACGAAGCGCAGCACGTTGAGCGACAGGTAGCCCGGCGCCATCGCGGACGCGAAATTGCCCAGCGCATAGACAGCCATCAGCGCGATGAGCAGTGCCCGCCGGCCCCAGCCCGCCGCCAGCACGGCCAGCACGGGCGCGCCGACCACCACGCCCAGCGCATAGGCACTGATGACGTGCCCGGCCTGCGGGATGGTCACGCCGATGTCGCGCGCCACCTCGGGCAGCAGGCCCATGATGACGAACTCGCCCGTGCCGATGGAAAAGCCGCCCAGGCCCAGCGCCAGCACGGCGCGCAGCAGGGTGCGGTCGTCCCGCGGGGTGGCAGTGGATGGGGCCGCCGGGACATCGGCGTCGTCGCGGGGCAGGGAGGGCGTGGTCATGGAGAAAGCGGCGTGCGGCAGCGCCGGCCAGGAAAGCGGACCGGGCGCGAAGAGGGGCGATACAGGGTTAACCCGCAGGGCTGCAGAACATATCACGCCCTGCCCGCATCTGCAGCGGGCGGGATTTGCGGCCTTGCCGTATGCTGCCCGGCACGCCGCATCCGCCACCACGGCAGGATCCCTCCCGACCATCCTCCTCCAAGGATTGCCCCATGAACGACGCCTTCCCCGACGTGCGACTGCTGGTCTTCGACATCTTCGGCACCGTGGTGGACTGGCACGGCAGCATCGTGCGCGAAGTGCAGGCGCTGCACCCGCAGGTGGACGCCGACGCCTTCGCCCTGGCCTGGCGCGAGGGCTACCAGCCGGCCATGCAGCGCGTGCGCAGCGGCGAACTCGGCTGGACGCGCATCGACGAGCTGCACCGGATGATCCTCGACGGGCTGCTGCCCCGCTTCGGCCTGGAGCACCTGTCCGAGCCGGAGCGCCGGCACCTGAACCACGCATGGCACCGGCTCGCGCCCTGGCCCGACAGCGTGGCCGGGCTGCAGCGCCTCAAGCACCGCCGCACCATCGCCACGCTCTCCAACGGCAACATCGGCCTGCTCACGGACATGGCCAAGGCGGCCGGACTGCCCTGGGACTGCATCCTGAGCGCCGAGGTGTTCCGCGCCTACAAGCCCGATCCGGCGGTGTACCTGGGCGCCGCCCGCGTCTTCGACCTGGAGCCCGCGCAGGTGATGATGGTGGCCGCGCACCACGAGGACCTCGCGGCCGCGCGGGCCTGCGGCCTGCGGACTGCCTATGTGGAAAGGCCGCACGAATTCGGAGCGGCCCGTGCGAAGGACGTCTCGCCCCGGCCGGGCAACGACCTGCACTGCGCGGACCTGGTCGCGCTCGCGGACGTGCTCGCGGGCCCCGGCTGACGCGCGGCGCGCCGGCCGCCTCAGGCAGGCAGGGCCGCGCGCAGGCCTTCGCCGTACGGCGAACACAGCCAGCCGAGCGCCGCGGCATGGAGTGCCACGGTGGCCCGGAACACGGTGCGGAAGGACCGCTTGGCGGATTTGTGGCGCAGCACCTGCTGCGCCAGCAGGGCCCCGGGCCAGCCTCCGGCCAGCGCCAGCAGGTGCAGGGTCTTCTCGGAAGTGCGCCAGTGCCCCTGCTCCGCGGCCCGCTTGTCGCGCCAGTACATGAGGTAGGTCCAGATGCTCAGCCCCAGGCAGGCCACCGGAACCCAGCGGGGCATCGTGCCGAACACCGCCAATGCCACGCAGAACACGGCATAGGCCGGCAGCACGAGCAGGCTGGCGATGCCCCATTGCGCGGAGCCGCCGTGCGCCCCGTGGCGGCCGCAGGGCCGGGCCGGCCGTGGCGCCATGGCGGGCGCCCGGGCGGCGGAAGCGCGCGCCGCAGGCGGCAGGAGCGAGACACCGCAGGCCCGCTTGCGTCCACCGGGGCCGGCCTCCACCGCGAAGCGCACCCGCTGGCCGGCATGGGGCCGGGGCGTGCCGTCCTGAAAGGCCTTGATGTGCACGAACACCGGGTCACCGCCCTGCAGCGGCTCGATGAAGCCGAAACCCCGCGCGTCGTTCCAGGACGCGATCACACCGTCGAACTGCATGCGCCGTCAGCCGGAGGTCACCATGCCCTGCACGAAGCGCCGCACCTGGGCATCGAACTCCGCGCTGGTGGCGGTGAACTCCACCCCGGCCAGCACCTGGGGGCCCGTGGTGTTGAGGGTGACCACGCGCGCATACACGTCCCGCGCCTGGTAGCGCGCGATCGGCAGGTCGAACGCGAGCCGCAGCTCGCCGTGCAGCGGCACCGGCTCGCCCAGCTCCAGCAACGCGCCGTGGTAGCCCATGTCGCGCAGCGAGCAGGCCACCAGGTGGGGAAGCACTGCTCCGTCCTGCACGAGCTGGCAGGTGCACGGCAGGTTGGCCTCCACCCGCAGGCTGCGGCGGAACTCCTGCCGGGGCACCTTGAGCCGCCGGCCCGGCACGGCCACCAGCTCGCGCAGCGGCAGGGGCTCGGAACGGCCCTTGACGAAGACATGCGTCGGCGCCGACACCGACGCCATCGTCCAGCAGCGCTGGTACACCGCCTCGCTCACCAGCACCTGTCCGCGCAGCGCGAAGGCGCGCAGCTGGGAGGCCTCGGACACGACCGTGCCCAGCAGCACGGGTGCCTGGCGCCCGCCGCCGGACGGTGCGAAGTCGCCCACCAGCGCGGGGCCGAAGGCGATGCCCACGCCCACGTACACCGGGGGCAACCGCTCCTCGCGGAAGGCGTCGTTCAAATCCTTGAGCGCCATCTGCAGCGCCACGGCATACATGGCCGCGCGCTGGACGCTGCCATCGGCACCCTTGCCATCGCCCTCTTGCCCCGCTGCTCCCTGCGGGAACAACACCGCGGCGCCCTCGCCCGTCCAGTGGGCGAGCACGCCGCCATAGGCGGGCAGCAGGCCGTGCAGGCAGCCGATCACGCGCTCCATCCAGTCGCGGGCCTGGGCCGGCGGCATCGACGAGGCCACCTGCGCGAAATCGCGGATGCCGGCCTTGAGCAGCGTGATCTCGCGCTCCTGCAGGGAGGGTGTTCCGGTGCCCGGGGACACGGGCGCGCCGGAAGCGAAAGGAACAGCGTCGGGGCCGGAAGCGGGAGGAACAGGCATAGAGGGCAAGGGGCCGTGCGCGGGTCTCGGTGGGATCGGTCCGTCGGGATTCGTGGCCGGGTGGCCCCGAGAGCGCAGCCGGCATCCGGCAGCATAGGCGGACGGCCGCTCGGTGGTCAAGCCGCGCGGCGGCACCCTGCCCGCGCCACTGCCGCGCCGGCATGGCTCCGTCGCTTCGGCGTCACACCCGGCAGGCGCTCCCCGCGCGCGCGCAGGCCGCCCGCCCGGCCCGTCAGATCGCGACCAGCTGCCGGATGCCCCGCGCCTGCATCTCGCTGCCCGGCCCCCGCGCGATCACCTCGCCCCGCTCCATCACGAGGTACTCGTCGGCCAGCTCCTCGGCGAAGTCGTAGTACTGCTCGCACAGCAGCACGGACACCGGATGGCCGTCCAGCCCCTCGTCCGCGAGGCGGCGGATCACCCGGCCGATGTCCTTGATGATGCTGGGCTGGATGCCTTCGGTCGGCTCGTCCAGGATCAGCAGCCGCGGGCTGGGCGCGAGCGCCCGCGCGATCGCCAATTGCTGCTGCTGCCCGCCCGACAGGTCCCCGCCGCGCCGGCCCAGCATCTGCCGCAGCACCGGGAACAGCGTGTAGAGATGCTCCGGCACGGGCGTGGAACCGCTCTTGTAGGCCAGCCCCATGCGCAGGTTCTCCTCCACCGTCAGCCGGCCGAAGATCTCGCGGCCCTGCGGCACGAAACCGATGCCGGCGCGGGCGCGCTCGTAGGGCGTGCGGCCCTGGATCGGCTGGCCCTCCCAGGTGATGGTGCCGCTGCGGATGGGCACCAGGCCCATGAGGCTCTTGAGCAGCGTGGTCTTGCCGACACCGTTGCGGCCGAGGAGGACCGTGACCTTGCCGGGGGCGGCGTCGAGGCTCACGTCGCGGAGGATGTGGGAGCCGCCGTAGTATTGGTGGAGGTTGTGGACGGTGAGCATATGGGTTCTTTTAGGGGCGGGGGCCGGGTCTCGCCCCGGCGGGCGAGTTACTTTCTTTCGCTTCGCCGAAAGAAAGTAACCAAAGAAAGGGCGACCCTGCTGGATGCGACCCCGTTCGCCCGCGGGGCGAACGGGGCAACCTGGGGTGCTCGGGGGTGGGGTGTGCCGTGGAACTCGCTGCGCGCACTTCGTGCGCTCCGCTCGGACAACCACGGCAAGTCAGTTCACGAAGCGGGCGTGTCCTGCGGCACGCCCGCCACCCCACCCCCTGCGCGCCCCAGGCGCATCCAGAAGGGGTGACTCGGGCCTTCGCGTTGCTCGGCCCCAAGGCCATCGCTGCGCTCGGCAAAAGCCCCAGCGCCCCGTCCCCACAAAGCACCGTGCGCGGTGCAACGGACTCGCGCACCCCAGGCCGAGCGAAGCAATGGCCCGTGTGCTGCACCCCGCCCTCGTGGCTGCGCCGAGGAGCGCAGGAGGCAAGGCGCGCAGGCGTGCCGAAGGACACGCCTGCTTCGTGATCTGACTGGCTGCGGTTGTCCGAGCGGAGCGCGCCAGCGCGCAGCGAGTTCCGCAGCCGCGCCTTGCCTCCGAGCACCACAGGCTGCCCCCTTCGCCCAAAGGGCGAAGGGGGACGCAGACACCAGGGCTCGCCTTTTCTTTGCCTACTTTCTTTTGGCGAAGCAAAAGAAAGTAGGTGCGCCGCCGGGCGCACATCCCGGCCCCGGGAAACAAACACACAGCAAGAACAAGCAACCATCACCGCCCCAAATACACCTCGATCACCCGCTCATCCCCCTGCACCTCGTCCAGCGTCCCCTCCGCCAGCACGGCCCCGTCGCACAGCACCGTCACCTTCTCGGAGATCGCCCGGATGAACGACATGTCGTGCTCCACCACCATCAGCGAATGCCTGCCCTTGAGCGAGAGGAACAGCTCGGCCGTGCGCGCCGTCTCCTCGTCGGTCATGCCCGCCACCGGCTCGTCGAGCAGCAGCAGCTTCGGGTCCTGCATCAGCAGCATGCCGATCTCCAGCCACTGCTTCTGGCCGTGGCTCAGCTCGGCCGCGCGGCGGGCAGGCTGGTGCGCGAGGTGGATGGTGTGCAGCACCTCGGCGAGCCGGTCCTTCTGCGCCGAGTCGAGGCGGAAGAACATGGACGACGCCACGCCCTTGTGGGTCTTCAGGGCCAGTTCGAGGTTCTCGAACACCGTGAGCTGCTCGAACACCGTGGGTTTCTGGAACTTGCGGCCGATGCCCAGTTGCGCGATGCCGGGCTCGTTGTGGCGCAGCAGGTCGATGGTGGAGCCGAAGTACACCGTTCCGCGGTCGGGACGGGTCTTGCCGGTGATGATGTCCATCATCGTGGTCTTGCCCGCGCCGTTGGGGCCGATGATGCAGCGCAGCTCGCCCGGGGCGATGTCGAGGTTCAGGCCGTTGATGGCCTTGAAGCCGTCGAAGGCCACGTGCACGTCCTCCAGGTAGAGGATGCGGCCGTGGGCCACGTCCACTTCGCCGGGCACGGCCACGCGCGAGAAGCCCGCGGCGCGGCCGCCGGATTCGGTGCTGCGGCCCGCTTCCGGCGCCGCCGTGCCGCGCCCGATGCGGCGCGCGCCTTCGTCCATGAGATCGGGGGTCATCGCGCGGCGCCTCCTTCTTCCTTGCGCAGGGCCTTCGCGATGCGGCCGCGCCATCCGCCCCGCGAACGCAGCAGCCCCGCCACGCCCTGCGGCAGGAACAGCGTGACGGCGATGAACAGCGCGCCCAGGAAATACAGCCAGAACTCCGGCGCCGTCACCGTCAGCCAGCTTTTGGCGCCGTTGACGAGGAAGGCCCCCGCGATCGGGCCGGCCAGCGTCGCGCGCCCGCCCACGGCCGCCCAGACGGCGATCTCGATGGAGTTGGCGGCGCTCATCTCGCCCGGGTTGATGATGCCCACCTGCGGCACGTAGAGCGCGCCGGCCACGCCGCACATCATGGCGCTGATGGTCCAGATCGCGAGCTTGTAGGGCAGCGGCGAGTAGCCCGAGAACATCACGCGGCTTTCCGCGTCGCGGATGGCCTGCAGCACCCGGCCGAACTTGGAGCCCACCAGCCAGCGGCCCAGCAGGAAGAAGCCGAGCAGCGCCAGCCCCGTGAGCACGAACAGCAGCATGCGCATGTTCTGCGTGGCGATGGGCTGCCCCAGGATGCGCTTGAAGTCGGTGAAGCCGTTGTTGCCGCCGAAGCCCGTCTCGTTGCGGAAGAAGAGCAGCATGGCGGCATAGGTCATGGCCTGCGTGATGATGGAAAAGTACACGCCCTTGATGCGCGAGCGGAAGGCGAAGTAGCCGAACACGAAGGCCACCAGGCCCGGCACGGCCACGACCAGCACCAGCGTGGCGATGAAGCTGTCCGACAGCGCCCAGTGCCAGGGCAGTTCCTTCCAGTCCAGGAACACCATGAAGTCGGGCAGGTCGCTCTTGTAGTTGCCGTCGCGGCCGATCTGGCGCATGAGGTACATGCCCATCACGTAGCCGCCCAGCGCGAAGAAGAGGCCGTGCCCCAGGCTCAGGATGCCCGTGTAGCCCCAGATCAGGTCCATGGCCAGCGCGCAGATGGCGTAGCACATGATCTTGCCGACCAGGGCCACGGCGTAGTCCGAAAGATGGAACGCGCTGCCGGCCGGCACCCACAGGTTGAGCACGGGCGCCACCGCGCAGACCGCGATCAGCGCCACGATGAAGCCCGTCCACCCACCGCGCGTGAGCAGCGGTGCCGGGGCTGGCAGTTGAATGGGAATTGGAGTGGTCATACTTTTTCAGCGTTCGGCATCGCCAGCGGAATCAGCCACCGTCACGGCCCAGGCCAGCAGCCGCCGCGCAAGGGCCGCCCCGCCGCGCCGGCGGCGTCCCCTCTCCCGCAGGGCACAGCCATGCGAGAGAGGGGGGAAGGAGCGAAGCGACACAGGGGGGTGTCTCATACCTAGTCTGCAGTGCGGCCCTTCACCGCGAAGATGCCCTGGGGCCGCTTCTGGATGAAGACGATGATGAGGACCAGCACGGCGATCTTGGCCAGCACGGCGCCCGCCCAGCCCTCGAGGAATTTGTTGAGCACGCCCAGGCCCAGCGCGGCATAGACGGTGCCCGCGAGCTGGCCCACGCCGCCCAGCACCACCACCATGAACGCGTCCACGATGTAGCCCTGCCCCAGGTCCGGGCCCACGTTGCCGACCTGGCTCAGGGCGCAGCCCGCCAGGCCCGCGATGCCCGATCCCAGCGCGAAGGCATAGGTATCGACGCGCGCGGTGTTCACGCCCATGCACGAGGCGATGGGCCGGTTCTGCGTGACACCGCGCACGAACAGCCCCAGCCGCGTGCGCCCGATGAGGAAGGCCACGCCGCCCAGCACCGCGAACGCGAAGGCCACGATCACCAGCCGGTTCCACGGCAGCTGCAGGTTCTCCAGCACCTGCACGCCGCCACTCATCCAGGCGGGGTTTTCCACGCCCACGTTCTGCGCGCCGAACAGGCTGCGCACCAACTGCTGCAGCATCAGGCTGATGCCCCAGGTGGCAAGCAGCGTCTCCAGCGGCCGGCCGTAGAGAAAACGGATCACGCCGCGCTCCAGCACCGCGCCCATGAGCGCCGACGCGAGGAACGCCACCGGCACGGCCGCGACGAGGTACGCATCGAAGGCACCTGGCAGGTAGCGCTGGAACAGCCCCTGCACCACGTAGGTGGCATAGGCACCGATCATCATCAGTTCGCCATGGGCCATGTTGATGACGCCCATCAGCCCGTAGGTGATGGCCAGGCCCAGCGCCACGAGCAGCAGGATCGATCCCAGGCTGAGGCCCGAGAACAGCGCACCCAGGCGCTCGCCCCACTGCAGCCGCGCTTCCACGGCCTTCAGCGCGGAATCGATCGCCGCGCGCACCTTCGGGTCCTGTTCGTTGCGCAGTTGCTCCAGCAGCACCGTGCGGGTGGCCGGGTTGCCGCTGCCGGCCAGGGCCTGCGCCGCCAGCTGGCGCTGCGCCGGATCGCT
The DNA here is from genome assembly GCF_040892545.1 of Paracidovorax avenae. Classification (NCBI taxonomy): domain Bacteria; kingdom Pseudomonadati; phylum Pseudomonadota; class Betaproteobacteria; order Burkholderiales; family Comamonadaceae; genus Paracidovorax; species Paracidovorax avenae. Next base: position 4,042,994 of record NZ_CP156079.1, read on the forward strand.
CGCCGAGAGCTGGATGCGCGCGCGGATCGCCTCGAGCCGTGCCTTGAGCCCCGGCTCGCGCTCGGCCGCCAGGGCCTTGTCGATCAGCGGCAGCCGCGCCTCGTCGCTCTCGTCCTTGAGCGCATCGATCGCCGCGCGGCGCTGCGCCGCATCCGGCGACATGAGCTGCAGCGATGCCAGCGCGGTGTCGAACTCGCCGCGCATGCGGTTGTTGTTGACGATGTCCTCCGCATCGTCCGGCACGCTCACCGGCGCACCGGTGACGGGGTCGATGCCCTTGTCATCCTTGATGACGATGGCCTTCCCTCCCGCGATCTTCACCGCATCGTCCGCCATCGCCCGGATGAAAGCCACCGTGGCCTCGTCGGGCGTGGCAATGGCCTGCTGCAGCGCCGCGATCCGCTCGTCGGTATCGCCCGCGGCCATCGCCCGCGCCGCCTCCGCCGTGAGCGCGTGCGCCTGCACCGCCGCACACAGCAGCAGGCAGGCGATCAGGCGATGGAAGAAGGAAAGAAACATGGGAAAGAAACCCGCAACGGAAATGGGTAAGAAGCAGAGCATTAACCACACCCCAGCCCAGCAGACGCCGCGGAACGGGCTTCGCCCGGCCGCTGGCGTCGAGCAGCCCCGGGCCGGAGGCGCGGGGCGTTCGGGCTGTCCAGGCCCGCGCAGGCGGGCCCGGAGCCGCAGCCCTCACCCCCTCCCGCCGTGCGAAGCACGGCGAGAGCGGGGGGAAGGCCCGAAGGGCCTCAGGGGGGTGTCACTTCTTCTCGGGCTCGTCCTTCTTCTTGTCGTTGCCCTCGATGTAAGGGCTCCACGGCTTGGCCTTGACCGGACCGGGCGTCTTCCACACCACGTTGAACTGGCCGTCGGCCTTGATCTCGCCGATGAACACGCTCTTGTGCAGGTGGTGGTTCTTCTCGTCCATCTTGCTGACGATGCCCGAGGGCGCCTTGAAGGTCTGGCCGGCCATGGCGGCGATAACCTTGTCCACGTCGGTGCTCTTGGCCTTCTCCACCGCCTGCTTCCACATGTGGATGCCGATCCAGGTGGCCTCCATCGGGTCGTTGGTCAGCGGCTTGTCCTTGTGGCCCGGGATGTTGTTCTTCTTGGCGTAGTCGCTCCACTGCTTGATGAACGCGGTGTTCTCCGGGTTCTTCAGGGACATGAAGTAGTTCCACGCGGCCAGGTGGCCCACGAGCGGCTTGGTGTCCACGCCGCGCAGCTCTTCCTCGCCCACGCTGAAGGCCACCACCGGCACGTCCTTGGCCTTCAGGCCGGCGTTGCCCAGTTCCTTGTAGAAGGGCACGTTGGAATCGCCGTTGATGGTGGAGACCACGGCCGTCTTGCCGCCCTGGCTGAACTTCTTGATGTCGGCCACGATGGTCTGGTAGTCGGAGTGGCCGAAGGGGGTGTACTTCTCGTCGATGTCCGAATCCTTCACGCCCTTGGACTTCAGGTAGGCCCGCAGGATCTTGTTGGTGGTGCGGGGATAGACGTAGTCCGTGCCCAGCAGCACCCAGCGCTTGGCACCGCCGCCGTCCTTGCTCATGAGGTAGTCCACCGCGGGAATCGCCTGCTGGTTGGGCGCGGCGCCCGTGTAGAACACGTTCTTGGACAGCTCTTCGCCTTCGTACTGCACGGGGTAGAACAGCAGGCCGTTCATTTCCTCCACCACGGGCAGCACCGACTTGCGGCTCACGCTGGTCCAGCAGCCGAAGATCACCGAGACCTTGTCCTGGCCCAGCAGCTGCTTGGTCTTTTCGGCGAAGAGCGGCCAGTTGGAGGCCGGGTCCACCACCACGGGCTCGAGCTTCTTGCCCAGCACGCCGCCCTTGGCGTTGATGTCCTCGATGGCCATCAGCACGGTGTCCTTGAGCACCGTTTCCGAAATGGCCATGGTGCCCGAGAGGCTGTGCAGCACGCCGACCTTGATGGTGTCCTGGGCGTGGGCGGTAATACCGGCGCCCGCCAGCGCCACGGCGGCGGTGAGGGCCTTGAGGGTGAATCGGCGTTGCATATGCAGGTACTCCATGGTGGTTGATGGCATTCGCCGGACGCTTGCAGGTCTCGTCCGACGCATGGATGCCATCCTAGGGATGACCCGCGACTGCCGAAATACGCCGGAGGGCGTACGCCGCCCCGCCACCTCCCGCATCCCGGCGGGACGCCCGCCCGAAGCCCCAAGCCGATGCAGCCAGCCCGATAGCCGTGCACGAATGCACCACATCGGGCCCGCAGCGGCCGTCCGGCGGGGTTTTCCCGCATGGAATGGCTGGCACACGAGTTGCATGATGATCTGCATCAAGTCGTCTGTCGACAGCCGACCAATTACCCATCGCAGATCAAAGATGCCTGGAGGCCCTTTTGGAAACAGCAGAACTCCACCCCCCGCGCGCCGCTGAACACCGTTCCCCGATGTCATCTGCGGAGCGCCAGGTCCGCCGGGACCTGGCGGCGGCCTATCGCCTCGTCGCCCTCTACGGCATGGACGACAGCATCTACACCCACATCTCGGCGCGCGTGCCGGGCACCGAGGACCAGTTCCTGATCAACCCCTTCGGCATGCTGTTCCGCGACATCACGGCGTCCTCGCTCGTGAAGATCGACCTGCACGGCAACCTCGTCGAGCCCGGCGAATACGACGTGAACCCGGCCGGCTTCACGATCCACAGCGCCGTGCACGCCGCGCGCCACGATGCCGCCTGCGTGCTGCACACCCACACCGTGGCCGGCGTGGCCGTGTCGTCGCTGGCCGGCGGGCTGCAGCCCTGCAACCAGTGGGCGCTGCAGTTCCACAACCGGGTCACCTACCACGCATTCGAAGGCATCGCGCTGAACCTGGAAGAGCGCGAACGCCTGGTCGCGGACCTCGGCCCCACGTCGCGAGCGCTCATCCTGCGCAACCACGGCCTCGTGACGCTAGGCCGCAGCGTGGCGGAGGCCTTCATCCTCATGCACAACCTGGAACGCGCCTGCCGCGTGCAGGTCGCCATCCAGGGCACCGGGCAGGCCGTGAACCCCGTGCCGGAAGCGGTCTGCGAACTCACGGCGCGCCAGTACGAAAGCGGCGACACGAACCGCCTGGCCGCCCAGCCCACCGATCCCTACGCCCGCGAATGGCGCGCGCTGCTGCAGCGCCTGGAGCCGCCCGGCCCCGCTTCGTTCCGCGACTGAGTTCCCCGCGTCCGAGCCTTCCCACCCCACCCCTGCCGAAAGGTCCGCCCCGATGAAACGCCGCCACCTGATCCAAGCCGTTCCCGCAGCCCTCGGGATGACCATCGCCGGGGTTCCCCTGCACAGCCTGGCGCAGGCCCGGAAAGGCGTCGTCAACGTGCTGGTCCAGCCCGAACCGCCCGGCCTGATGATGGGCATCGTGCAGAACGGCCCGACGCAGCTGATCTCCGGCAACATCTACGAAGGCCTGCTGCGCTACGACGAGAAGCTGCAGCCTCAGCCCCAGCTGGCCACGTCCTGGACGGTGAGCCCGGACAGCAAGACCTACGTCTTCAAGCTCAAGCCGAACGTGAAGTGGCACGACGGCAAGCCCTTCACGGCCGACGACGTGGTGTTCTCGTGCGACGTGTTCCTGCGCAAGACGCATGCGCGCTTCCGCGCCAGCCTGGCCCACGTGGAATCGATCAAGGCACTGGATCCGCTCACAGTGGAGTTCAGGCTCAAGCAGCCGTTCGGCCCCTTCCTCGGCATCTTCGAGAACGGCACCATGCCCATGGTGCCCAGGCACATCTACGAAGGCACCGACTTCCTGACCAACCCGGCCAATGCCACGCCCATCGGCACCGGCCCGCTCAAGTTCAAGGAGTGGGCCAAGGGTTCCTACATCCACCTGGTGGCCAACGAGAACTACCACCAGCCCGGCGTCGTGACGGTCGAGGGCGTGTACTTCCACGTGATCCCCGACGCCGCCGCGCGCGCCGCGGCCTTCGAGTCCGGCAAGGTCGACATCGCGCCGGGCGGCACGGTGGAGTATTTCGACGTGGGGCGCCTGTCCAAGCTGCCCGGCGCGGCCGTCACCACCAAGGGCTGGGAATTCTTCGCGCCCCAGAGCTGGCTGTGGATCAACAACCGCACGAAGCCGATGGACCAGGTGAAGTTCCGCCAGGCCATCTGGACGGCCATCGACCGCGATGCCATGGCCAAGATCGCGTGGTACGGCTTCGCCAAGCCGGCGACGGGCCCGTTCAACAGCCACATCGCCTACGCCAGCGACGACGTCGCCAAGTACCCGCGCGACATCGCCAAGGCCAAGAAGCTGCTGGCCGAGGCCGGCTACAAGGGCGAGACGCTGCGACTGCTGCCCCTGCCCTACGGAGAATCCTGGCAGCGCCAGGCCGAGATCGTGCGACAGAACCTCACGCAGGCCGGCGTCAAGATCGAGATGGTCGCCACCGACGTGGCCGGCTGGAACCAGCGCTGCAACGAGTGGGATTTCGACCTGGCCTTCACCTACGTCTACCAATACGGCGACCCGGCCCTGGGCGTGGGCCGCAACTACACCACCAGCAACATCGCCAAGGGCTCCCCGTTCAACAACGTGGCCGGCTACTCGAACCCCAAGGTCGACGAGCTGTTCGCCGCCGGCGCCATCGAGAGCGACCCGGCCAAACGCCGCGCCATCTATCTGGAAGTGCAGAAGATCCTCGTGGACGAGGTGCCCGTGGCCTGGCTGCACGAGATCAACTTCCCGACGCTCTACCGCACGAAGATCCAGAACATCGTGAGCTCCGGCATCGGCCTGAACGACAGCCTCGGCCGCGTCAAGCTGGCGTGATCCCGCAGGCCTGACGCCTCCCATCCACTCCCCGCGTGCGGCGGCCCAGCCGGGCCGCCGCATGCCCGAACCCGAGCCTGCGATGAAACGACTCCAGTTCATGTCCGTGCGCGTGCTGCAGGGCCTCCTGGCCCTGCTGGTGATCGCCACCGCCAATTTCCTGCTGGTCCGGGCCGCACCGGGCGATCCGGTCTCCATCATGGCCGGCGAGGCCGGCGCATCCGACCCGCAGTTCGTGGCCCAGCTGCGCGCGCAGTTCGGCCTGGACCAGCCGCTGCCCGTGCAACTGGCGAACTACCTCGGCCATGTGGCGAAGCTGGACCTGGGCTACTCGTACCGCCAGCAGCAGCCGGTGGTCGACCTGATCCTGGAACGCCTGCCTGCGACCCTGCTGCTCACGGGCACGGCCTTCGGCCTGTCGCTGCTGTTCGGCATCGTGCTGGGCGCGCTCGCCAGCCGCCACGCCGGCAAATGGCAGGACAGCCTCATCACCGTGGTGGCCCTGGTGTTCTACGCCACGCCGCTGTATTGGCTCGCGATGATGGCCGTGCTGCTGTTCACCGTGCAGTTCGACCTGCTGCCGGCCTTCGGATTCTTCACCGTCGGCGCCGACCTGACCGGCATCGCCAAGGCCCTGGACATCGGAAAGCACCTGGTGCTGCCCGCGCTCACGCTGGCGCTGTTCTACATGGCGGTCTACGCCCGCATGACGCGCGCCTCGATGCTGGAGGTCGCGCAGATGGATTTCGTCAAGACCGCGCGCGCCAAGGGCGTCGCCCCCGGCCGCATCCAGCGCCGGCACATCCTGCGCAACGCGCTGCTGCCGGTGGTCACGCTGGCGGGCATCCAGGCCGGAGGAATGATCGGCGGCGCCGTGCTGACCGAGACCGTGTTCGCCTGGCCCGGCATTGGCCGGCTCATGTTCGACGCCCTGCTGCAGCGCGACTACAACCTGCTGCTGGGCTGCTTCCTGTTCACCGCGGCCATGGCCGTGCTGTTCAACCTGATCACCGACTTCGTCTACACGCTGGTCGATCCCCGCATCGAACTCGGATGAGGAACAACCCCATGAAAAGCAGTTTCTGGCGGCGCTTCTGCCGCAACAAGGGCGCGGTCTTCGGCCTCGTCGTGCTCATGCTGGTCGGCCTGGTCACCGCGCTGGGCCCGCTGATCGTGCACAACAACGCCTGGGACATGGTCGGCATGCCGTTCGCCCATCCGGGCGCGGAGCCGGGCCTGCCGCTGGGCACCGACACCATGGGCCGCGACATCTTCGCGGGCATCGTCGCCGGGGCCCGGGTGTCGCTGCTGATCGGCGTGGTCTCCACCGTGGTGTCGCTGCTCATCGGCGTATCGATCGGCGCCATCGCGGGCTACTTCGGCGGCTGGGTCGATGCCTCGCTGATGCGCTTCACCGAGCTGTTCCAGGCGGTGCCGAGCTTCGCGCTGGCCATCGTGCTGGTGGCCATCTTCGAGCCCTCGGTCGGCTCCATCGTCGCGGCCATCGCGGTCGTCTCCTGGCCTCCGGTGGCGCGTCTGGTGCGCAGCGAGTTCCTCACGCTGCGCCAGCGCGACTTCGTGGCCGCGGCCCAGCTCGCGGGCCAGTCCACGCCCCGCATCATCCTCACGCAGATCCTGCCGAACGCGGCTTCGCCGATCGTGGTCATGGCCTCGCTCATGGTGGCCACGGCCATCCTGCTCGAATCGTCGCTGAGCTTCCTGGGCCTGGGCGACCCGAACCAGATGAGCTGGGGATACATGGTCGGCTCCGCGCGCACGGTGCTGCGCCAGGCCTGGTGGATGGCGGTCTTCCCCGGCGTGGCCATCCTGCTCACGGTGCTGGCGCTGAACCTGGTGGGCGAAGGCCTGAACGACGGCCTGAACGCGCGCGCCGACGGGAGAGGAAAATGAAGATGGACAAGATCGAACTGCCCGTGCTGGACATCCAGGGCCTGGACATCCGCCTGCCCCGGGGCGCCGACCGCCCGCTCGCCGTGCAGGGCGCCTCGCTGCACCTGCTGCCGGGCCGGACGCTCTGCGTGGTGGGCGAATCCGGCTCGGGCAAATCCATGATCGCCAACGCCATCATGGGCCTGCTGCCCAGGCCGCACGTGGAGCCCGTGGCGGGCCGCATCCTGTTCGACGGGCACGACCTGCTGCAGCTGGACGAAACCCAGCTGCGCGCGCTGCGCGGCAGGCGCATGGGCATGGTGTTCCAGGAGCCGATGACGGCGCTGAACCCCGTCATGCGCATCGGCGACCAGATCGCCGAGGTGTTCGACGCGCACGTGAGCCTGCCGGCGGCCGAAAAGCGCCAGCGCATCCTCGCCGCACTGGCCGACGTGGGCCTGCCCGAACCCGAGGTGCTGATCGACAGCTACCCCTTCCGCCTGTCGGGCGGACAGCGCCAGCGCGTGATGATCGCCTGCGCGCTGGTGCTGGAGCCGGCCCTGCTGATCTGCGACGAGCCCACCACCGCGCTGGACGTGACCACGCAGGCGCAGATCCTGAAGCTCATCCGCGAACTGCAGCAGCGCAAGGGCACGGCGGTGCTGTTCATCACGCACGATTTCGGGGTGGTCTCCGAGATCGCCGACGAGGTCGTCGTGATGCAGACCGGCCAGGTGGTCGAGGCCGGCCCCGCCTCCGCCGTACTGGCCCGTCCGCAGCACGCCTACACGCGCAAGCTGATCGCTGCCATCCCCGACGGCCGTGTGCGCCAGCCGTCCGGGGAGCGCGACATCACCCATGTGCTGCAGGTGCAGGATCTGCGCAAGACCTATGTCACGGGCGGCAGCCTGTTCAGGAAGGGGCGGCGCGTGGAAGCGGCCAGGGGCCTCTCGTTCGACCTTCGGCGCGGCGAGACGCTGGGCCTGGTCGGCGAATCCGGTTCGGGCAAATCCACCGTGGGCCGCTGCATCGTGGGCCTGGCGCCGTTCGACAGCGGGCGCATCCTGTTCCGGGGCCGGACGCTGCAATCGGGCGAGCAGTTCCGCCAGCAGGCGCAGGGCAGGATCCAGATGGTGTTCCAGGACCCGTACGCCTCGCTGAACCCGCGCCACCGCATCGGCGCGGCCATCGCACAGGGCCCCATCGCACAGGGCCTTCCCCGGGACCAGGCCATGGCCCGCGCCATGGAACTGCTGGAGCTCGTGGGATTGAAGCCCGACGCCGCCGACCGATTCCCGCACGAGTTCTCGGGCGGCCAGCGGCAACGCATCGGCATCGCGCGTGCGCTGGCCATGCAGCCCGAGCTGCTGGTGGCCGACGAGCCCGTGTCTGCGCTCGACGTGTCGGTGCAGGCCCAGGTGCTCAAGCTCTTCGCCGACGTACGCGAGCGCTTCCAGCTGGCCATGGTGTTCATCACGCATGACCTGCGCGTGGCCGGCGAGATGTGCGACCACATCGCCGTGATGCAGCGTGGCGAGATCGTCGAATACGGCGAGACGGCCCGGGTGCTGGCCGACCCGCGGCACGCGTACACGCGCACGCTGATCGAGGCGCAGCCCCGGCTGTCGGCCGCCGCGGAGGCGGCCCGGACATGCGGCTGAACAACATGCGCCTGAACATCGCCCTGGTCTCCGACCAGATTCCCATGGACTACCTGCGCCCGGCCTTCGCGGCGTGCTTCCCGGAGGCGGTGCTGCACCGCTTCGACACCGAGGTGCAGGCGCCCGAAGCACTCGACGACATCGATGTCGCGGTCTGCTGGTCTCCGCCCGCCGGCCTGCTGGCGCGCATGCCGAAGCTGCGGCTGATCCAGTCCGTGGGCGCCGGCACCGACCACATCACGCGCGACGCCACGCTGCCCGGCGTGCCCGTGCGCCGCATCGTCGATGCCGAAATGGCCGCGGGCATGAATGCCTATGTGGCCTGGGCCGTGGTGCACGGACAGCGCCACATGGGGGGCTACATCGAGAGCCAGCGCCGCGCCGCCTGGCAGGAAGCGCCCGTGGTGCCGCCGGGCCGGCACCGCGTGGGCATCGCCGGGCTGGGCGTGCTGGGCCAGTCGGCCGCGCGTGCCCTGGCGGCCATCGGCTATGCGGTGCGCGGCTGGAGCCGCAGCCCCAAGAGCGGGTTGCCCGAGGGCGTGCAGGCCTTCCATGGCGAGGCAGGGCGCGAAGAGTTCCTGGCCGGCTGCGACACGCTGGTCTGCCTGCTGCCGCTGACGGAAGACACGCACGGCATCCTCGATGCGAAGCTGTTCGCCCAGCTGCCGCGCGGGGCCCGCCTCATCAACGCCGGCCGCGGCGCGCAGCTCGTGCAGGACGACCTGCTCGCCGCGCTGGAGAGCGGCCGCATCGCCTCGGCCGTGCTCGACGCCTTCGTGGAAGAGCCCCTGCCCGCAGCGCATCCGTTCTGGCACCACCCGCGCATCACCGTCACCCCGCACATCGCCACGCGCACCGGCCCCGAGACCATCGCGCGGCTGACCCGCGACCACCTCGCTCAGCTTTCCGCGATGGCCTGAGCGCCGCCCGACCGACCCACGAGGAACCCCATGGCCCAAGAACCGACGAGCACCGGCGCCAAAGACGTCGCCACCCACCTGCATTCCTACACCAACCTCGCGGCGCTGCCGCAGACGCCGCCGCTCGTGATCGTGGCCGGCGACGGCATCCATGTCGTCGATGACCAGGGAAAGCGCTACGTGGAAGCCATGTCCGGCCTGTGGTGCGCCTCGCTGGGTTTCTCCAACCAGCGCCTGGCCGCGGCCGGCGCCAAGGCGCTCGCCACCCTGCCCTACTACCACACGTTCAACCAGCGCACCAACGTGGCCGTGGCCGACCTGGCCGAAAAGCTGCTGGCGCTGGCGCCCGTGCCCATGGCGCGCGTGTTCTTCGCCAACTCGGGCTCCGAGGCCAACGACAGCGCGGTGAAGATGGTCTGGTACTACCACAACGCCATCGGCAAGCCGGACAAGAAGAAGATCATCGCGCGGCGCAATGCCTACCATGGCGTGACCGTGGCCGCGGCCAGCCTGGGCGGGCTGGAGGGCAACCACCGCGACTTCGATCTGCCCATCCGGACGGCCCCCGAGGCGCGCTTCCTGCACGTGGACTGCCCGCACCACTACCGCTATGCGCACGAAGGCGAGAGCGAGCAGGACTTCTCCACGCGCCTGGCCCGCCAGCTCGAAGAGCGCATCCTGGCCGAAGGCCCCGACACCGTGGCCGCCTTCATCGCCGAGCCGGTGATGGGCGCGGGCGGCGTGCTGGTGCCGCCGGCCGGCTATTTCGAGAAAGTGCAGGCCGTGCTGCGCAAGTACGACGTGCTGCTGATCGCCGACGAGGTGATCTGCGGCTTCGGCCGCACCGGCAACATGTTCGGCTCCACCACCTTCGGCCTGCAGCCCGACATCCTCAGCTGCGCCAAGGCGCTGTCCTCGGGATACGTGCCGATCTCGGCCGTCATGGTCAACGACAAGGTGCACAGCGCCATCGCCGCCCACAGCGGCAAGCTGGGCAGCTTCGGCCACGGCTACACCTACTCGGGCCATCCGGTCGCCTGCGCCGTGGCGCTGGAGACGCTGCAGGTGTACGAGGACGAGAACCTGATCGAGCACGTGCGGGCGCTGGCGCCGGCGTTCCAGGACGGCCTGCGCGCCTTCGCCGGGCGGCCCTGGGTCGGGAACGTGCGCGGCGTGGGCCTGATCGGTGCCGTCGAACTCATGGCCGACAAGGCTGCGCGCACCCCGTTCGCGGCCGAGCGCAAGGCCGGCTACCGCTTCGCCGCGCTGGCGCTCGAAGAAGGCCTGATCGTGCGCGCCATGGGCGACAGCATCGGCCTGTGCCCGCCGCTCATCATCACCCCGGACGAACTCGCGGACCTGTTCGCGCGCTTCACGCGCGCCATGGACCGCTTCGACGCCGAAATGGATGGCCAGCCATGAAAGCCTTCTTCTCCGACGACCAACTGCTGCACGACCCGCAGCAGTACATGCGCGTGGGCCGCATCTGCAAGCCCGCGGACCTGCCCACGCGCGCCGAGGCCCTCATGGGCACGCTGGCGACGCGCGGCATCACCGTCACCGCGCCACCCGAGGCCGGCCGCGATGCGCTGGAGCGGGTGCACTCCACCGACTACCTCGACTACCTGGAGACGGCGTTCGAGCGCTGGCAGCGGATCGAGTCGTTCGGCCTGCAGCCCGGCATCGAGGTGCTGCCCAACATGTCGCCGCACGGCCCGCGCGAAGGCGCCTGCCCGTCGCCCGCCATGCTCGCGCAGACCGGCTGGTACGTGGGCGATCTGTCCTGCCCGATCGGCCCGCACACCTGGCGCTCGGTGCTGCGCTCGGCCCACGCCGCGCTCGCCGCGGCGGAGACGGTGCGCGCAGCGGGCGGCGTGGCCTACGCGCTGTGCCGGCCCTCGGGCCACCATGCCCAGCGGGCGCGGGCGGCCGGCTTCTGCTACGTGAACAACAGCGCGATCGCCGCCGCCACGCTGCGCCGCACGCATGCCCGCGTGGCCGTGCTCGACATCGACGCGCACCACGGCGACGGCACGCAGCAGATCTTCTACGGGCGCGGCGATGTGCTCACCATCTCCACGCATGCCGACCCCGCCAACTACTACCCCTGGTACACGGGCTACGCGCACGAGCGCGGCACGGGCGAAGGCGAAGGCTGCAACCTGAACCTGCCGCTCGCGCACGGCAGCGGCAACGCCGAATTCGCGCAGGCGCTGGACCAGGCCGTGGCCGCCATCGAGCGCTTCCAGCCCCAGGCGCTGGTGCTGCCGCTGGGTTTCGACACCTACAAGGACGACCCGATCAGCGTGCTGAAGTTCGACATGGAGGCCTTCCGCCTGGCCGGTGCCCGCGTGCGTGCGCTGGGCCTGCCCACCGTCGTGGTGCAGGAGGGCGGCTACATGGTCGGCGCCATCGGCGCGGCGCTCGATGCCTTCCTCGAAGGGCTCCGGCCATGATTCCGGCTGCCGCATGAGTGCAGTGTCCGCCCCCGCATCCGGCGCACGCGGCGACGGCACCGCCGCGGGCATCGCGCTGTTCCTGTGCGCGCTGGTGCTGTTCGCGGCCTACGATGCGTTCGCCAAACACATGGTGGCGCACTATCCGCCGGCCGTCGTGAACCTGGGGCGGTACAGCGCCATCGCCGTGCTGGCCTTCGTGCTGCTGCTGCGCCATGGGGATCTGCGCCTGTGGCGCCAGCCGCACCAGAAGCTGCTCGCCGCGCGCAGCGTGGCGCTGGCCGTCGTGGCCACCTGCTTCATGGCGGCCCTGGTCACCATGCCGCTGGCCGAGGCCACGGCGATCTATTTCACGGCACCGCTGATGATGGTGGCGCTGTCTCCCTGGCTGCTCGGCGAACGCGTGGGCCGCGCGCAATGGACGGCCGTGCTGCTCGGCTTCGCGGGCATGCTCTGCATCGTGCGACCGGGCGGCAGCCTGCCGCTGACCGGCACGCTGCTGATGGCCGTCTCGGCCGCCTGCTATGCCGTCTTCCAGGTGCTCACGCGCAAGCTCTCGGGCCTGGTGCCCGCGCCCGTGCAATTCGCGCACGCGGCCCTGGCCTGCCTGCTGATCAGCAGCCTGCCGATGCTCTTCACCGCACACACCGCGCTCCCGCCCTGGCCCGAGATGGCCGTGCTGGCGTCCGGCGGTGCCATCAGCGGCGGCGCCCAGTTGCTCCTGCTGGCCGCCTTCCGCCGCGTGGGCGCGGCCACGCTGGCGCCGCTCAACTACGTGCAGCTGCTGCTGGCCGTGCTGATCAGCACGCTGTGGTTCGAGCGGCCGCCGGACGCGCCGGCGCTGCTGGGCATGGCTCTCATCGCCATCGCCGGCGTGTCCCTCGCCCGTGCGCGCCGTCCGGCATGATTCCGGGCACACGCAAGACAGGAAACACCCCATGAGCACGCGCATCAGCAACCCCGCCGTCCCGGCGCCCGCCTTCTCCTCGATCCAGGTGCCCGACCTGGTCGGGGTGGTCGAGGCCCAGTTGCAGGACGCCATCCTCTCGGGCCGCATCGCGCCCGGCGAGCGCATCGTCGAGGCCGAGCTCGCGCGCCAGATGGGCGTGAGCCGCGCCCCGGTGCGCGAGGCGGCGCGCCGGCTGGAGAGCCTGGGCCTGCTGGTCTCGCGCCCGCGCCACGGCTTCGCGGTGCGCACCGTATCGGCCAAGCAGGTGAGCGACCTGTACGACGTGCGCATCCAGCTCGAACTGCTGGGCGCCGCGCTGGCCTGCCAGCACGCGAGCGATGCCGACCTGGCCGCGCTCGATGCGCGCGTGGACGACATGGTCGCGCGCGCCGAGACGCTGCCCTCGGCCGAGCGCGTGGCGCTGGACCTGGACTTCCACTTCGCGATCAGCGCGCTGTCGGGCAACCACTACCTGCACCGGCTGTTCGACAACATGCAGACCGAGGTGCGCATGTTCCTCGCCTTGAGCGAAGGCAGCTATGGCGACCTGAAGCTGCTGGCCGAGACGCACCGCCCCATCGCCCACGCGCTGGCCAGGCGCGACGTCGAGGCCGTGCAGCACGCGCTGCGCTTCCACCTGGAGGACGCCAAGGCGCATGCCTCCAGCCTGTTCAAGACCTGAGAGCGATCCTTCTTCACCGGACACGGAAACCCTGCATGAAAGTCATCTACAGCGACCAGCACGTCGGCCACGATCCGCAGCAATTCATCGTGCGCGGCCGCATGAAGCGCAGCAACGAGCAGCCCGAGCGCGGCACGCTGCTGCTGGACGCCGCGCGCCGGCAGGGCCACGACATCCTCGCCCCCGAAGACCACGGCCCCGGCCCGAGGGCCGCGATCCACACGCCGCAGTACCTGCGCTTCCTCGAGACGGCGTGGGAACGCTGGCAGCAGCTCGAGGGCGCGTCCGAAGAGGTGCTTCCCAATGTCCATCCCTTCCCGGGCCAGCCCTTCACCTACCCCGACAGCCTGGTCGGCCAGGCCGGCTACCACATGGGCGACATGGCCTGCTCCATCGGACGCCACACCTGGCATGCGGCGACCTGGTCGGCCCACGTGGCCACGCACGCGGCCCAGCTCGTTCTGGACGGCGAACGGGCCGCCTACGCGCTCTGCCGCCCGCCGGGCCACCATGCCTATGCCGACCGCGCCAACGGCTTCACATACCTGAACAACGCCGCCATCGCCGCCCAGCACCTGCGCCAGCGGCACGACCGGGTGGCCATCCTGGACATCGACGTGCACCACGGCAACGGCACGCAGGGCATCTTCTGGCGCCGCAGGGACGTGCTCACCATCTCGCTGCACGCTGACCCGCACTTCTGCACGCCCTTCTTCACCGGCCATGCGCACGAGGCCGGCGAAGGCGAAGGCCTGGGCTACAACCTGAACCTGCCGCTGGCCCGCGGCACGCAGGACGAGGGGTTCCTCACCGCGCTGGCCACGGCCACCGCCACGGTCCGTGCCTATGCGCCCGGCGCGCTCGTCGTGGCGCTGGGGCTGGACGCGCACGAAAACGACCCCTACCGGATGCTGGCCGTCAGCACCCCCGGCTTCGGCCGCATCCTCGGCGAGATCGCCCGGCTGGGCCTGCCCACGGTGCTCGTGCAGGAGGGCGGTTATCTCTCCGAAGACCTGGGCCCCAACCTGGCCAGCGCTCTGGCGGGCTTCGAAAAGGCGGCATGACCATGCACGACCTGGACACCGCGATTCGCGCAGCCCTGCCGGAAGCGGCCGTGCTCACGGCCCCGGCCGCGCCCGTCGAAACCGGCTGGGCCGCCGCCCTGCTGCAGCGCCTCCATGGCCTCCAGGGCCGGCTCCAGCCGCTCACGGGCGAGCGCGATGCCAACTTCCTGCTGGAGCCGGACGGCGGCGGCGCGCGCTGCATGCTCAAGCTCTCGCACCCCGACGAAGACCCCGTCGTCGCCGACTTCCAGACCCAGGCCCTGTTGCACATCGCCCGCACCGACCCAGGCCTGCCCGTGCAGCGCCTGCTTCCCGACCGGCACGGTGCGCCCTCGGTGCAGATCGAGGATGCCGAAGGCCGCACGCGCGTGGCCCGGGTGTTCAGCTACCTCGAAGGCCTGCCCATGCCGCAGGCGCCGCGCTCGGCGGTGCAGCGCAGCAGCGTGGCCCGCATGCTGGCCCGATTGGACCGAGCCCTGGCCGGCCTGGAGCACCCCGCCGCCGCGCGCGAGCTGCCCTGGGACATCCAGCGCGCCGACCGCGTGCGGCCGCTGCTCGCGCATGTCGCCGACCCGGCCCGCCGCGCGCTGGCCGAATCTGCGCTCGACGGCTTCGTGCAGCGTACCCAGCCGGCGCTCGCCGGGCTGCGACGCCAGCCGATCCACAACGACTTCAACCTCTACAACCTGCTCGTCGATCCTGCGGAGCCGTCCCGCGTGGCCGGCATCCTGGACTTCGGCGACATGGTGCATGCGCCGCTGGTGGACGATCTGGCCGTCGCGGCCTCGTACCACCTCGATGCACAGAGCCAGGAGGCCGGCGACGCGCTGGCGACCATCGCGCGGTTCGCGGCCGACTACCACACCGTATCACCGCTGACCGAGGCCGAGGCCTTCGCGCTGCTCGACCTCGTGCGGGCGCGCCTGGCGATGGTGGTCGCGATCAGCGGCTGGCGTGCCGCGCGCCAGCCCGACAACGCACCCTACCTGCTGCGCAACAACGCGATTTCCTGGGCCCGCCTGCAGGCCTGCGCCGATCTCGCGCCCGAGCAGGTGCAGGACGCCATCCACGCCGCCTGCCGCCACCGGGAGCCCATCCATGCCTGACGCCACCACCACCGCCGGCCTGCTGGCCCGCCGCGCGCGCCTGCTGGGCCCGGCCTACCGGCTGTTCTACGAGGAGCCCTTCCACCCCGTGCGCGGCGAGGGTGTCTGGCTCTACGACGCCGCCGGCACCCCCTGGCTGGACGCCTACAACAACGTCGTGCCGCTGGGCCACGCGCGGCCCGAGGTGGTGGAGGCCATTGCGCGCCAGGCATCGGTGCTCAACACGCATACGCGCTACCTGCACGAGGGCATCCTGGACTACGCCGAGCGGCTGCTGGCCACGATGCCGACCGAACTCGGCCATGCCACCTTCACCTGCACGGGCAGCGAGGCCAACGACCTCGCGATGCGCATCGCCACGGCGCACACGGGCGGCACCGGCCTCATCGTGACGCGCTGGGCCTACCACGGCGTGACCTCGGCGCTGGCCTGCGCCTCGCCCTCGCTGGGGCAGTACGTGCGCATCGGCGACCACGTGCGGCTCATCGATGCGCCCGAAGGCGACGACGCGGAAACAGGCCGGCGTTTCGCCGACGGCGTGCGCGCAGCCATCGCCGACCTGCAGGCCCACGGCCTGAAGCCCGCGGCACTGCTGGTGGACACGGTGTTCTCGAGCGACGGCGTATTCACGGAGCCCGCCGGCTTCCTGCGCGAAGCCGTGGAGGCGATCCATGCAGCGGGCGGCGTGTTCATCGCCGACGAGGTACAGCCCGGCTTCGGCCGCACGGGCGAGGCGTTCTGGGGTTTCCAGCGCCACGGCGTGGTGCCCGACATCGTCACCATGGGCAAACCCATGGGCAACGGCCATCCGGTCGCGGGCCTCGCGGTGCGGCCCGGGGTCATGGAGGCCTTCGGCCGGGCGAGCCGCTACTTCAACACCTTCGGCGGCAACCCGGTCTCCATGGCTGCGGCTTCGGCGGTGCTCGACGTGATCCAGCGCAACGGCCTGCAGGCCAATGCCCTGCAGGTGGGCAACTATCTGCGGGAGCGGCTCGCCGCGCTGGGCGGGCGCCACGCCATCGTCGGCGAGGCACGCGGCGCCGGCCTGTTCGTGGGCCTGGAACTGCTGGCCGACCGTGCCACGCGCGCGCCGGCCACGGCCCAGGCCGCGCAGGTGGTCAACGCCCTGCGCCAGCGCCAGGTGTTGCTGAGCGCGACCGGCCCGGACGCCCACGTGCTGAAGATACGTCCTCCACTGGTGTTTCAGCGGGAGCACGCGGATCTGCTGGTGGAGCGCCTGGACGAGGTCCTGGGCGCGCTGTAAGGCTGCACGCTTCGGGGGGCGTGCCGTCGCCCGACCTGCTGCACGCGCCCCGGCAGCGCGGCATCAACGATGTGGTTTTCCACAATGTCTTGCGTGCAGCACGGCCTTACAGTGCGTCACCCGCGCGACGGCTGCCTGTGGACAGGCGCCCCGTGCCCGCTCCTTTTCAGTTGACGCCAGAGGCCTGCATGACCGCAAACGCCCGCATTCCCGCCAGAAAACTTCCCCTCTACCGCTCGCTTTACGTGCAGGTGCTGTTCGCCGTCGTGGTGGGCGTGCTGCTCGGGCACTTCCACCCCGAGATCGGCGAGAAGATGAAGCCCCTGGGCGATGGCTTCATCAAGCTCATCAAGATGATCATCGCGCCCATCATCTTCTGCACCGTGGTGGTCGGGATCGCGGGCATGGAGGACATGAAGAAGGTGGGCCGCACCGGCGGCCTCGCCCTGCTCTATTTCGAGGTCGTGAGCAGCATCGCGCTGGTCATCGGCCTGATCGTCGTCAACGTGCTCCAGCCCGGCGCGGGCATGAACGTCGATCCGGCGTCGCTCGACACCAAGTCCATCGCGGCCTACACGGCGCCCGGCAAGATGGGCACGACCACCGACTTCATCATGAACATCATCCCCACCACCGTGGTGGATGCGTTCGCCAAGGGCGAGATCCTGCAGGTGCTGCTGTTCGCCGTGATGTTCGGCTTCGCGCTGCACCGCTTCGGCGGCCGCGGCACGCTGGTGTTCGACTTCATCGAGAAGACCTCGCACGTGCTGTTCACCATCGTCGGCTACATCATGAAGGTGGCCCCGATCGGCGCGTTCGGCGCCATGGCCTTCACCATCGGCAAGTACGGCGTCGGCTCGCTGCTGTCGCTGGGCAAGCTGATGGGCTCGTTCTACCTGACCTGCCTGCTGTTCATCTTCATCGTGCTGGGCCTCATCGCCCGCTTCCACGGCTTCTCGATCTGGAAGTTCGTGAAGTACATCAAGGAAGAACTGCTCATCGTGCTGGGCACCTCCTCCAGCGAATCGGTGCTGCCGCGCATGATGGAGAAGATGGAGAACCTGGGCGCCAGGAAGACCACCGTGGGCCTGGTGATTCCCACCGGCTACTCCTTCAACCTGGACGGCACCTCCATCTACCTGACCATGGCCGCGGTGTTCATCGCGCAGGCCACGAACACGCCGCTCGACATCACGCACCAGATCACCCTGCTGCTGGTGCTGCTGCTCACTTCCAAGGGCGCAGCGGGCATCACGGGCAGCGGCTTCATCGTGCTGGCCGCCACCCTCTCGGCCGTGGGCCACGTGCCCGTGGCGGGCCTCGCGCTGATCCTGGGCATCGACCGCTTCATGTCCGAGGCACGCGCGCTCACCAACCTCGTGGGCAACGGCGTGGCCACCCTCGTCGTGGCCAAGTGGACCGGCGACCTCGACACGGAGCAGCTCAAGCAGCGCCTGGACAACCCCGACTGGGTGGCCGCGCAGGAGCCGGAAGCGATCCTGGACCACAAGACGGAGCGCATGGACGTGTCGGGTACGCGCTGAGCGCCCTGCCCCCACACCGCACCGAGGCCGGCACATGCCGGCCTTTTTCTTTCCTCGGAAGGAACGCGCCTTGCAGCAGGCGCTGCCGGTCGCTTCGCAGGATGGCGCGGCACTTCGTCCGTGAGAGGCGCTGCTCTGCGGTTTTTTCGACAGTCGATGCATTCAGACTATCGGCAAGAAAAATCAATGCCCCGTATCTCATTCCATTGTGGATTACTCAAGTCCTGCCTTCCCTCAGGGGAGCGCGACACCCCAGCCCCCACCGCCGGCAGATCCCCGCCAGCCTCCGGCTCCAGCAGCAAATGCCTGGATGCCGCACGTTTTACCGGAATGCCTGCATCACGCCGCCGCAGGGGGGGAGCCGGCCCGCAGGATGCGCCGCCGCCCGAAAGTGCCGCGGCCGGGCCCTCCAACCACTCCGGACCGATCGGCAGGGGGCGGACCGCGCTGCTGCGGCGCCAGCCCGATCCCGACACCAACCTGCGGCTCGCCTATGACACCACGCCCCCGAACCCGCCCGGGACCATGGCATTCTTCCGGTCGTCGGGCCAGGCAGCGAAGTTACCGCCCGGCTTCGACACCCGCGGACTGGAATCGCTGCAGATATCGGGAAGCGAGCGCATCACATCGGAAGCCCAGGTGCATGCCATCCGCCAAATCTACGGCGATGCCCCTCTGGTCGTAGTGGACCTGCGCCAGGAGTCGCACGCGGTGGCCGATGGCCATTCCCTGACATGGCGCGGCACCAATGACTGGGGCAATGTGGGACTGGACACGGCGGCAACCATGGCGCGGGAGGCAGATCAGCTCGAGGAACTGCGCAGGCAGGGCAACGCAGTGGCGATCCACGCAGAATATGTGAAGGGAAGAATGGACGATCCGGCCCCCCGGCCACTGGTCACCACCCTCGCCCGGTCGGAGCAGGACATCGTGGAAGCGGCGGGCGCCGAGTATCGCCGTATCGCCGTCACGGACCATGTGCGCCCGTCCCGCAGGGATGTGGACCAGTTCATCGAGCTGGTACGTGACTTGCCGGAAGGCACGGGCCTGCACGTGCATTGCAACGGCGGCCACGGAAGGACCACCACTTTCATGGTGCTCCACGACATGCTCCACAATGCGCGGGAGGTCGATGCCGGCGCCATCATGGCGCGCCAGTCCAAGCTGAGCCATGACCACAACCTGACAGACACCAGCACGGTCAAGAAAAGAAAACAAACCTTCCACGCGGACCGGCTTGCGTTCTTCCATGAGTTCCACGCGTATGCGCGCGAAAACCCAGGGGGAAGGCCGCTGACATGGTCGGAATGGCGCCGCAGCGACGCGGCACAGCCCACCTGAGCGGCTCGCGGCCCGCAGGCCATCAACCGGCCTGCGGGCACGCCACGAACGCGGGCAGCCGCTCGGCCGCCGCGGCGAAGGCCGCCAGCGACGGATGCGACGTATCCACCACCCGTCCGGGCAGCACCAGTCCGGTGAAGCTCCATGCCACCGCCGCGGCGATGCCGCCGTGGGTCAGGGCATCCACGTCCGGCATGCTGCCCGCACCGGCGATGGCTTCTTCCAGCTGCGCGTAGGCGGCATCCAGCTGCAGGCCGACGCGGTCCAGCCAGGGCCGGTGCTGCTTTTCCTCGGGGCGCAGCCGCTGCTCATAGACGATCTGCACCGTCTTCTCGCACGCGGCGAGCGCGAGGCCGGCGATGCGCAGGTCCTGCAGGCGGGCCGTCCGGTCCGCCGGGACCAGGCGGGCAGCAGCCTCCGGCGCGCAGGCATCGATCCACTGCAGGATCAGCGTCGAATCCATCAGCACCGTGCCGTCGTCCGCCACCAGCGTGGGCGCCTTCACCACCGGGTTGACCGCGCGGAATGCGTCGAAGGTGCTGAACACGGACAGGGGCCGGTGCTCGAACGGCACGCCCAGGTGGCGCAGGGTGACGGCGACGCGGCGCACGTAGGGCGAGTCGAGCATTCCGAAGAGCTGCATTGGAGATCCTTTCTTGGAGTGTCGTGGTGCCGCCGGGCGGCGGCGTTGCATAGGAACGTGCCCTACGATAGGCGGGCGCGCCATGCGCGCACAGGGGCGGGCATCGGATAAAGCCCCCGCCCACCGATGAACCATCGGCCGCGGCGCCCGCCCGGCCCCTACATTCCATGCGAATCGACAAGAAGGACTGGCTGATCCTGCAGGCCCTGCAGACCGACGCGCGGCAGAGCCTGGCCGCGCTGGGCAAGCGCATCGGCCTGTCGCAGCCCGCGATGAGCGAGCGCGTGCGCAAGCTGGAGGACGCCGGCATCATCGAAGGCTATGGCGCCCGGGTCCACCTGGGCCGCATCGGCGTGGGCCTCACGGCCATCATCCGCATCGAGACCACGCACCGCGGCATCGCGCCTTACCTGGAGTTGTTCGAGAGCATGCCCGAGGTGCTGGAGGCCGACCGGGTGACCGGCCAGGACTGCTTCATCGTGCGCTGCGCCATCGCGGAGCCGGCCGACCTGCAGCGCGTGGTGGACGCGCTGGCGGTGCATGGCTCGGTCACCACCTCGCTCGTGCTCTCCAGCCCCGTGCGCAAGCACGCCACCGTGCAGGCGGTGCGCCCTCCGGCACGGTAATCCCGCGCCGGAGCAAAAGAAAAAGCCGCCGTCCGCGCACGGGCGGAAGGCGGCTGGCGACCAGCGCGCGGGCTGGCCACTGCATCCCGGACGGGATTACTGCTTGACGGCCTCGACCTGGGCCACGATGCGCACGTTCTTGGGGAAGCCGTACTGCACGCCGTAGTCCAGGCCGAACAGGGTGCGGTCGATGGTGGTCTCGAAGTCGCCGCCGCACACTTCGCGCTTGAGCATCGGGCTCTGGTAGCAGGCGAACTGGTTGGCCTTGAAGGTCGCGGGATGGGTCTGGCCCTTGAGGGTCAGGTTGCCGGCCACGGACACCAGCTTGTCGCCGTCGAAGGTGAACTTGTCGCCCACGAAGCGCGCGGTGGGGTACTTGGCCGCGTCGAAGATGTCGGAGCTCTGCAGGTGCTTGTCGAAGGGCGGCGTGCCGGTGTTGATGGAGTTGATCTGGAAGGTGATGTCCACCTTGCCGGTCTTGGCGGCCTTGTCCAGCTCGATCGTGCCTTCCTTCTTGTCGAAGCGGCCGCGGTTCACGCTGGCGCCGAAGTGGCTGATCTCGAACGTGGCGAAGGTGTGCGTCGGCTCCACCGTGTACGTGGCGGTCTCGGCCTGGGCGGCACCGGCAACGAGGGCGGCCGCGGCGGCCAGGGCGAACAGGGATTTGCGCATGTCGGGATCTCCGGTTGAAAGAAAGGGAAGGAAGGGAAAAGGGACAGGGAAAGCGCGGGCTCGGCCCCGGGGCTCAGAGCTTGCCCACGCCCGTGAGCGCGAGCTTGAACTTCACCTGCACGTCGTCGGCGACCATGGAGGTGTCGGCCCACTCGTTCTCGCCGATCTTGAAGGCCAGGCGCTTGATCGGGAAGCTGCCGGTGGCGATGGTGGTGGCGCCGTTCTGGGTGAGCGTGACGGGTGCGACCACGTCCTGCGTGGCGCCCTTGATGCTCAGCTTGCCGGCCACCTCGAACTTGCCCGGGCCGGTGGACTTGATCGCCGTGGACTGGAAGGTCGCCTGCGGGAACTTGGGCACGTTGAACCACGTGGCCTTGGGCAGCTCGGCGTCGGACTCCTTCACGCCCAGGGTGGCGCTGCCGGTGTCCACCGTGATCGTGACCTTGCTGGTGGCGAGCTTGGCGGGATCGAAGGCGACCTGCGCGTCGAACTTCTTGAAGCGGCCCTCGACGGGCACGCCCATCTGCTTGCTCACGAAGGTGATCTCGCTCTGCTCGGGCACCAGCTTCTGCTGCGCGAAGGCGGGCGCGCCGGCCAGCAGCGCGGAGGATGCCAGCGCGAGGCCGGCAAAGAGGGAAGGGGAGAATTTCATGGATCGCTCCGTTGGTTCGGTGGATTCGGTGGCGGGTGGTCAGGCGCGCCCGGGCAGCATGCGCCCGATCAGGCCGTCGCGGTCGATGACCTGGTGCTTCAGCGCCGCGGCCACGTGCAGCACGACGAGCACGGCCAGGGCATAAGCGCTGATCTGGTGCCAGGGCTTGATGGCCTCGGCCAGTTCGGGGCTCACCGGCACGAAGCTCGGCAGCGGCACGATGCCGAGGAACACGACGGGAAAGCCCGCCGCCGAGCTGTAGGCCCAGCCGATCAGGGGCACGGCGAAGAACAGCAGGTACATCAGGTGGTGCGTGCCGTGGTGCGCGGCGCGCTGCCATGCCGGCATCGCGGACTGCACCGCCGCGGGCAGCGCCGGCGGGCGGTGCGTCAGGCGCCAGAGCAGCCGGAGGGCCGACAGCGCCAGGATGGCCACGCCGGCCCACTTGTGCCAGTTGTAGAACTTCAGCCGCTGCGGCGAGAACGGCAGTCCCGTCATGTACAGGCCCAGCAGAAACACGGCGACGATGGCCAGCCCGAGCACCCAGTGCAGCAGGATGGCGGTGGCGGTATAGCGGGCCGGACGGGACGGGGTCATGGATCGTTGGGGCGATGGTCTTTCGGGCGGCCGCGCATCGCGGCCGGGCTGGTGCGCCGCCAGTCTAGGGCCGCTGCCACCGTAAATCTTCAATCAAATTGATGCTTTGATTCAATTTTTGTGAAGCCGAGAGGACTTGACTCGGCGGGCAAAGGCTCCTCGGCCAGCAGCGCCTGGCGGCTTGCGGCATACAAAGCGGGATTGCCGCCGAACTCCGCGGTGGCCCGCCGGGCCCGGTCCATGAGCGCGAGCAGCGCCGCCCGGATCGCCGCAGGCTCCCCGAGGCGGGAGAGTGGCCCGGACACCGTCAGGGCGCCGCGGAGCTCTCCGGGCGCCCCGAATACCGGCACGGAGGCGGCCGCCGTTTCCCGGTCACGCTCCCCGAACGACGTGGCCCACAGCCGGGCGCGCACCGACTCGTGGGCCGGATCGCCCTCCGAGAACGCCAACAGCACCTTTCCCGAGGCGCCGAGATGCACGTCGAACGCCTCCCCCACGCGGATGGACACACGCACGGCGCGCGACGGCTCGACGCGGCTGAGCACCAGGCGCCGGTCCCCGGAGCGCACGTAGAACGAGGCGGTTTCCCCGAGCTCGGCACTGAGTTCGCGCAGCAGCGGCTCCACGATGGAGTCGATGCGCAGGCTGCGCTGGTAGATGGCGGCCAGCTGCACCGGCGCCGGCCCGATGCCGTACAGCCCGTCGTCCCACTTCCGGATGAAGCCGCCGCTTTCCAGGGCGCCCAGCAGCCGCAGCACGGTGCTCTTGTAGAGCCCCGTGCGCCGGGACAGCTCCGTCAGCGTCAGCCGCTCGTCCTCCGGGGCGAATGCACCCAGGAGGGCGAACGCGCGGTCCAGGACGGCGACCCCGCTGGAGGCCTCGGAGGATTCTTGTGTCATCGGCGTCAGAAAGATCACGGCTATGTTCTGCTGAGTAGAACACAGCGGCCGCGAGGGTCTGGCTGCTCAAGGGTTATCCCGCATGGTTCACGCTGGCGCGCGCCATTAAAGTTCTTTCCAACAGAACACAGTTCTATTCAATAGAACAACCAAGGAGACACCATGCTTTCTCTTTCTCGCCTGCTGTGTACCTGCGCCCTGCTCGCCGCGTCCGCGGCGGCCATCGCCCAGCCCGCGGACTATCCGTCCCAATCCATCAAGGTGGTCGTTCCCTTCCCGCCGGGTGGCGGCACGGACATCGTCGCCCGCATGGTGCTGGACAAGATCCGCGCCTCCACCGGCTGGACGCTGGTGGTGGACAACAAGCCGGGCGCCGGCGGGAACATCGGGATGGACGCGGTCGCCAAGGCCGCCCCGGACGGCTACACCCTCGGCATGGGCCAGACGGCCAACCTGGCCATCAACCCGAGCCTGTACGCGAAGATGCCGTACGACGCGTCCAGGGCCTTCGTTCCCGTCGCCACCGTGGCAGGGCAGCCCGTCGTGCTCGTCGTCAACGCCGCATCGCGCTTCAAGACCCTGGCCGACCTGGTTGGCGCCGCGAAGGCCCGACCCGACTCCCTTTCGATGGCCTCCGCGGGCAACGGCACCGTGGGCCATCTCACCGGCGAGCTCTTCATCCGCCAGGCGGGCATCCGCACCAGCCACATCCCCTACAAGGGCGCCGGCCCGGCGGCGACCGATCTCCTGGGCGGCCAGGTCGATTACTACTTCGCGACGCCCCAGACCGTGATCCCGTTCATCAAGGCGGGCAAGCTGCGCGCGCTGGCCGTCAGCTCAGCGAAGCGCCTGCCGGTGCTTCCCGACGTGCCCACCATTGCCGAGTCGGGCTACAAGGGCTTCGATACCAGCGACTGGAAGATGCTGGTGGCACCGGCCGGCACGCCCCCCGCCGTGCTCGCCCGGTGGCAGCAGGAAGTGGCCAGGGCCCTCGCTCGGCCGGACACCATCGCCACGCTGCAGGCCGAAGGCAGCACCCCGATGGCGACCACGCCCCAGGAGGCTGCCGCCCTCATCCGCAGCGAGCAGCAGCGCTGGGGCGAGGTCATCCGCAGCAGCAACGTGAAACTCGACTGACCATGGCCCTCCCACCCCTTCACGGCGTCCGCGTGCTGGACCTCACCAATGTGCTCGCGGGCCCCTTCGCCTGCCACCAGCTCGCCCACATGGGCGCCGACGTCATCAAGGTCGAAGCCCGGCAGGGAGGCGACCTGGCCCGCCAGCTGGGCGCCGACCAGGACCTGAACCAGGCCGACATGGGCGTCTCGTTCCTGGCCCAGAACCCCGGCAAGCGCTCCATCACGCTCAACCTCAAGCACCCCGGGGGCAAGGAGGCGCTGCGCAGGCTGGTCCGCACGGCGCAGGTGCTGGTGGAGAACTACCGGCCCGGGGTCATGCAGCGCCTGGGCCTGGGCTACGAGGAACTCCTGAAGGAGAACCCGCGGCTGATCTACTGCGCCATCTCCGGGTTCGGGCAGGACGGTCCGCTGCGCGACCTGCCGGCGTACGACCAGATCATCCAGGGCATGTCCGGGATGATGAGCATCACGGGCGCCCCGGAGACGGCGCCCTACCGCGTGGGCTACCCCGTGGCGGACACGATCGGGGGCATCACCGCCGCATTCGCCGTGGCGTCCGCCCTGGCGGACCGCCATCGCACGGGCGGCGTTTTCATCGATGTCTCGATGCTCGAAGCGGCCATCGCGACCATGGGCTGGGCGGTATCCAACCACCTGATCGCAGGGCGCGAGCCCCGGCCCCTGGGCAACGACAACGTTACCGCCAGCCCGTCCGGCACCTTCCGGACCGGGGACGGCCTGCTCAACATCGCGGCCAACAAGCAGGAGCAGTTCGAGGCGGTGTGCGCGGTGCTCGGCCACCCGGAATGGACGGCGGACCCGCGGTTCGCCGACCGCCATGGGCGGCTGCGGCACCGCGCCGAACTCACGGCCCTGGTGGAAGCAGCGCTGTCCGCCGGATCGGCGGACGCGTGGTGGAAGCGCCTCAACGAGGCGGGCGTGCCCGCGGGGCCGGTGTACACGGTGCCCCAGGTGCTGGAGCATCCGCAGATCGCCGGCCGCGGCATGGTGGGCACCTTCAAGGACGTTCCCGGCGTCGGCCGCGACATCCGGGTCGTGCGCACGGGGTTCAAGTGGAACGGCGAAGCACCGGCCGTCGGCACCCCGCCGCCCCGGCTGGGCGAGCACACGGCGGACATCCTGGCCGAGCTCGGCTATTCGCCGTCGGACATCCGGGAACTGGCACAGGAGCAGGCGATATGAGCACCCAGGACCCCCGCGTGAGCGACTGGTGGACCACGTCCATCATCGACATGAGCCCCGGCAGCATCCGCTACCGCGGATACCCCATCCAGGACCTGATCGGCCGCATCGGCTTCGCGCAGATGATCTGGCTGATGACACGTGGCGAGTTGCCCGGCGAACGCGAAAGCCGGCTGCTCGACGCCGCCCTCATGTCCGCGGTGGACCATGGGCCGCAGGCCCCCAGCATCGCCATCGCCCGGATGGCCGCGACCTGCGGCGTGGGGCTGAACAACGCCATGGCCTCGGCGGTCAACGTGCTGGGCGACGTCCATGGCGGGGCCGGCGAACAGGCCGTGGCCATGTACCTCGACATCGCGGCCCGGCAGGATGCGGGCGCCGCGCCGGACGACGCGGTGCGCGGCGGGCTGGACGCGGCCATCGAGCGGCACGGCAGGTTCGTCTCGGGCTTCGGCCATCGCTTCCACCCCGTCGATCCCCGCGCGCCGCGGCTGCTGGAACTCGTCGACGAGGCCGCGCGCGAGGGCACCGTGAGCGGGCGTTTCGCCGCCATCGGGCGCGCCGTGGAAGAGGAACTGGCGTCCCGCAAGAACGGCCGGCGCATTCCCATGAACATCGACGGCGCCACCGCCGTCATCTACGCGGAGCTCGGCTTCCCGCCGCCGCTGGCGCGCGGCCTGTTCTGCCTGTCGCGCTCCGTCGGCATCCTGGCGCATGCCTGGGAGCAGACCGGCCAGGGAGGCCGCAACAAGGGGCCGATCCCGCGGGAATACCTGTGGACGTACGACGGCCCCGCGCCGCGGGACCTGCCCTGACCACCACGGCCGGCCGGCGCCACCGGCCGCCCTACAGGCCGGCGCACGCGATCGGCGGCACTTCGGGCGCGGCGACCGTGCGGGTGCCGGGATCGACGGACATCCTGACGCGCTCGATGCACGTGTAGAGCACGGCGCCCTGCCGCTCCCGGCTGCAGTCCACGCCCTGCCCGGCCTCCACCACGCTGCAGGAAAAGCCCATGCCCGACAGGCTGGCCAGAGCCGCCCCCAGGGACGTGCCTGCCGGCACCGCGGCCGCCACGCTTTCGCCCAGCCGGGAGCGGTCGGGCGTGTAGCAACCCGCCAGGGCGAGGGACAGGGAGGCGGCGAGCAGGCCGTGCGCGAGTCTTTGCATGGGCCCCACTGTCGCGGCATCGCCAATGAAATTGATGCACTGATTCAATTTCCTGCATGCGCCAGGCCGCGCAGCCGGCTCGACCGTGGCTAGCATCGGTTGGCGGCCCGCCGGGCC
Organism: Paracidovorax avenae; assembly: GCF_040892545.1. Lineage (NCBI taxonomy): Bacteria > Pseudomonadati > Pseudomonadota > Betaproteobacteria > Burkholderiales > Comamonadaceae > Paracidovorax > Paracidovorax avenae. The sequence continues at coordinate 4,070,381 of NZ_CP156079.1, forward strand.
CCATCCATCGGAAAGCGAGGTAGTCCCTTGAAGAAAATGCTTGTGTCCCTGGTGGCCTGCTCCATGGCCACCATCGTCTCGGCCCAGGACGGCGGCGGCGCACTGGCGCCCTCGGTCGCCGTGAACTTCGGCAAGCCCACCTTCACGCAGAAACTCTTTTACGAGAAGCTGTACGAGAAGAAGCCGTTCGAGGACGCCATGCTGTACTACTACGACAACGGCGTGTACAAGATCATCTCCCCGGGCGAAGAGCACTACGGGGTGTACGTGGTCCACGGCAAGATGACCGACGACGAGTACGCGGTGAACTTCATCTCGCTGCCCTCGACCGACTGGGGCGGCAAGACGGCCATGCATGCCCTGAAGTTCAACCGCAAGACCGGCAAGTTCACCCAGCAGGCGACCTGGGAGGACGACCCGAACATCGCCCCGCAGTACGGGCGGTTCAGCCAGGAGGTGAACACCATCGCCGATCCGCGGCCCGTCAACTGGGACAACCATGCGAAGCCCGCGCAACGGGCAGCCCGGCCATCGGGCCAGTGACGGCTGACGGAACGACTCGCCGGCGCCGTCAGGCCCGGATCAAACGCGTATTACCTGTCGCATTTCCCGGGCTGGGCCAGGCCGAGCTTGGTGATGTCGGTCTTGCCGCGCTCTTCCGTGACCTGGGTCAATCCTGCGCCCGCCGTGAAGGCGCCCATGCGGATGTACTGGCGGACGTAATAGTTCTGACCGGCGTCCATGAACATCTCCAGGGTGCTGTCGGAGAACTCGGACTCCGTCTGCAGGGTGTGCTTCTTGCCGCCTTCCACCTGCGTGTAGAAGAACACGTCGGGGGCGCTTTCACCCAGGCATTTGCCATCGACCAGAATGTCTTTCTTCAAGGCCTTGCCGATGAAGCTGTCACGGTAGACATACAGGCCGGCATTGCCCGCCGCCGGCGCATCGAATTGCTTGGCCTTGTCGGACTCCTCCTTGGAAGCCATGTTGACCGAAGCGCATCCGGTGAGCAGCAGGGTGGACAGCGCGAGCAGGGTGAGAGGAAGGCGGATCTTCATATCGGCATCAATGTCAGGGCGTTGAGTTTCAGGAGCCCGCGCAGCGTGAGCCGCCCGCCTCCCGGCCCGCAACTGTCGAGTTCGCGGGCGGGGCGATTATGCATTACTGTTTCAATACGTAACCACCCTTGCCTCGACGCACCTCAATCCAGGGCGACGATCGCCAGGCACGCTCCCGCGGCCTGGTAGGCGCCCGTCGGAACCAGCCCGGTGATGCGCCCCGCGCGCGGCGCGATGACCTGCATCTCCATCTTCATCGCCTCCATCACGGCCACCACGTCGCCCTCGGCCACGGTGTCGCCCTCGGCCACCTTCCAGGCCTGCACGGTGCCGGCCACGGGCGCGGGCACGGCGCCCTTCTCCGCGGCCCCCCCGGCATCGGCGGCCTGCACCAGGGCGCCGGCAGGCTGCGCGCCCGTCCCGGCCTGCAGGCCCTGCAGCAGCAGCGCCGGCAGGCCCAGGGCCACGCGGCGGCCGTCGATCTCGATGGCGGTGCGCACGAGTGCGGTATCGGCCAGCGGCTCGGCGCGTGCCGCGGCGGCCAGGGGCTCGGCGAAGTCGGTCTCGATCCAGCGGGTGTGCACGCGCAGGGCCTCGCCGTTCGTGAAATCCGGGTGCTCCATCACCGCGCGGTGGAAGGGCAGGACCGAGGCCACGCCGCCGATGCGGAACTCGCGCAACGCGCGGCGCGCCCGGGCGATCGCCTGCTCGCGCGTGGCACCCGACACGATGAGTTTCGCCATGAGCGAATCGAAGGTGCCCGGCACGATGGAGCCGGCCTGCACGCCGGTGTCCAGACGCACGCCCGGGCCCGAGGGCGGCTCGAACTGGGTCACGCCGCCGGGCGTGGGCAGGAAGCCGCGGCCCACGTCTTCCGCGTTGATGCGGAACTCGATCGAATGGCCCAGCGGTTCGGGCGTCTGCGTGATGCGCAGCGGCAGGCCTTCGGCGATGCGGAACTGCTCCACCACGAGATCGACACCCGTGGTCTGCTCGGTGACGGGATGCTCCACCTGCAGGCGCGTGTTCACCTCCAGGAACGAGATCGCCCCCGTGCCCGAGAGCAGGAACTCCACGGTGCCGGCACTGGTGTAGCCGGCGGCAGCGCAGATGTCGCGGGCCGAGGTGTGGATGCGCTCGCGCTGCTCCGGCGTGAGGAAGGGCGCGGGCGCTTCCTCCACGAGCTTCTGGTTGCGGCGCTGCAGGGAGCAGTCGCGCGTGCCCAGCACCACCACGTTGCCGTGCGTATCGGCCAGCACCTGGGCCTCGATATGGCGCGGCCGGTCGAGGAACTGCTCCACGAAGCATTCGCCGCGGCCGAAGGCGGCCGTGGCCTCGCGCACGGCGGAAGCGTAGAGGTCTTCCACTTCGTCCATGCGCCACGCGATCTTCATGCCGCGGCCGCCGCCGCCGAAGGCCGCCTTGATGATGATCGGCAGGCCATGCTGCTCGGCGAAGGCCAGCACCTCGGAGACGTCCTTCACCGGGCCGGCCGTGCCCTGCACGAGCGGCGCGCCCACCTGCATCGCGAGTGTGCGCGCCTCGACCTTGTCGCCCAGGCGCTCGATGGCCTCGGGCGGCGGGCCGATCCAGGTCAGGCCCGCGCCGATCACGGCCCGGGCGAAGCCCGCGTTCTCCGACAGGAAACCGTAGCCCGGGTGCACGGCATCGGCACCGCTCCTGTGGGCCGCATCCAGCAGCTTGTCGATGTGCAGGTAGGTGTCGGCCGGGCGGTCGCCGCCCAGGCCCCAGGCCTCGTCGGCCATGCGCACGTGCAGGGCGTCGATGTCGGCATCGGCATAGACGGCGACGGAATGGAGGCCGTAGTCGGCGCACGCGCGGGCAATGCGGACGGCGATCTCGCCGCGGTTGGCGATCAGGACTTTTTTCATTTCATCAACTTTCGCGGGAAGCAAGCGCGGGAGCGGCGAGATCGCCGCCTGCTGCGCAGGCCCGGCGATGTGCAGAAACGCCCGCTGCGCAGACGTTTTCGCCGCGGTTGGCGATCAGGACTTTTTTCATGGCATTCAGGAACGGATGACGGGTTCGAAAGCGCGGATGGGACGGAAGCGCACCCAGGCGTTCACGGGAATCTGGCCCGCCAGGTCCAGGTGGTGCGGCGCGACGGCGCCGATGACTGGGTAGCCGCCGGTCAGCGGGTGGTCGGCCAGGAACAGCACGGGCTGGCCGCTGGGCGGCACCTGGATGGCGCCGGCCACGGTGCCCTCGCTGGGCAGCTCGCCCTGCACGGCGCGCGCCAGGGGCGTGACGCCCGCCAGGCGCAGGCCCACGCGGTTGGATTGCGGCGTGACCTGCCAGCGCTGGGAGGCCAGCAGCGCCAGGGCCTCGGGCGTGAACCAGTCGGTGCGCGGCCCGGGCACGCAATCGAGGATCACCTCATGGTCGGCCTGGGGCAGTCCGCCGGGGGGCAGCTCGGCCGCTCCGACTGCCGCAAGCCCCTGCGGCGCTCGCACGGGCAGCACGTCGCCCGCGGCCACGGCCGGGGGGCCCACGCGGGCCAGGGTGTCGGTGGCGCAACTGCCCAGCACCGGCACCACGCCGAATCCACCGCGCACCGCCACATAGCAGCGCGCGCCGGCATGCGGCTCGCCGATGGAGAGTTCATCGCCGTCCGCCAGCGCCACGGGTGCGTATCGCGGCAACGGCCAGCGCCGTCCGTCCACGGCCGTGCACCACAGGGGCGCATCCGCGCCGGCCACGGCCACGACGGTCTCGCCCTGGCTGCGCAGGCGCAGGCCGCCCTGCACGGTCTCCAGGCAGGCGGTATCGGAGGGATTGCCCACCAGCCGGTTGGCGGCGCGGCAGGCGGCCCGGTCCATGGCGCCGGAGGCCGAGACGCCCTGCCCCGCATGGCCATGGCGGCCCAGGTCCTGGAAGAGGGTCTGCAGGCCCGCGGACAGCACGCGCAGCGCGGGCCCTTGCGCTGCGGCGCCCGGCGTGGCGGATGCGGATCCGGGTGCGGAGGGCACCGCAGGCTTCACCGCCTCCAGGGCTTCCCGCGCCGTTGCCGGCAGCGTGGCGATGTCCACGAAGCGCACGCGCGCGCCGGGCTGCAGGAGCGCGGGCGGATCGCGGTCGATGTCCCACATCGCCACGGGCGTCGTGCCGATGATCTGCCAGCCGCCCGGACTGGCCTGCGGGTAGACGCCGCTGAAGGCGCCCGCCAGGCCCACGGCACCGGCCGGGATGCGGGTGCGCGGCGTGGTGCGGCGCGGCACGTCCAGGGACGGATCACCGCCGGCCAGGTAGCCGAAGCCCGGTGCGAAGCCCGTGAAGGCCACGGTGTATTCGCTGCCGGTGTGGCGTCGCACCACCTCGTCGGGGGTGATGCCCAGCCTCTGCGCCACCTCGGCCAGGTCCTCGCCGTCGTAGCGCACGGGAATCTCCACCAGGGTGTGGCTGCGCTGCGCCGCGCCGCGCACGTCGCGCCGGGCGATCGCCTCGACCAGCGCGGCGAAGCTTTGCGCCGCGGGCCGGTAGCGGACCAGCACGGTGCGCGCGGCAGGCACCAGTTCTTCGATGCCGGCGATGGGGTCGCGCTGCAGCGAGGCATGCAGCGCCAGGGTCTGCTGCAGGTCGTCCAGCTCGACCAGCAGGGCATCCAGGTTGACGGGAAGAAAGCGCAATCGGGAACTCCGTCAGACGTGGTAGGTGCTGTCGGGCACGTCGGTGATGAACATGTGGCCCGGCGCATGGGTGACGGCGAAGGGCACGCCCGAGGCCATGACGGCGGCCTGGGGCGTCACGCCGCAGGCCCAGAACACGGGCACCTCGCCGGGGCGGATCTCCACCGGATCGCCGAAGTCGGGGCGTGCCAGGTCGGCGATGCCCAGCGCCGCCGGGTCGCCCACGTGCACGGGGGCGCCGTGCACCGACGGGAAGCGGCCCGAAATCGAGACCGCATCGGCCACCCGGTCGGCCGGAATCGGCCGCATCGACACCACCAGCTCGCCGTGCAGGCGGCCGGCGGGCCGGCACATGCGCTGCGTGCGGTACATGGGCACGTTGCAGCCCTGGGCGATGTGGCGCACCTCGATGCCGGCTTCCTGCAGCGGCGTCTCGAAAGTGAAGCTGCAGCCGATCAGGAAGGTGACGAGGTCGGGGTGCTCCGCCCAGAGCGCCGTGGCGTCGGCCACCTCCTCGGCCAGCCGGCCGTTGCGCCAGACGCGGTAGAGGGGAATGTCGGTGCGCAGGTCGGCGCCGTCGGCCAGCACGGTGGCGTGGCTGCCGGCCTCGATCACGTCCAGCACCGGGCAGGGCTTGGGGTTGCGCTGCGCGTAGAGCAGGAAGTCCCAGGCCCACTCGCGCGGCAGCGCGATCATGTTGGCCTGGGTCATGCCCGGGGCGCGGCCGGCGGTGGGTTCCACCAGGCCGGTGCGGTAACGGGCGCGGGCCTCGCGGGCGGCCTGGATGGCGGCGGCGCGGGCGGCTTCGAGGGGGGAATTCATCGGCGGCTCCTTTCTCCGGTCGTGCCCGTCATGCAAAGGCGCGCAGGGCGATGCCCTCGCGTTCCAGCGACTCGCGCACGGCGCGGGCCATGGCCACGGCGCCGGGGCTGTCGCCGTGCACGCAGATGGAATCCGCGCGCACGCGGGTGGTGCTGCCGTCGATGGCCTGCACCGTGCCTTCGCGCACCAGCTGCAGCATACGGCGGGCCACGGCATCGGCGTCGTGCAGCACGGCGCCGGGCTCGCGCCGCGACACCAGCGTGCCCTGGGGCGTGTAGGCGCGGTCGGCGAAGGCCTCGGCCACCACGCGCAGGCCGGCGTCCGCCGCCCAGCGCTCCAGCGGGGAGCCCGCCAGCACCACCAGCGCCAGCGATGCGTCGATGGCGCGGATGGCGGCGATCACGTCGCGCGCCTGCCGCTCATCGTGCGCGATGGTGTTGTAGAGCGCACCGTGCGGCTTCACGTAGGTCACGCGCGTGCCGGCGACCGTGGCCAGGCCCTGCAGCGCGCCGATCTGGTAGATGACGTCGGCGACGAGATCGGCGCTCGCCACGTCCATGTTGCGGCGGCCGAAGCCGGCCAGATCGCGATAGGCCACGTGGGCGCCCACCGCCACGCCGCGCTCCTTCGCGCCGCGCAGCGTGGCCAGGATGCCCGCCGCATCGCCGGCATGGAAGCCGCAGGCCACGTTGGCGCTGGTGACGATGCCGAGCATGGCGTCATCGTCGCCCATGCGCCAGGCACCCAGGCTTTCGCCCAGGTCGCTATTCAGGTCGATATGCATACGAGAGAAAAAAGAGGTCGAGGAATGGGAGACCCGAAGGGTGCGGCAGGCAGCGCCGCTCAGGCCGCCGCGTCGGTGCTGGCGGACAGTTCGCGCCCCTGCGTTTCCGGCAGCGCCAGGCAGGCGATGACGACGATCAGGTAGGCGCCGGCGGCCATGTAGCCGATGGACACGCCCAGCGGCATGCTGGCGCTCATGTGGCCGATCATCGCCGGAAACACCGAGCCCACGGCGCGGCCGAAGTTGTAGCAAAAGCCCTGGCCGGAGCCCCGGATGTGGCTGGGGAACAGTTCCGACAGGTAGGCGCCCATGCCCGAGAAGATGCCCGAGAGGAAGAAGCCCAGCGGGAAGCCCAGCACCATCATGGCCGCGTCGGTGATCGGCAGTTGCGTGTAGAAGGTGACCAGCGCACCGGCGCACACCGCGAACAGGATGAAGCAGCGGCGGCGGCCCAGGCGGTCGGAGAGCCATGCGCTGGTGAGGTAGCCGGCGAACGAGCCGAAGATCAGCACCATCAGGTAGCCGCTGGTGCCCAGCACCGACAGGTTGCGCTCCATCTTCAGGTAGGTGGGCAGCCAGGTGGTGACCGCGTAGTAGGCGCCCTGCATGCCGGTGGCCAGCAGGCTGGCGAACACGGTGGTGCGCAGCACGCCGGGGCTGAAGATCAGCCAGAAGCTGGCGCTCTGCCCCGTGCGGGCCAGCTGCGCCTTGGTTTCACGATAGACGGCAGGCTCGCTGATGTTGCGGCGGATGTAGAGGATGAACAGGGCCGGCAGCGCGCCCAGCCAGAACAGCACGCGCCAGGCGTATTGCTGGTCCAGCAGGGCATACACGGCCCAGAAGGCGACGGCCGACAGGCCCCAGCCCACCGCCCAGCTGCTCTGCACCAGGCCCACGGCCTTGCCGCGGTGGCGGGCGCGGATCATCTCGGCGATCAGCACCGAGCCCACCGACCATTCGCCGCCGAAACCCAGGCCCTGCAGCATGCGGGTGATGAAGAGCTGCTCGGCCGATTGCGTGAAGCCGCTCAGGAAGGTGAAGAAGCTGAACCACAGCACCGTCAGCTGCAGGATGCGCACGCGGCCGTACCGATCCGCGAGGATGCCCGCCAGCCAGCCGCCGATGGCCGAGCTGATCAGCGCGCCGGTGGCGATGTAGCCCGCCTCGGCCTTGGTCATGCCCCAGACCAGGATGAAGGTCGGGATCATGAACGTATAGATCATGTAGTCGAACGCATCGACGCCATAGCCGACGAAGGCGGCGAAGAGCGTCTTGCGCTCTTCCTTGCTGGTTTCCTTGAGCCACATGGTGTGTTTCCGTTTCTGCGAAGGGAAGAAGACCCATGGCACAGAGCAATTACCGCGCCAACGTCTCATCAAAGACCCATCCATTGATGAATCATCTCCAAGAATTGTTGAACAATTTGATTTTGATCGTTGATGGGGATTACCCGCATGCGGCTGGTGCGCGCTCGGCACCGGCGCGGTGCGGCAGGCGGCACGCAGTGCGGGGCGGGCGGCCCGCCCCCGATACACTGGCGGCCCGAGCAGCCGCGCTTCCTGCCGCGGCCGCGCGCCCTTTCCCTCCCAGCCGCAGCCGATGAGTGAATCTCCCGCACAGAACCTGACGGACCGCGTCAGCGACCAGATCCGCCGCCGCATCGTGGCCGGCGAACTCGCCCCGGGCCAGCGCCTGTCCGAAGCCGCGCTGGCCGAGAGCCTGGAGATTTCACGCAACACCCTGCGCGAGGTGTTCCGGCTGCTCACCAAGGAGGGCCTGCTGCGGCACGAGCCCAACCGCGGCGTGTCGGTGGCGGTGCCGAGCATCGCGTCCATCATCGACATCTACCGCGTACGCCGGCTCATCGAATGCCAGGCGCTGGCCCAGGCCTATCCGCGCCACCCTGCCAAGAAGCACCTGCGCGAAGCGGTGGATGCCGCCGTGCGCTGCCGCGACGCGGGCGACTGGCAGGGCGTGGGCACGGCCAACATGGAATTCCACATGGCCGTGGTGGAACTGGCCGACAGCGAGCGCCTGAACGTGATGTTCTCGCACCTGCTGGCCGAGCTGCGGCTGGCCTTCGGGCTGCTCAACGATGCGGAATTCCTGCACGCGCCCTACGTGGAGATGAACGTGAAGATCGTCGAGCTCTTCGAGGCCGGCAGGCTGCAGGAATCCTCCACCGTGCTGCACGACTACCTGGTGCATTCGGAGCGCATCGTGCTGGCTGTGTACGCGCGCCGGATCTCCGAACCCGGACTGGAACGCGGCGCCCGCTGATGCGCATGCAGGCCGCCCGCAACGCGGGACGGCCCGGGGGTCCGCATGGGCCCATGCCGCGCTACACTGCATGCGGCCGGGCCTCCGCCCTGCCCCAGCCCTCCTTACGCCCGCCACGACCGCAGCACGCATCTCCATGAGCACGCCCGACAAGATCGCCCCCACCTACGGCACCGAAGACCTGCTGATCAGCCTGTGCAATTCCGTCACGCGGGTGCTGAGCGTGGCCACGCAGACGCAGCTGCACTACTCCGGCATGGTGCAGCGCATCAGCAAGACCTGCCTGCGCCCCGACATCGGCTGCTTCGTGCTGTTCGACGGCGGCTTCTCCGGCCTGGTCATCATCAACCTCACCAAGGAGGCGGCGATGGAGATCTACCAGACCTACCTCCTGAGCATGGGCATGTCGCAGGACGACCTCGCGAGCTCCTACACCTCCGACGAGGTGGCCAACGTGATGGGCGAATTGATGAACCAGGTGGTGGGCGACTTCACCGGCAAGGTGCGCCGCGAACTGCAGACGCACATCACGCAGAACCAGCCCAAGATGCTGGCGCTGAACAAGCAGGTGATGCTGAGCGTGGACGCCAACCTCGACCAGCCCGAGGCGCGCCGCGTGACCTTCTACACGGCCAAGAACCACATCTTCTACCTCGAGCTGGCCATCGACCGCACCGAGTTCATCAAGCTCTACGACTTCGAGCCGCAGGAAGCGCCGGACCCGGACGCGCTGCTGGCCCAGGCCGGCAAGGGCGACGCCCCCGCCTCCGCGCCGCCGGTCGCAGGCACCGACAGCGACACCGACGACCTGCTCAAGTCGCTGGGCATGTGAGACCCGACTAATACTTGATGAAGATCGGCCTGGTGCACTCGACGAACAGCACCGAGCACTTCGATCCCGCTTTCTTCTCGCAGGATTCCAGGGCCCGCTGGCTGGCCACGCTTTCGTCCTTGCCGGTATCGATGCTGCCGGCCTTGCCGCCGTTCGCCCCGGCGACAGCCGCGCACTGGTTGAAATAAGCCATGTCCACCACGCAGTCGCGCACGCCGGTGGCACGGCACTTGCCCAGCGCATCCTGGCGCGCGGCTTCCTCGGTGGTCTTGCCCGAAGAGGTCCAGGCGCCTCGGCCCGCGTTGGAACTCACCATGGCCCCCCAGGTTTTCACCCACTCCCCGGTGGGCCGTGGCGGCGCGGCCGCCTCGTCGTCGGGCAGGCACTGCGCTCCACCGGCCTGGACACCCGAGGGGCACCGGGTCTGGGCCGCCGCGCCGGTCGAACCCATCGAAGCAGCAAGCCACACCGCGAGAAAAACAGCCGACCTCATCACGTACCTCCTGAATGGAATTTATATACCAGTGACGTGGAGGGAGCCACACACCCCGACGCGCGTGGGGTGCGCTCAGGCGCTCAGGCCTTCACCAGCAGCTCGCCCGTGATGTCGGAGACCTTCGCGACGCTGGTGAGCGTCATCGCCACGCGCATTTCCTTTTCGAGCAGCTCCAGCACATGCTTCACGCCGGCCTCGCCCGCCGCGGCCAGTGCGTAGATGAAGGCACGGCCGATCATCGCGGCGTCGGCGCCGAGCGCGATGGCGCGCACCACGTCCAGCCCGTTGCGGATGCCCGAGTCGGCCAGGATCTTGATCTGGCCCTTCACCGCATCGGCGATGGGCGGCAGCGCGTGCGCCGAGGAGAGCACGCCGTCGAGCTGCCGCCCCCCATGGTTGGAGACGATGATGCCGTCCGCGCCGAAGCGCACGGCGTCCTTCGCGTCCTCCGGGTCCAGGATGCCCTTGATGAGCATGGGCCCCTTCCAGAACGCGCGGATCCACTCCAGGTCCTTCCACGAGATGGAAGGATCGAAGTTGGAGCCCAGGTAGCCCATGTAGTCGGCCAGCCCCGTGGGCTTGCCGAGGTAGGTGGAGATGTTGCCCAGGTCGTGCGGGCGGCCCAGCGCGCCCACGTCCCAGGCCCAGCGCGGGTGCGTGGCGGCCTGCCAGTAGCGGCGCAGCGCGGCGTTGGGGCCGCTCATGCCGGAATGCGCGTCGCGGTAGCGCGCGCCGGGCACGGGCATGTCCACGGTGAACACCAGCGCCGTGCAGCCCGCCGCCTGGGCGCGCTCCAGCGCGTTCTTCATGAAGCCGCGGTCCTTGAGCACGTAGAGCTGGAACCACATCGGCCGGCCGAGCTTCGGCGCCACCTCCTCGATCGGGCAGACCGAGACGCTGGACATGGTGAACGGCACGCCGTGCCGGTCGGCCGCACGCGCGGCCTGCACTTCGCCGCGCCGCGCGTACATGCCCGTCAGGCCCACGGGTGCCAGCGCCACGGGGATGGAAAGTTTTTCGCCGAACAGCTCGATGCTGGTGTCGAGTCGGCTCATGTCCTTGAGCACCCGCTGGCGCAGCGCGACCGCGGCCAGGTCCTCGACGTTGCGGCGCAGGGTCTGCTCGGCATAGGCGCCGCCGTCGATGTAGTGGAAAAGGAAGGGAGGCAGGCGCTTGCGCGCGGCTTCGCGGTAGTCGGCGGTGGAAGAGATGATCATGGTTGTCGGGTCAATGGGGGGGCAGCAGCGGCGCGGGGCCCGCGTCCACGGGCATGCGCGTGGAACGCTCGCGGCGGGCGCGGTCCTCGTCCAGGCGCTGGATGGTGGCGCGCACATGCTCCAGGTGCTCGCCGATGCACTGGCGGGCCCGCTGCGGGTCGCTGTCGAGAATGGCCTGCATGAGGTCCTGGTGCTGCGCGGTGAGCGCCTGCATGGTGACGGGCTCGCTCAGGCGGAACATGTCGTGGCGGTTGCGCTCGACGGTGGACAGCACCATGGTGAACAGGCTGTGCATCACCTGCACCAGCACCAGGTTGTGCGAGGCTTCGGCGATCGCCAGGTGGAACTGCGCATCGGCGCGCGACGCCAGTTCGGCGTTGCCGCTCTGCTGGTGCTGCATCATCACGTCGAAGCAGCGCCGGATGCGGTCCTTGTCCTCGGCGGTGGCGCGCTGGGCGGCCAGCCAGGCGGTGCTGCTTTCCAGCGCATGGCGGGTTTCGAGCACGTCGTAGCGGTAGTGCGGATCGGACTCCATCAGCCGCGTGAGCGGCGCCACCGCGGGCTGCAGCCACTCCGCCGATCCGCCCGCCTGCACATACGTGCCGTCGCCGCGCCGGCTGGCCAGCACGCCCTGGCTCACGAGCTTCTGGATCGCCTCGCGCACGGAAGTGCGCGACACGCCCAGCTCCTCCGCCAGCTGCCGCTCGGCAGGCAGCCGCTGCCCGGCCTGCAGCCCGCGGGACTGCACCAGGGCAAGCAGTTTCTCGACGACGTGATCGGCCAGGCGCATTGTGTGGTTCCTAGAGAGTTCAGGGATGATCCCGCGGCGCCAGGCACCACGCGCGTTGCATGAACCCCGCACAGCCTTTCCGGTCCGATGGCCGCGGAGCAGGCCAGGCCAGCGGACGCCGTGGAACGGGCTTTGCCCGGCCACCGGCGGCGTCCCCCTGCCCGCCGTGCGCAGCACGGCGAGAGCGGGGGGAAGCGGCGCAGCCGCTCAGGGGGGTGTTCATCAATGCCCCGGGATCATCCACGGAAAAACGTACGCCTGCAGCGTCGTCATCACTCCGATGATGGCCGCGAAGACCAGGCTGTGCTTCACCGTGAAGCGGAACAGGTCCGACTCGCGCCCGGCCAGGCCCACCGCCGCGCAGGCGATGGCGATGGACTGCGGCGAGATCATCTTGCCCGTGACGCCGCCCGTGGTGTTGGCCGCCACGGTGAGCACCTGCGGCAGGCCCAGCTGCTGCGCGGTGGTGGCCTGCAGCGCGGCGAACAGTGCGTTGGCCGAGGTATCGGAGCCGGTCAGGAACACGCCGATCCAGCCCAGGAAGGGCGAGAAGAAGGTGAAGGCCTGGCCCGTGTGCGCCAGGGCGAGCGCCAGCGTGGCGGACAGGCCGGAGTAGTTGGCGATGAAGGCGAAGGCCAGCACCATGCCGATGGAATAGATCGGCACGGCCAGCTCCCTGAACGTCTCGCCGAGCGTCGCCACGGCCCTGGCCGGCGACAGGCGGGTGGACGCGATCGTGACCAGCGCGGCGATCAGGATGGCCGTGCCCGTGGCGGACAGCCAGTTGAAGGTGTACACCGCACCGTAGGGCGCCGCGGAGGCGACCACCGGAGGCATCTTCTCGACCAGATTGTGCAGGAACGGCACCGGGATGTTGACCACGGTGGAGGCCAGCGCGCCCTGCGCCGCGAACAGTGCCTTGAAGGGCTTGATGCTCCAGAGCGTGACCACGGCGGTGAGGATGATGAAGGGCGACCAGGCCTTGAAGACCGCGCCGGCCGTCAGCGGCACGCCGCTGGCGGCACCGGCTGCTGCAGGCCGTGCGCCGGCCGCCGCGGGCTCCTCCTCGAAGCGGAAGATGCGCCGGGGCTGCCAGACTTTCAGGAACAGCGTCAGCGCCACCAGCGAGACGATGGCCGAGGTGATGTCCGGCAGTTCGGGACCGACGTAGTTGGCCGTCAGGAACTGCATGCCCGCGAAGGTGCCGCCGCCCACCAGCACGGCGGGCCAGGTTTCCTTCACGCCACGCCATCCGTCCATGATCGCCATGATCCAGAACAGCACGATCACCGTCATGAACGGCAGCTGCCGGCCGGCCATCTGGCCGATGGCGAACGCGTCCACGCCCGACACCTGCCCGGCCACGATGATGGGAATGCCCATGGCGCCGAAGGCCACGGGGGCCGTATTGGCGATCAGGCACAGGCCGGCGGCATAGAGCGGCCTGAACCCCAGCCCCACCAGCAGCGCCGCGGTGATGGCCACCGGCGCACCGAAGCCCGCCGCGCCCTCCAGGAACGCGCCGAAGCAGAAACCCACCAGGATGAGCTGCAGCCGCTGGTCTTCCGTGACGGAGAGGATCGACGAGCGGATAACGGCGAACTGCCCCGTCGCCACCGAAATCTTGTAGAGGAACACCGCGGCCACGATGATCCAGGCGATCGGCCACAGGCCGTAGAGGAAGCCATACACGGCAGAGGCCAGCGCGGCGCTCGCCGGCATCCGGTAGAAAAGCAGCGCCACGGCCAGCGACAGCAGCACGGTGACCGTGCCTGCCTGGTAGCCCTTCAGGCGCAGGCGGGTCAGAGCGAGGAAGAAGAAGACGATGGGAATGAGCGCCACCAGCGCGGAAATCCAGATGTTTCCGGCGGGGTCGTAGTTCTGTTGCCAGAGGGTTTGCATGGCGGGTCGGTGTGGAATGGGAAGAGAAGACGCCGTTGCAATGGTCTGCTAGCCCACCAATATTGGTATGACCAATAAAACCAATCAACGCGATGGAGCGCATTCTCGAAGACACACAGCACCTCAACCAACAGGGAAAACCCGGGAGCGACCAGCAATCATACCGCATCACCTCAAATTGGTATTACCAATTTGACAGGCGCATGAGAGCCATGGCGGTGCCACGTCCTACGGCGGCAGGCCCGCGGCGCCGACATGCGCGGGGCACCGCAGGCCGTCAGATAGCGCAAGGGTCTTTCCCGTTTTCCCTTTATCGACAACGCCAAGGAGTCCGCCATGCCCCGAGCCGCCTGGAGCGACAAACGCGAACGCCAGTACGAACACATCAAGGACAGCGTCAAGCAACGCGGCCGCAGCGAAAAGACGGCCGAACAGATTGCGGCGCGCACCGTCAACAAGGAGCGCGCCCAGCACGGCGAGGCGAAGAAGGCCAACCCCAAGACCGTGCACGACACTCCCGCGCCCGTGCGCGGCGGCCAGCGCTCGCATACCGGCGCGCAGGGCCGCACGCGCGAGCAGCTCTACGAAGAGGCGCGCAAGAAGAACATTGCCGGCCGCTCGAAAATGAACAAGGCCGAGCTGGAAAAGGCCGTGGGGCGCTGAGCCCGGCAACGGCCCCCCGGCGCGGCTACCGGCCCGCCCGAACCAGACAGCCCAGGCCGTCGAGCGAGGCCTCCACCGCCACCTCGAGCGGCGTATGCGGCTCATGGCCGAGCACCTCCAGCAGGCGGGTGTTGTCCATGCGCACCGGCCGCTCCCACAGGTAGCGCATCTCCATCAATTCGCGCAGCGTGGGCACGAAAGGGGCAGCGAGGCGCAGCAGCCACCAGGGCGTGCGCGCCATGCGCGGCACGGTTCCGCAACGCCGCTGCACCACCTGCCGGATGGCCTCGGCCATCTGCAGGCCCGTGGCATCCCAGTGGCCGGCCACGTGGAACCGCTCGAACGCCGCCAGCGATTCGCGCCGCTCCAGCAGGGCCACCATGGTGCGCGCCACATCGGGCAGGTAGGCCCACTGGTGTCCCACGCCCGGCCGCGCCGGGTTGGAGACCGACGCCACGGGCCGCCCCGGGCGGACCAGGCCCTGCGAGAACCAGCTGTTGCCCGGCTTCGGCCCGAAGAAATCTCCGGCCCGCACGATGATGGCGCGGCACCCCTGCCGGCTGGCTGCCTGCAGGCGTTCTTCCATCCGCACCCGGATGGCGCCCTTGCGGGTGGCAGGATGCTGGGGGGCGCCCTCGGTGATGCACGGGAACGCATCGGGCCCGAAGTTGTAGACCGTGCCCGGCAACACGATGGTCGCACCCAGTGCCGCCGCAGCGGCGATGGTGTTCTCGATCATCGGCATGACCAGGGTATCCCAGTCGCGGTAGCCGGGAGGGTTGACGGCATGCACGATGGCCGAACACCCCTGCGCGGCCCGCGCCACGTCCTCCCGGCGCATGGCATCCCCGCGAAACCAGACGATCCCGTCGCCGCACGGTGCCGCCGGGGCCCCGCCGCGCGCCAGCGCATGCACCGTCCAACCCGCGTCGAGCAATTGCCGCGCCACCTCGCCCCCGATGCCTCCGGTAGCGCCCAGCACCAGGGCCGTCCTGCAACGATCCGCCATTCCATCTCCTTGTCGAGGCCGCCAGGGCCGATGGAGTCGATTCTGCGAAAGGCCTGGTTCAATGGGAATTGGGCAGGATGAGGCAGCGGATATACATTTATGCATGGCCAAAACGAATATCGGCTGGGAGCTCTACCGCACTTTCCTGGCCGTGCTGACCGAAGGATCGCTATCGGGCGCGGCACGCACTCTGGGCATCACCCAGCCCACGGCGGGGCGCCATGTGGAATCGCTGGAAAAGGCGCTGGGCACCCCTCTCTTCACCCGGTCGCCCACGGGGCTGATGCCCACGGAGGCGGCGCAGGCACTGCACCCGCAGGCCCGGGCGATGGCCAGCCTGGCGGCGTCCCTCGAACGCACGGCCGCCAGCCAGGGCGGCGCGGAGGGAGGTGTCAAGGGGACCGTGCGGGTGAGTTGCAGCGACGTGATCGGGGTGGAGGTGCTGCCACCCGTGATCGCCGCACTACGGAGCGCGCACCCGGCCCTGGCCGTCGAGCTGGTACTGACCGACCGCGTGCAGGACCTGCTGCACCGCGAGGCCGACATCGCCGTGCGCATGGCCACGCCCCGGCAGGAACAACTGGTGGCGCGGCGCCTGGGACACATCGACGTGGGCCTGCACGCGCGGCGGGACTACCTCGAACGGCACGGCACGCCGCGCAACCTGGAGCAGCTGGCCGCGCACACGCTCATCGGCTACGACCAGGCCACCGCCTTCATCCGCCAGGTCGAGGGCTCGCTGAAGGGGCTGCGGCGCCACATGTTCTCGCTGCGCAGCGACAGCAACCTCGCGCAGCTGGCGCTGATCCGAGCGGGCGCCGGCATCGGGATGTGCCAGGTTCCGCTGGCGCGGCGCTCCCCCGACCTGGTACGCCTGATGCCCCGCGGCTTCACCGTGCCCATGGAGACCTGGGTCACCATGCACGAAGACCTTCGCAGCAGCCCGCGCTGCCGTGTCACGTTCGACGCCCTCGTGAACGGGATGCTGGCCCACATGGCGACGCGCTGAGGGCACGCCAGGGGCCCGCGGTGAGCCGGGGCAACGGCCCTCAGCCCTCGAACTGCGGATGCGTCTGCCGGATGCGCGCCATGGCGATGCCGGCGGCGGCGGTGCGCGTTTCCACGCCCAGCTTCACATAGACGCGTTCCAGGTGCTTCTTCACCGTGGCGGGGCTCGATCCCAGGATGTCGCCGATGTCGCGGTTGGTCTTGCCCTTGAGCAGCCAGTAGAGCACCTCGGCCTCGCGCGCCGTGAGCCGGAAACCCAGCGCCAGCGCCTCGATCACCGCCGCATCGGACACTTCGCGCATCACGACCAGCCAGTCGCCGCCGCCCTCGCTGTCGCCGGTCTGCTGGTGCAGGCTGAACGACAGGCGCCGCGCGCCGCGCTCCACCACCAGGCGCGGCGGTTCGATCTGCTGCGCCGCGAAGGCCGGCACCTGCGGCAGCTGGGCCCGCAGCCATTCGGCCACGGGCAATGGCACGGCCACCGGATCGGCCGTGGGCTCCCCGGCCTCCCCACCCTGCGCCCCATCGGCGCTGAAATACTCCCGCAGCAGCGTGCGCGCCAGTGCCGTCTGCCACATCAGCCGCCCGTCGCTCGCGCGCACGGTGATGCTGGCGTAGCCGAAGGCATCCAGCGCATTGCGCGCCTGGCCCGCCTGGCGCATGTCCTGCCGGGCCCGCCGCGCGCCCTGCAGGTGCACGTTCATGCGCGCCAGCACCTCGCGCGGCTTGATGGGCTTGGTCACGTAGTCCACCCCGCCCGCGGCCAGGGCCGCCTCCAGATGCTCGGTCTCGGTGAGGCCGGTCATGAAGATGATGGGGATGTGCGCGGTGGCCGGCAGGGCCTTGAGGCGGCGCGCGACCTCGAAGCCGTCCATGCCGGGCATCATGGCGTCGAGCAGCACCACGTCGGGCATGGCCTGGGCGGCGCGGGCCAGCGCGGTCTCGCCGCTGGTGGCGACCAGCACCGTGTAGCCGGACTCGTCCAGCGCGTCGTGCAGCACGGCCAGGTTGTCGGGCACGTCGTCCACGATCAGCACCAGGCCGGCGCTGTCGCTGTCCATCAGCGGCGCGGCGCGCCCGGATGGCGGCGCATGGGAGGCGGAAGGCGAAGGCAGGTCGGTCATCGGGATCAGGAGGATGCCATGAGGCGGGCCAGCGCCTCGAACTGGAACTGCCGCGCCAGCGCGCGCGCCCGGGCCACCCAGCCGGCGCATTCGGGCTGCGCGGCCTCGATCTCCGCCAGCTGGGCCATCACGCCCCGGTAGTAGCCCAGCTCCACGGCCTCGGCCAGCGTCGCGAGCCGTGCGGCATCGGGCAGGGCTGCATCGGGGCCGGCGGCCGGGGGCGGAGGCGCTGCCGCGGGGGCCGCGGCCATTTCCTCCACCCACTGCAGCGCCAGGCGCCGCTCCAGCCAGTCCAGCAACTCGGTATGGCGCACGGGCTTGACGATGAAATCCTCGGGCCTGATGCCCACGTCGTTCTCCAGCCCCTTGTCGAAGGCATTGGCCGAGACCACGGCCACGTGCGCCTGCGTATGGCCGGCCGCGCGCAGGCGGCGGATGGTCTCCCAGCCGTCGATGCCGGGCATGGCCAGATCCATGAAGACCACGTCGGGCCGGTAGCCGGCGGCCAGCAGGTCCAGCGCATCGTGCCCGCTGGCGGCCGTGCGCAGGTCGAAGCCCAGCGGCGCCAGCAGTTGCACCAGCAGCTCGCGGTCGGGCTCTTCGTTGTCCACCACCAGCAGGCGGCGGCGCGGGCCGGCATAGCCGCGCCGCGCGGGCCGCGGGCCGGCGGCGCGCAGCTCGGCCGCGCCCAGGGCGCCGGGATGCACTTCGGGCAGGAAGAGCCGGATGCGGAACAGCGCGCCGGCCCCGGGGGTGCTGGTCACCGTCATCTCGCCGCCCATCAGCTCGGTCAGCATCTTGGCGATGGTCAGCCCCAGGCCCGCGCCGGGCGCCGCGCCGTGGCTGCTGGCCGCGCCGCGTTCGAAGGGCTCGAAAATGCTCGCGCGCTCGGCCTCGGTCAGCCCCGGTCCGCTGTCCTCGATCTCGATCAGGGCCAGCTCGCGCGCATGCCGCACGCCCAGGCGCACATGCCCCGTGGCGGTGAACTTGATGGCGTTGCCGATCAGGTTGATGAGGATCTGCCGCACGCGCTTGTCGTCGCCGCGCACCACCTCGGGCAGCACGCCCTGCGGATCGAAGCGGAACGCCAGCCCCTTGGCGCGGGCCTGGGGCTCGAACATCTCGACCATCTCGTGCAGGCAATCGGCGAAGCGCATGGGCCGCACCTGCAGCGTGAGCTTGCCGCTCTCGATGCGGGCGATGTCCAGCGTGCCCTCGATCAGCGTCAGCAGGTGCTCGCCGCCGCGCCGGATCACGCCCACGGCCTGCCGGCGGTGCGGCGGCACGGAGGCGTCCTCGCCCATCAGCTGCGCGTAGCCCAGGATGCTGTTGAGCGGCGTGCGCAGCTCATGGCTGATGGCGCTGATGTAGCGGCTCTTGGCCTGGTTGGCCTGGTCGGCGAGGCGGCGGGCGTGCTCGGCCTCCTCGCGCGCCTCCTCGGCCACGCCGCGCGCCTGCTCGGCGGTGCGGCGGGCCTCCTGCAGGGCCTGGTCGGT
Organism: Paracidovorax avenae; assembly: GCF_040892545.1. NCBI lineage: Bacteria > Pseudomonadati > Pseudomonadota > Betaproteobacteria > Burkholderiales > Comamonadaceae > Paracidovorax > Paracidovorax avenae. The sequence continues at coordinate 4,089,509 of NZ_CP156079.1, forward strand.
CTGCCGGTGCAGGGCGATCTCGCGCTGCAGCAGGTGGGTCTGCCGGTTCGACTCCTCCTGTGCCACCTTGCGGCTCTTGTGGGCCAGCACCAGCCACCAGGCCACGATGCCCGAGATGACCAGCAGCGCCAGGTAGGCCTTGAGCAGCCCCGAGCGCAGCGGCGCCGAGCCGGTGCCCGGCACGCCCAGGAACTGCGTCTCCTGGTGGTAGAAAAGCCCGAACACCGCCGCCAGCAGCGGCGCGATCACCAGCATCAGCAGCAGGAAATGCCCCAGCCCGGAATCCAACAGCCGCCACGCACTGCGCGGCAGCAGCCAGCGCAGCGCCCCGGCCCACTGCACCGCCAGGTGCGCATGGGGCTTGCACATGTCGCCGCAACGCGCATCCAGCGTGCAGCACAGCGAGCAGATGTGGCCCCGGTAGGCGGGGCAGTGCGCCATGTCCGGCGCCTCGTATTCGCGCTCGCAGACCACGCAGCGCAGCATGGCGGGCAGCGCGGCCGTGGCAGAGGCCGATCCACCGCCACCGCAGCCCTCGCAGCCCCCCGCACCGCAGGCCTGCGGCGCCGCCCCCGTGCGCGCCAGGTAGTAGCGCCCGCCCGTCGCCCAGGCAATGGCGGGCGCCGCGACGAAGGCCGTCACCATCGCGATCACCGCCGAGAACGCCTGCGCCATCGGCCCGAACAGCCCCAGGTGCGCCACGACCGAGAGCAGCGAGGCCAGCGCCATCGCCCCCACGCCCACCGGGTTGACGTCGAACAGGTGCGCGCGCTTGAATTCGATGCCCGGCGGCGACAGCCCCAGCGGCTTGTTCACCACCAGGTCGGCCACCACGGCCATCATCCAGGCGATGGCGATGTTGGAGTACAGCCCCAGCACCTGCCCCAGCGCGGTGAACACGTTCATCTCCATCAGCATGAAGGCGATGAGCGTGTTGAACACCACCCACACCACGCGCCCCGGGTGGCTGTGCGTGAGGCGCGAGAAGAAATTGCTCCACGCGAGCGAGCCCGCATAGGCATTGGTCACGTTGATCTTGATCTGCGACACCACCACGAAGAGCGCCGTGGCCGCCACCGCCCAGCGGTAGTCCGCGAACACGTAGCCGTAGGCGGCCAGGTACATCTGGTTGGGGTCCACGGCCCGCTCGGGCGGCACGCTCAGGGTGATCGCCAGGTAGGCCAGCAGCGCGCCGCCCAGCATCTTGAATACGCCCAGCACCACCCAGCCCGGCCCGCCGGCCAGCACCCCGGCCCACCAGCGCCACCGGTTCGCGCGCGTGCGCGCCGGCATGAAGCGCAGGTAGTCGGCCTGCTCCCCCATCTGGGTGATGAGGGCGATCCCCACCGTGAGCGCTGCGCCAAAAAGGTGCAGATCGAAAGCCGCCGAGCCGCCGCGATCCCCGGAATAGTGCACGATGCCCGCGAATGCACCAGGATCGCGCGCCAGCACATAGCCGAACGGCACCAGCAGCATCACCAGCCAGACCGGCTGCGTCCACACCTGCAGCCGGCTGATGGCCGACACGCCGTGCGTCACGAGCGGAATCACCACCAGCGCGCAGAGCACGTAGCCCCAGGCGGGCGGAATGTCCAGCGCCAGTTCCAGCGCATAGGCCATCACGGCGGCCTCCAGCGCGAAGAAGACGAAGGTGAAGCTCGCGTAGATCAGCGAGGTGATGGTCGAGCCGATGTAGCCGAAGCCCGCTCCGCGCGTGAGCAGGTCCATGTCCACCCCGTAGCGCGCCGCATAGGCGCTGATGGGCATGCCGGCCAGGAAGATGATGAGCCCCGTCGCCAGGATGGCCCAGAAGGCGTTGGCAAAGCCGTACTGCACCAGCAGCGTGGCGCCCACCGCCTCCAGGATCAGGAACGAAGCCGCCCCGAAGGCCGTGTTGGCCACCCGCCAGGCAGACCACTTGCGGAAGCGCTGCGGCGTGAAGCGCAGCGCGTAGTCCTCCAGCGTCTCGCTGCCCACCCAGCTGTTGTAGTCGCGGCGCACCTTGACGATGCGCTGCGGCGCCTCGCCTTCTGCGGCGTCATGCGGTGGCAGGGAAGTGGAAACGGGGGCGGACGGCACGCCCCGCAGGTGCAGCATTCATGCCACCCGCCCCGCCCGCGGCGCTGCACGCCTCAGCGCGCAGGGGGCATGCGGCCGGCGTAGGCCTTGTCGGTCAGGCTGCGCAGGAAGGCGACGAGATCGTCGATCTCCGCGTCGGACAGCGCCGCCGCGGTACCGGCACGCCGGTTCATCGGCGGCGAGTTGACGTTGACATTGCCGCGGCATTCCTTCGGCACGTCGTCGAAGGGCTGGCCGCCGGCATACCAGTGCGCGGGATCGGTGGAGCGCGTGTTGTAGAACGCCACCGCGTCGCGCAGGTCGCCGAACACCGCGTTGTGCATGAAACGCTGGCGTACCGCCACGTTGCGCAGCCCCGGCGTGCGCAGGTAGGCGCACCACTGCCCCGGCTCCGGCCAGCCCAGGCGCCGCGCCGTGGCGTCCAGCCCGGTATCGAAATGGCGCGGATCGCGGTTGTCCGCCAGCCGCCGGTTGCGCGGCACGGCGATCGCGTCGTACCCGAAATCGGTGAACAGCGACCGCTCGGGCCGCGACGCTGTCTCCGCCATGGTGTGGCAGGACGCGCAGTTGCCCTTGTCCGGGTTGCGGAACAGTGCCAGCCCGCGTTGCTCTGCCGGCGACAGCGTGCCCTGGCCGCGCAGGTAGTCGTCGAAGCGCGAGCTGAACGGTGCCATGGCGTCGCTCCGCAGGAAGGCCTGCAAGGCCGCGCCCAGGGCACGCAGCAGTGCCTCGGGATCGCGCTGCACGGCCGCACCGAAGCGCGGTGCCAGCTCCGCCGCCAGCCCGCTGCGCTGTGCCGAGCGCAGCAGTTGCGCCGGGGTGCCGTTGTTCATCTCGCGCGAATCCAGCAAGGGGCCGCGGACCTGCTCGGCCAGCGTGTCGGCCCGCCCGTCGGCGAACAGGCCCCCGAAGGGCGAGGCGAAGGGCGCGTCGTCGTCCTGGTAAAAATGGCGGCGCGGCACGTAGCGCACGTAGAGCAGCGAGGGCGCCGTGCGCGCGCCGAAGCGACCGGGCCGGCTGCCTTCGGAGGTGCCCGGCCCGGCCAGCGCGCGGGGCGTGGCGAGGCTGGGGCCGAAGGCCCGCCCCGGGTCGTGGCATGCCGCGCACGACGTGCCGCGCGGCCGCGACAGCCGCGGGTCGTTGAACAGCCTCTCTCCCAGGCGCACCAGTTCCGGATCGGGAGCGAACACGGCCCGGGTCGGGTCCACGCGCGAGGCCACCTGGGGCGTGCGCCCCACCCAGCCCACCACCGCCTGGGCCGGCACGCCCGGCAGCAGCAGGACCTGCGCCTCGGGCACGCCGGCCGCACCGGGCGCGGCGGCGGGCGCCGCCAGGGGCAGCCACGCCAGCGCGATGGCCGCGAGCCGGCTCCGCCAGCGTGCCGTCACGGCGCCAGGAAGCCCGTCTTGTCGCACGCCAGCGTGCGGCCGGACTGCTGGCACGTGGCCAGCAGCTTGCCGGTGGTCGTATAGGCCTTGAAGGTCCAGCCGGTCGCGGGTGACGCGCGGCGCTCCATCATCGCGAAGCCGAAGCTCGCGTGGTGGGTGATGCGGTCGATGGTGGTGCCCGGCGCGGGAGAGGCACTGGCCGGCAGCGGATCGGGCAGCGCCACGTCGAGGTTGTCGCCCGCGTTGCCGGTCACCAGCGTCGCCGGATGGCCCGACGCGAAATTGATGGCCTGGAAGTCGTGCACGTGGCCGTGGAGCGCGACATGCACGCCTGGCGGATAGTAGGCCTGCTGGTAGAGGCCGGCCATGGCCGACTGCAGCGCCGCATTGCCCGGCGCGGGCGTGCTGCCGGCCACCGGCGCGAAGGCCAGGATGGGGTGGTGGTTGGTGAAGATGTTCGTCGCCACGCCGGCCTTGGCCGCCAGCGCGGCCACGCTCTGGAACTGCTTCTGGTAGATGCCGAACTGCAGGTCCGTGCTCTTGAGCGCCGTCTTGCCTGTCTTGGCCGAATCGAACACGATCACCTGCGTATCCCCGCCCAGGGCCACCGCATAGGGCTCGGAATAGTTGCCCACGTTGTCGTTGGCCGGCAGGTTGCAGGAGCCCTGCTCGCTGTAGGCGCGCGGGTCCAGGAAGCGGAACCAGCCCTGCCCGGCGCGCGCGCACTCTTCATGGTTGCCGCGCGCCATGATCCAGGGCGCGCCGGCCAGCAGCGGGGCGGCGGGCTGGAAGAAGTCCGCCTGCCAGGTGTCCCAGCCATAGCCCCAGGGGCTGCCCTTGCAGCCCGCCACGTCGCCCGGGCAGGCGTTTTCGCGGTAGTGGTAATCGCCGATGTGCAGCACCAGGTCCGGCGCCATGGCGGCGGCCGTCGCAGCGACCGTGGCGAAAGGCCAGGCCACGGGATCGCTGCAGGGCTGCCAGGCGTTGTCCGCCTTCTTGAGGCGGCAGCCCGTGTCGGCGATCAGCAGCACGCGCTGCGGCTGCGCCTTCGGCAGCGGCAGGGTGCGGTCGGCCACGGTGACCTGGCGGGCCGAGTCGGGCAGCACCGTCTCGCAGACCGACACGGGAAACGCCGAAGGCTTGGAATCGGACGGATCGCTCGCGGTGGTCCGCTGCGCCACCGTAGCGGCGCCCACGCGCAGCGCCATGCGGCCAGGCTGGTTGTCCACCACGATGCGGGGGCAGACGCTGGCGTCCGCGGCCGAGCCGGCCGGCAGCGTGTAGCTGGTGATCACCCGGGCCGTGGCATGGCTGCCTTCGCCCACCACCACCCAGGCGGCCTGGATGTTGGCGGGTGCGCTGGCGGCATCTGCGGCGATGCCGGAGCCGCCGCCGTCGCAGCCGGAGAGGGTGAGCGCGCCGCCGATGGCCAGCGCCGCTGCGAAAGGATGAATCCAGCGGGATGCCTGCATGTGGTGTGTCTTTCTTTCAAGCGGACCGGTCGTGGGGCCGGGGCGCATCCTAGTAACAGCGGGTTACATCCACGTGACACCCTCCGCCGCTCCCCTTGGCAAGATTCCTGCTTTACGATGTCGGCCCAGTTGAGGCGACCGACGGAACCACCCATGGAACTGACCCCCCGGGAAAAAGACAAGCTGCTTCTCTTCACCGCCGCCCTGCTGGCCGAACGCCGCAAGGCGCGCGGCCTCAAGCTCAACTACCCGGAGGCGGTGGCGCTGATTTCCGCGGCCGTGCTGGAAGGTGCCCGCGACGGCAAGACCGTGGCACAGCTCATGAGCGAAGGCCGCGAAGTCCTCACGCGCGACGACGTGATGGAGGGCGTGCCGGAAATGATCTCGGACATCCAGGTCGAAGCCACCTTCCCCGACGGCACCAAGCTCGTCACCGTCCACCAGCCCATCGCCTGACGGCGGACTGCGGACTGCCCCGCCCCCTCCCCCTGCTCCCGGAGCCTCCCCATGCGCATTGCCCGTTCCCTCTTGCCCGCACTGCTTGCCGCTGCCGCGCTGCCGGCGCTGGCCCACACCGGCGCCGATGCCGGCCACCACCACGGCTTCACCGCCGGGTTCCTGCACCCGCTGACCGGCATGGACCACCTCGCCGCGATGGTGGCCGTGGGCCTCTGGAGCGCCCTGGCCGCGCGCAGCCGCCGCGAACTGCTGGCGGCGCCCCTGGGCTTCGCCGGCATGCTGCTGGTGGGTGCGCTCGCGGGCCTGGCGGGCCTGTCGCTGCCCGCCGTGGAGCCCATGATCGCCGCCTCGCTGCTGGTGCTGGGCCTGTTGGTGGCCACGCAGCGCCGCCTGCCCGCGCCCGCCGCCGCGGCGCTGGTCGGCGTCTTCGCTGTCTTCCACGGCATCGCCCACGGCCACGAACTGGCCGGCGACGGCGCCGCCCTGCCCACGCTGGCCGGCATGCTTGCCGCCACCGTGGCCCTGCATGCCGGCGGCATCGGCCTGGGCGTGGCCCTGCGCGGTGCGAACCGCTGGCTGCCGCGCGCGGCCGGCGCCGCCGTCGGCCTCTTCGGCCTCGCCCTGCTGGGCGGCCTGGCCTGACC